>DAOUHS010000170.1:0-16392 GCA_034428415.1 Dehalococcoidia bacterium
GAGGTATTCCTGCGCCTCGCGAATCCACTGCGGACCGCCTACGTTGCGGGTCTGTTGGCCCCAGGTTGGACCTTCGACCCAGAAGCCCTCCGGAATCATGAAGCCACGCATCATCAGCAAGGGTGGATCACCGACGGCCGCGATCTGGTGTCCGATCTGCAGCAGGGCGCGTCCGAAGGCGGTTTGTTCGAAGATCCAGGTGTGCATGTCGTGCTGTGAGGGAGCCTGGGTGCCGGGCCTCGATGTGACCGCTTCCTGGTAGAAGGCGCGCAGGTCCTCGACCACGAAGCGCAGGAGCATTGGCATAGCGTGTCGCCAGTTCGGACCGGAGGCTGGCTCGGGAACTTCGGAGAATCCGGCGCCTTCGGCGCAGGCGACGACGAAGGAGACGAGGCTGTCGATCTGATCCGGCGTGGCCCCGCTCATCCCGATGGTGGTCCTGCCCCTACGGCGGCGGGTCTCCTCGTACCAGGGGGTGAGCAGATCGACCTCGCGCCGGAGGGCGGCTTCCAGGTCGCTGACATCTGGTTCGGGCAAGGCGATGGTGCAGGCCCAGACGCCGTCTCCGTTGCCGTCGGGCGCTTCGCGCGGGTAGTCCTCGATCGTTGGCTCGGTGGCTGTTTCAAGCAGTCGCAGGGCGCTGCGCAGGACATCGCTCTGGAACTCAGGGTCGTCGGCGATGCCCAGCGGCCGTCCGAGCGGGAACGGCACCCAGAGGGCTCGCGGGGGATTGACTGCTTCAGTGTGCTCGCGGATCAGGCTGATCCCAGTGGTGGCGATGCCGCCCTGTTCGAGGAAGTGCGCGAGGGTACCGACGGTACCCGTGCAGGCTGGTCAAACGGGTGTCAGCATGGCGCAGTGCACGCCGGAATCGTGCAGGCGTTGCGCCAGATCGGCGGCCGCATCCTTCATCAATGCCGGATTGGGGTTTGAGCCCAGCACCGAGTAGTGCCACTCGGACACGCCGCCGATTTCACCGGCCTCTGCTAACTCGCGGAGACGATCAAGTGGAAGTACGACGTTGACGTCGCGCTGGTAGTGAGTGCGATCGAAGTTGACGCTGACCTGGGTTTGGACGAGGTCGGCGGGATCAATGTCGCTGGGAATGATGCGGTAGCCCTGGTCGGCGAAGCGAAATGGTCGGTCATCGCGACGATGCAGACCTGCCGACGTGATCAGGGCGATCGTGGACTCTGCGAGGGGCGGGGGCGTGACGAATGGCGTGGAGTCGAGCGGTATCTGCGCAAAGCGCTCGCCCATGTTTCGCATGTGATGCGCTTCTTCGGGGTGCAGATCATCGAGACGAACCATCGGTGTGCTCCGTTCAGGCTTCCTGACCCTGAAGATAGCGACGGCTGCGGATCAGGAATTCGCGCGGATCTTCGCCCGGCGGCGGGCCGCCGAAGGTGGGTCCGCCCTCCCAGAAGCCCTCGGGGATAAGCAGGCCGCGGACGAACAGCAGACGTGGATCGTCGTTGTCGGTAATCAGTTGCGCGATCTGCTTGATGAGCCGTCCGAGCGCGGTCTCATTGAAGATCCAGCCGTGCATGTCGTGCTGGGACGGCGGCCCCGAGGCGTCGTCCGAGGTCGCCGCTTCCTGATAGAAGGCACGTAGATCTTCGACGACGAAGCGGACCAGCATCGGCATTGGGTGGATCCAGTCAGGGCCGGCTGCGGAGGCCGGGACCTGATTGAAGCCGCAGCCTTCGGCGACGGCGACGGCGAAGGAGACGAGCCGGTCGAGCTCTTCGAGTTTGGCCCCACTCATGCCGAAGGTCGAGCGGCCGCGACGACGGCGCGCCTCGATGTAGCGGGGCATCAGCAGGTCGATGTCCGCGCGCAGCGAGGCCTCCAGTTGGCTGACCTCAGGCGCCGGAAGCTCGATGGCGCAGGCCCAGACGCCGTCGCCGTCGCCGTCGGGCGCGTCGTGCGGGTAGTCGACGATGGTCGGCTCGGTCGCGGTGTGGAGCAGGCTGAGCGCACTGCGGAGCACGTCCGTCTGGAACTGGGGATCGTCGGCGACGCCGAGCGGGCGTCCGAGCGGAAAGGGGACCCAGAGCGCTCGGGTCGGATGTACCGCTTCGGACTGTTCGCGGATCAGGCTGATGCTGGTCGTGGCGATGCCGTGTCGTTGGAGGAAGTGGGAGAGCACGCCGACGGCGGCTGTGCAGACGGGTCAAACAGGAATCAGCAGCGCGGTGTTGACACCGAGGCCCTTCATGCGCTCGGCCATCTCGACTGCCGAGGGCTCGAGTAGGAAGGCGTCCGTTGCTCCGAGGATGGAGAAGTGGGTCGGCGACACTCCGCCGATTTCACCGGCGGCCTCGAGTTCGTGCATCCGATCGAGCGGCAGCACCACGTTGATGTCGCGCTGGTAGTGAGTGCGGTCGAAATTGACGCTGATGTGTGACTGCACCAGGTGATTCCGGTCGATGTCGTCTGGGATCAGCCGGTAGCCGGTGTCGGCGAAACGGAAGGGCGGGTCGTCGCGCCGATGCAAGGCGGCGGTCGTGATCATCGCAATCTTCGACTCCGCCAGCGGCGGCGGCACGATCCAGGGTGTGGCGTCAACATCGAACTGGCGACGGCGCAACTGTTCGGCGCGTTGGAGCATGTGCTCGGCTTCTTCGGGATGTAGATCGCGGAGTCGAACCATCAGCGTGCTCCTTTCGACCAATCGCGCAGGCTAGGGCGCTTCCTCGATGGTCGCCGACAAGGAACCGCGACAGTGCGGAATTCTCGGGTCGGGTCCCCAGCCGTGGATCTGGTCCTGGTGCTTCTTGACCGTTTCGTAGTCGGCCGTCTCGACGATTCCTCGGCCGTGGCCGTCGATCATCGAGGCGATAGCGAACGCCTTTTCTTTCGAGTAGCCAAAGACCGCTCCCAGCAGTTCGATCACGTATTCGTAGGTGTGGTCGTCGGAGTCGTGCAGAAAGAGGTGGTAGCGCTTCTCCAGCTCGCTTCCGCGTTGGGCGTCGAGATCGTCCTCGACGATGACATCGGGTCGCGGAACGGAGGGCTGCGAGGTCATGCGGCGGCTTCTTGCAGGGCTTGCATTTCCGGGGCGTCCAAGTCCCCGTCGGCCCAGAGTTGGGCGGCGCGCCGGAATGACGCCTTCGCCTCGTCGAGCTCGTCCTTCGCGGTCTGGGCGCGTCCCCAGCGGAACAGATCGCGCGCGGTGGCGCCGCGATCGAGACGCTCTCGCAACAGTTCCATCGCCTGTTCGGTCTGGCCGGCCCGCAGGCGGGCCTCGACCAGGGTCTCTTCGAAGACGTCTCGCTGCGCGTTTGATCCGCCCAACGTGACCAGCAGATCTCGGACACTCGAGAGTCCGTTGGCGGCCGACTCATAGTCGCCCTGGGCAAAGGCCGAGAGCGCTTCAACGACGGGCGCCACGACGGAGCCGGCGGTCGTGTGGCCGCGGTCTGCCGCCGCCTGGAGGCCGTCCAGCAACTTGCCCAATCCAACCTCGTCGCCCAATGCGGCCAGCGCCATTGCGCGGTGCACATCGACCCAGGCCGTTCCCGGCCGGGGGAAGGCGGAGTCGGCGAGGTCAGCGATTGCTCGCCAGTCGGGGTGTTCGCTGCCGTTGCCGCCGACGCTGTCGTGTAGTCGGCAGCGCCAAAGCAGCGAGGCGCCATCGGCGACGCCGCCCAGGGCGTCGCCATGCTCGTCGGCGCCGGGCCGGATCGTCTGGTCGTGCAGCGCCAGCGCTGCAGATCGCCGGCCGTTGGCGAGCAGGAAGAGCGCCTGGTGCCAGGTCAGGTGACGATAGAAGCCGGCCCGCTCGGGGAAGTCGTCAAGCCATTCGCCGAGAAATCCGGCGCCGCCGGTCAGGTCGTGCTCCTCGAAGAAGACGTGCGACATCGCGTGCGCCGCCTGCCCGTTTTGACGGCGCAAGTCCAGCGAACGTTGGACCAGAACCCGGGCACGCTCGAGGTTGTCCATCTCGTGATTGGCGAAAGCGTGCCAGCTGAGGAACCACCAGTCGTCGCCATAGGCGGGCGCGAGGCTGTCGAACTTGTCGAGCATACGCTCGCGCTTTTCGACTCCGCCGCCGTAGAAGTTGGCGCCGAACCATTGCAACAGGATCGGCGCGTCGCGCGGTGTCTCGCGCAAGTGCTCGTCGACCAAGGCCGGCGCCTCGGACGCCTTGCCCCGGGCCGTGGCACCGAGGATCGCGGCGTGGCGCCGCTCTCGGGTGGTCGTGTTCTGCGCCAGTTCGTTGGCCCGATTGGCGAGATCCGCCGCGCGCTTGCCGTTGCCGCGGAAGAGATGGAAGAGACCAAGCTGCGCGTGGGCGAGCGCGAAGTCCGGATCGAGCTCGATCGCGCGCTCCAACGCTTCATCAACCCCAAGGCTGTAGGACAACATCCGGTCGACGCCCTGTCGATAGGCCCGGGCCGCTTCTTCGGAGGTGGTCAGGGGCAGTCCCCGAGCATCATTCGGCAAGGTCATAGTTCCATCCTCGGCATCGCGGTTTCAGGGCTCAGCGTAGCTGGCAGCAGGTCACGGTTGAGCTCGCAGCTGGCTAGGCTGCGAACGCCATGTCCAGATTCGACGACCCGGGCATCATCCGCCAGGCTTCACATCTTGCCGCGCTGATCGGTTCGCGGCCTGTCGCGCCGCTGGACGAGGACCGCGCTGAGGGGGTTTTGCTCGGACTGGCGGTCGGCAACTTGCTGGGCCTGCCGGTCGAAGGCGCGAGCCGCTCGTCGATCGAGCGTAGCTATCCGGACGGTGTCAGCGAGATCAACCCCAAGGAGCGCGGTCGTCCGATCGACGACGACCTCGCGCAGGCGATCGAGTTAGCCGAGGCGTTGGCGCACGATGCCGACCCAATCTCCGGCTTCGCCGATCGTCTGGTGCGGTGGCGATCGCAGAACGGCCGGGGCATTGGGATGATGACCTCGAGCGTGATTGATTACCTGGAAGTCGGGCTCGGCGTGCCGGGCGCGGCGAAGGCGTTCTGGCAGGAGCGCGGCAGTCCCGAGACGCAGCCCAACGGTGCGCTAGTGCGCTGCGCCCCCGTCGCGTTGAGGCGCTGGCTCGAACCGAACACCTTGATCGAGCAGACGGCCGCCAGCTGCGCTGTCACCCACTTCGCTCCGGGCGCGCAGTGGTCTTGCATCATGGTCAACGCCGCGATCGCGATGCTGCTGCGGGGTGAGAGTCCCAGTCGCGATGAGCTGACATTGGCCGCGACCCAGGACGGTGCGCCGGCCGAGCTGATCACCTGGATGCTCGCCGTCCCCGATCAGATCGAGGAGCGGATTGCCGACGAGCGTGTCAGCGGGCACACCTATCTCTGTATGCAGGCCGCGCTCTGGTGTCTTGATACGGACGACAGTCTCGAGCGCGCGCTGATCAGGATCATCGGCGGGGGCGGGGACACCGATACAAACGCTGCTGTTGCCGGCGCGGTGCTTGGCGCGCGATACGGGGCGTCGGCGATTCCGCAACGTTGGTTGGAATGCATCCCGGATCGGGGACGAATCGACGCCGCGAGCAGGGCGCTCGTAACGGGCAGTTAGCGATCAAACCCGCGCGGTTGCGGCGGCGTCGACGGCGATTGTTTCGCCAGTGATGAAGCCGGAGTCGGCGGCCAGCGCGACGACGGCCGGGCCGACGTCCTCGGGTTTGACCAGCTCCTTGGCGGGCAGCATGCGCGCGACCTGGCGGACGGTGTCCGGGTCGTCGCCGAAGCCGTGTTGACCCTCGTAGATGCCGACCTGCAAAGCATTGACGGTGATTCCCGAGCGGGCCCACTCTTGGGAGAGCGCCCGGGTCAGCGCCAGCACACCGGCGTGGGCGGCGGCGTAGGAAGAGGTGTTGGCGACGCCCCGCGCAGCCAGCACTGAGACCAGGTTGATGATCCGTCCGTAGCCATTCGCTTTCATGACGCGCGCCGCTGCACGCGAGGTCATCGCCGGGGCGAGCAGGTTGGCGGCGAGAATTGCGTGCCAGTCATCAGGCGTGAGCTCGTCCAGCGGCGCGGCGACGGGGAGATCGGCCGCGTTGACCAGGATGTCGAGACTGCCCAACTCCGAACTGGCGCGGGCGACGGCGGCATCGACGCTGTTGGCGTCGGATGCGTCCAGCGTGATGGCGGTGTTGGCTCTGCCGAGCGACCAGATCTCGTTGGCGACCGAGTTGACTCGCATGACTTCCTGTGGTCCCGCCCTGAGACTGGCGACCGCGACTCCGGCGCCGGCCTCGGCCAGGGCGACGGCGGCGGCGCGGCCGAGTGGATCGCCTGCTCCGACGACCAGGGCGACACGTCCCTTGAGCAGGAACGGATCCTCGGGTTGCTCGGGATTGGGAGTCGGGACGAAGTCTGACATCGGCGGCTCCCTCAGGTCGGCTCGGTCAGGCGCACCCGAGGGGCCCAGCCGGTGGGACCGATCGCGGCCAGGCCGCCGCCGTCCTGGGCGATCGTCTCGCCGCTGATTCCGGCGGCGGCGTTGGAGGAGAGGAAGACTGCCAAGGGTCCCATCTCCCAGGCCACGCCGGCCCGTCCGATCGGGATGTAGCGGCCGCCGCGCCAGCGTTCGAGCGCTTGCGGCGTATGGGGGAAGATTCCCGGCGCGATGCAGTTGGTGCGCACACCGGCGGGACCATAGGTCACAGCCAACGAGCGGGTGAGGTTGACCACACCGGCCTTGGCCGCGACGTACATCCAGTTGTCGCGACCGCCGCGCAGGCCGAATCCACTGGCCACGTTGATGATCACACCCGAACCGCGTTCGGTCATGTGCGGCAGGACTGTTCTGGCGCAGAGCATCTGCGAGGTGAGGTTCATGTCGATACCCCAGCGCCACTGCTCATCGGTGAGCTCTTCTAGCGGCGCGCCGTCGCCCGCCGCGCCGCCGCCCGCGTTGTTCATCAGGATGTCGACGCGTCCGAATCGGTCGATGGTCTCGGCGACCATCGCCTCGACCGCTCCGGCATCAGTGACGTCGGTGGCGATCGAGATGGCCTCACCGCCGCGTTCAGCGACCAGTTCGGCGGTCTCCTCAAGCTGCGACAGTGTGCGAGAGGCTCCGGCGACCTTCGCGCCGGCGTCGGCATAGGACATCGCCATGGCGCGTCCGAGACCGCGTCCCGCACCGGTGAGTAGGACGACTTGACCGTCGAGTCGAAATCGATCGGGCATGGCCATCGTGCCCCCTCTATCACTCCGTGACATCTCCCCCAGAGGGGGAGATTTGGATCAGGTCGTCGCGGCTTTGCGCTGCTGGGCGGCGGCCGAGCCTCGCCCGTCGCCGAAGCGGTTGTCGCGCCACTCGAGGGCTGCCTTGAGGCCCTTCTCGCGCGACATCTTGCCGAACTCCTGGACAGCTGGCGCCAGGTGAGCGCGGGCATCGTTCTCGGAGGCGAGCCGCTGCAGCGTCCGCGCTCCCATGATCTCCAGGCCCAGGTTGACGATGCGCTTGTTGGCCGAGAGCAGCTCGTGGTCGATCATCGCCATCTTGTTGGCGAGTTCCTCGACCTCTTCGTCCAGGCGGTCGGGCGGGACGGCGTCGTAGACCAGACCACGCTGGGCCGCTTCGGCGCCGGAGATGCTGTCGCCGGTCAGCAGCATGCGCTTGGCGAACTGGGGTCCGCCGTGGTAGAGCCACATGTGGGCCGGCGGCGCACCCATCGCGCGGACCGGCGGGAAGCCGATCACGGCGTCCTCGGCGGCGATGATGATGTCGGAGAGCAGGACCAGGTCGGTGCCGCCAGCGAGACAGTAGCCGTGGACTTTGCCGATGACCGGCTTGTGCATGTCGAAGATCGCCATCCGCGCGCGCTGCGCCTTCTCCATGCCCCAGGTGTCGTCGTCGAATGAAACGCGGCCGCGGTAGACCTTGTCGTAGGTCTCCTGCGAGTCGCGGGTCGAGCCGGTCAGGTCGTAGCCGGCCGAGAAGGCGCGACCCGCCCCGCTGAGGATCACGCAGTGGACGGCGGTATCGTTGTCGGCCTCCCACATTGCCTGCGAGAGTTCGTCTTGCAGGGCAATGGAGAGGGCGTTCAGTTTCTCAGGACGGTTCAGCGTCACGTAGGCCTTGCGGTCCTCGACGCGGTACAAAATGTTCTCAAAGTCAGTCATGGAAGTGCTCCAGCAATTCGGTGTTGGGCCAGTCGTCAGCGCGGACAGTCTAGCCGAGGGCTGCGACCTCGCCGGACTCAAAGGCGATGATAAGATCGAGCAGACCTTGCGGCTCCCAAGCGCGATTTCGCCTCGATTGACCGAGTGGTGTCAAAATCCCTGCCTCTTCCAACTGGGAGAAGGCAGCATTAACTGCGGGCTGGCTACGGCCAGTCGCTCTAACGGCGTCGGGAACTGTGATGGCCGGATACGCCGGCAACTCGTCCAGGATCGCCCAGGCAGCAGCATCTGCTCGGGGATTCGAAGTCTGTCGAAGTCGGCCCTGCCAAAACTGAAGCAGGTCCCGGACGAGATCGCTGTATTGAATCGCCAGTTGGGCCGCTTGCGCAGTCGCCGCGGCGAAGGTCGTGATCCACTTAGTCAAGCGGCCTTCACGGAAGTCAATCAAGCCCTCGATATAGGAGTCCCGCCGTTGTGACAGCACGACGCTGATTGGCGGCACGAACCGTGGTGCCGACCCGCGACGACGCAACACAACCTGTACCAGTGCGCGACCAGTGCGTCCGTTGCCGTCGTCGAACGGATGAATTGTCTCGAACTGAGCGTGGGCGATCGCCGCCTGCATCATTGGTGGTACCAATTCTGACTCGGCAAACTCGCAGAGATTGTCCAACAACGGGACGACCTTGTCGGGCGGTGGTGGGACGTAGTCGGCTCCACAGGGGTTGTAGTCGTTGCCGCCAATCCAATTCTGGCTTTGGCGCAACTGACCGGCCAATCTGGAAGCTGGGAATCGGTTCATCAGCGCGGCATGTACTTGAAGCAGATCTTCAACGTTAAATCGGTCTGCCTCAGCTGCTCGCTGAACGGCCTGCTCCATTGCTTCAATGTTGGCGATGATCTCTCTCGCTTGTTGTCCGACACTGCGTCCCAAACGTAGTTTTGCTTCGGCCATAGCCAGGGCCCTTGCGTCGGCCTGCATACCCTCGACTTTTGAAGACGCGATCGACTCAGTTCGCAGCAGCAATCGAGACAACGAGGACAGTGCCCTGTCTGCGGTCCGATTTAGCTCTGAGACGCGTCCCTCCACCTCAGACAGGGTCGCGGCCAACTCGGCGGGGAGCTCGAAATCGCCGCTGCTGCTGAAGTCCAGTGGATCGGGGATGAATGAGTCATAGCCGCAAGCCCGGCGATATCTCGGTGGCGCATACAGCGTCGGATCGTGCTTCCAGGTTTGG
This sequence comes from Dehalococcoidia bacterium, assembly GCA_034428415.1. Taxonomy (GTDB): domain Bacteria; phylum Chloroflexota; class Dehalococcoidia; order Bin125; family Bin125; genus Bin125. The sequence continues at coordinate 9,334 of DAOUHS010000170.1, forward strand.
CGAACCAGTCGACCCCGCACAGCCGTTCCTTGTCCTGTGTGAATCTCTTAGATAAGGATACGGCGTATCCTTATCCAAGAGGCTCGCGGTCTATTCAGATCGCAAGAAAGCCCAAGACCTGATGATTAGCCTGGGCCCTTCGCTTGTATAAGGTTAAACAGTATCCTTATCCAAGCAAATTCAGAACATGAAGGAACGCGCCTTCTACAGGTGCTTCAGCACCCCGCCGTCGACCTGGATGGTCTGGCCGGTGATGTAGCCGCTCGCCTCGGAGGCGAGGTAGACCGCCAGGGGGGCTGCCTCGGTCGCTTCGCCGAAGCGTCGCATCGGGACGTAACGGAGGAGCAGGTTCTCGTCCAGCGTGGACGGCCCGCGGCCGGGCGTCGAGTCGGTCCAGCCGACGACGATGGCGTTGACCGTCGTGCCTGTCGGCGCCAACTCCTGGCTCAGGGCGCGAACCAGACCAATCACCCCCGACTGCGCGGCGCTGTAGATGCTGAGGTTGGTCAGACCGCGCACGGCCGAGGCGTCGAGCACGGCGATGAGTCGTCCCGGCCGTCCGCGAAACTCACGCACGGCGCTGCGGAAGGCGGCATAGGTCCCACCCAGATTGCCCATCAGGACCCGCTGGATGTCGGCGTCGAGCGTCTTGCGAATCGGCGCGGCATGATAGAGGTTGGGTACCACGATCGCCGCATCGACGCCGCCCAGTTCCTTGCTGATCTTGCGCGTCGCAACCTGCACGTTGGTGCCGTTGGCGAGCTCGACGGCCTCGGTCGGACCGCTGCTTCCGGCCTTCTTGAGACGAAACAGCGAAGTGCCGTCGGTGTTGGCGCTGGTCACGCCGACCGAGGCGCCAGCCTCGCGCATGGCGTCGACGATTGCCGTGGCGACCGGTTTCTCCGCTCCGTAGACAATCACGCGACGGTCGGTGAGGTCGAAGCCCTGGAGTTTGCCCTCGCCCACGTCGGGCGGCGTGATCGGATTCTGTTGACTCATGTCGGCACGCCGCCGATTCCTGACTGTACGTCCCATCCCGTCGGCGCGAGCCCTCCGGCCAGACCGCCGCCGTCGATGATGAACGCTTCGCCGGTCATGTACGCCGATGCATCCGAAGCGAGATAGACCGCCAGCGGCCCCAGTTCCCAGGCCTCGCCGACGCGACCGACAGGGACTCTCGAACCGCGGTTGCGTGCGACTTCGATTTCGTCCGCATCCTCGAGCGTCTTCTGGGCAATGAATCCGGGAACGATGCAGTTCGCACGGATCTGGTCTTTTGCCAGTTGAATGGCGAGCGACTGGGTCATGTTGATCACGCCGGCCTTGGCCGCGCCGTCCACGAAGAAGGCTGGGCCGCTGCCGCGTAGCGAGGTTCCCGATGAGACGGTGATGATGTTGCCCGGTTTCTCCTCGGCGAGGAAGTGCCGCACCGCCGCGCGAGCGCTGTAGAAGACGCTGGAAAAATTGATACCGACCGTCTCGCGCCAATCTTCGTCGGTGATCTCGGTGATGTGTTTCATCGAAGCCGGACCGCTCGCGCCGGCGTTGGCGAGCATCACTTCAAAGCCGCCCCATTCGCCGATCGTTTGCTCAACCATTGCCTCAACTTGCGAGGATTCGCTGACGTCCGTCGGTATCACGAGCGCTCGCCGTCCCTTGGCCTCGATCTCTTCTGCAACAGCCTGAATCTGGGACCTGGTGCGGGCCGCGCAGACGATGTCGGCGCCGGCGTCGGCGAGATGCAGCGCCATCTGACGGCCCAGCCCGCGTCCCGCGCCGGTCACGATGACGCGTTTGCCGTCCATGCGCAGCGATTCCAGCATGTCGGCAGTCTACGTCGTGCCCTGACAAGCACCCGGTGTGTCGAGCGCTAACATGTTGCCCGAACACGTCCATACCGGATGCGGCGTCTGTCGCACCGTGCAACGAGCTGAATGGAGCTGACGATGGCAATCGGTTTGACGGTGGAATTCACGATCGGCGAGGGTCAGAACGATGCGTTTGAGGCCTTCATGGCCGGGGCCACGGCCAAGGTCAAAGCGGAAGATGCCGGCTGCAACAACTACGACCTGTTCCGCTCGGTTGAGGACGACACCAAGTACCTGCTCTTCGAGAACTGGGCGACCGAGGACGACCTGACCGCGCACGGCACGTCCGAGGCGATGGCGGGCATGGCCGGGATTCGCGAGTTCACTACGGCGCGACCGGTTCTGCACCGCTACGAGGTCACCGACTAGGCAGACCTGCGGTTGAGAAACGCCGGGCAGAGGACCCCCTCAGCCTTCGGCAGCTCCCCCTGCGAGGGGGAGCGGGAACGTTAGGAAAGGAACACAACATGCCTGACCAGATGGGCTCTGAACTCCTCGCCCGACAGATGGTGAATGAAGGCGTCGAAGACCTCTTCTACATCATGGGCGGACCGATTATCGAGGCCGCCGGATTTGCCGCGGAGCACGGCATCCGCACGATCGACTGTCGCCACGAGCAGGGCGCCGCGATGGCGGCTCACGGCTACGCGCGGGTCAAGCGCCTGCCGGGCGTCTGCATGGCCGCCTCCGGCCCGGCGACGACCAACTTGCTGACCGGCGTTGCCAACGCCTACCTCGACGGCGTGCCGATGGTCGCCCTCGGCGGTGCGGCGGCGTTCTCGTCGTTCGAACGCGACGACTTCCAGGAGTACGACCAGCTCGCGATGGCCGTTCCGGTCACGCGCTGGGCCAGCCGTGTGACGCACTCGGCGCGGATGCCCGAGTTCTTCAACCTCGCCTATCGCGAGGCGCAAGGTCCCAAGCCCGGTCCGACCTACCTCGACCTGCCCGGCGACACGCTCTACCAGCAGTCGGACGACGAGGCTGTCTGGTTTCCAGACGCCGCGGCGGCACGATCGCGGCCCGGCGCAGACCCCGACCAGGTCAAGGAAGCGATCGAACTGCTGGCCAACGCCGAGCGCCCAATCATCCTGACCGGCACCGGCATCTTCTGGTCCGACGCATCGGCCGAGCTGCGGGAGTTTGTCGAGACGTCGGGCATCCCCTTCTACACGACGCCGCAGGGCCGCGGTGTGGTCCCCGAAGACCACGACCTCTGCTTCATTGCGGCGCGCTCGAAGGCGTTCCGCGAGGCAGACGTGGCGCTTGTCGTCGGCACGCGGCTCAACTTCGTTGTCGGCTCCGGACTTCCGCCGCGTTGGTCGCCCGACCTCAAGGTGATCCACGTCGACACCGACCCGACCGAGATCGGCCACAACAAGGAAGCGGCCGTCGGTATGGTCGCCGACGCCAAGCGGGCCCTCGTGGCGCTGACGGCCGCCGCGAAAGAAGCCGGCCTGAGCGGGCCGACCGACTGGGTGGCGGAGCTGCGGGAGTCGGACGACAACCGCCGTCAGCAATCGCTGGAAGAGGCCCATTCGTCGACCGTGCCGATCCATCCGCTGCGCCTGGCCGACGAGGTCGTGCAGCGCATGGACCGCGACGCGGTGGTCTGTGTCGACGGAAATGCGACGCTCGCCTTCGCGCGGCAGTACATCCCGTCCTATGCCGAAGGCGGCCGGCTCAACCCCGGCCCCAACGGCTGCATGGGCGTGGGTCTGCCCTACGTGCTTGGGGCCAAGGCGGCCGCGCCTGAGCGCCAGGTGATCGGATTTGTCGGCGACGGCTCATTCCTGATGAACGTGCAGGAGATCGACACGATGGTCCGGCACAACCTGCCAGGCACGATCGTGATCTCCAACAACGCCGGCTGGACGGCGGGCACGAACGACACGCCGGGCCGTCCGCTCGGCTACGGGCAGCGCTATGAGGACATCGCCGTCGCACTGGGCGGCCATGGCGAGCACGTGACCAAGCCCGAGGAGATTGGCCCCGCAATCGAGCGGGCGATGGAGTCCGGTCTCCCGGCAGTCGTCAACGTCGAGGTTGAGCAGCACGCGATGCCGGGCCAGGCCCGATTCGGCGGCTACTCGGCCACGCTGAGCCGCTAAGCCCCGATCAGGCAGATTCAACTTCAGAGGCGGGGCACGGACCCCGCCTCTGTCGATCGCAAAGGACAGCACATGGCCTCAGTTCCCGCCGAACACGCCGACCTCGTCGGCGCGCCTCATTTCGCCCATCTCGTCACCGTCAATCGTGACGGTTCGCCACAGTCGTCTCCGATCTGGATCCGGCCTGACCGGGTTTCAGCCGACGGCGCAGTCGAGTCAATCTTCTTCGTCACCGGGCTTCGCTATCGCAAGACCCTCAACATGCAGCGCGAGCCGCGTGTTGCGCTCTCGATTCACGGCGCCGACCAGCCCTATCGGATGCTCGAGATCGTTGGTACGGCTTCGATGGAGCCCCGCACGTCGTGGGATGAACTTGACGCCATTTCCAACACCTATCTCGGCAGCGACTACCCCTACAAGGGCGACGACCCTGCCGGTTGGCTTGTGACCGTGGAGATCGACCGCGTCACCCTGCCCAACGACGGCGAGCAACCGCCCTCTGTCGATATGCCGGCGACTGGGTCCGACCTGCTCAGTCCGCCCCATTTCGCACACGTCGCTACGGTCAGCTCCACGGGGCAGCCGCGTTCGTCTGTGGTCTGGCACCGACGACCCGAAGGCGGCGGCGAGCATGACATCGAATTCTGGACCAGCGCCGGGACGCTGAAGACGAGGCACCTGCGCAACAATCCGGCGATCGCGGTCAGCATTCACGACGAGGTGGACCCGTACCGTTACACGGAACTCCGAGGGCGTGCGAGCATCGCCGAGATTGATGGTCAACAGATGGCTGACGAGCTGACACGTCTCTACTGGAAACTCGACGCGTTCCCCAGGGATGTCGGTTCAACCGGCAACGTCGCCATCCGAGTCGAAACGACCCACCGAGTGGGCTGAGAGCCAACCACACCTGCCTTTTCCTGCCTTGTCCTGCCTTGCCCTTCTAGGAGCACACCATGGCATCCGTCCCGGCCGACTTCGCCGACCTCTGCGGCGCTCCGCACTTCGCGCATGTGGTGACCGTCAACCGCGACGGTTCTCCTCAGTCTTCTCCGGTCTGGTTCCGACCTGAGCGTGTCAATTCCGACGGATCGGTGGAGTCGGTCTACTTCAGCACCGGCAAGCGCTTTCGCAAGTCGCTGAACATGCAGCGTGAACCGCGGGTGGCGATCTCGATCCACGACGCCGCGAACCCTTACCGAACGTTGGAGATCGTGGGCACGGCGTCGCTATCGGCGCGCACGAACTGGGACGATGTCGATGAGATCTCCCGCAGCTATATCGGCACCGACTATCCGGGCAAAGGCGAAGGCACGGGCGACGGATGGGGCGTCACGGTCAGCGTCGAGCGTGCAGTCTGCTTCGACTTCGTACCTGAAGACGTGGTCGACCCACCTGAACCCGGCACCGATCTCCTGAATCCTCCTCACTTCGCTCACATCGCCACGGTCAGCTCGACCGGACAACCGCGATCGTCAGTGGTCTGGCACCGTCGAGCCGCCGGCGGGGGCGCGGACGACATTGAGTTCTGGACCATGCCGACGACGCTCAAGGCCTTACATCTGCGGCGCAACCCAGCCATTGCCGTCAGCATTCATGACGAGGCCAACCCGTACCGCTACACCGAGGTCCGCGGCCGTGCCTCGCTGACTGAGGTGGAGGGCCATCAGATGCTGGACGAGTTGACGCCGTTCTACTGGAAGCTGGAGAGCTATCCGGACGAGCGGGACGACGGATACGACCTGACTCGGGGTGTGGTCGTCCGTGTCGAAACGGCCCATCGGGTGGTCTACGGCGAATAGCCGCTAGGGGGCAGCGGGCCGGTCCACTCTGCGATTAGCGCCCGATCATCCGCGCGAGTTGCGCGAGTGACTTGGTTAGCTCTTGCTCGCTCGGATCGCTGCGTTGTTCGCGGAACTCCCAGAGATGGCCCTCGCAGTCGCGGGCCGAGTAGATCCGCGCGCCGTAGAAGGCGTCAGTGATCTCGCGGACCAGCTCCGCGCCTTGCGATTTCGCGTGTTCGTAGTGCGCCTCGACGTCGGCGACGTAGACGCAGAGCACGGTATGAACGGCGTCGAATGCCTGGGGGCTGGCCAGGCGAACGCGCGGGTCCGCGCCGCCGATGAGCACTCGCTCGCCCGACATCGCCACCTCTGCATGAGCGACCGTGCCGTCGGGCCACTCGAGCATCATGACTTGCTCGAATCCGAAGACATCGCACAGGTATCCGGTCGCCGCGCGCGGATCCTCGTAGTAGACGTACGGCACGATGTGCTGCGAACCCGCGGGCGGATTGGGCGGCATGTTGAGCCGGGTTCGTTACTCGGAAGAGTTAATCGAGGCTTGCATGTCCTCGGCTGATACCTCCGTCATTTGTTGGTGGAACCACCAGCGGCCGCCCTCAGGATCGGTGGCGCGGTAGGTGCGGTCACCGTAGAACTGATCTTCAGGTTCCTGAAGGATCGTGGCTCCTTCGGATTGCGCGTGAGCGAAGTGGGCGTCAACATCGTCGACGTAGACCATCATGCTCGCGTGCAAATGGGGCAAGCTCGCCGGCCCGCCGAGACCGCCTTCGGGATAGGCGGACGCCAACGTGATCTCAGCCCCGTCCATGGTCAGCGAAGCATGGCCAACACTGCCATCAGGCATGTCCAATCGGTATCTCTCCTCGAACCCGAAGGCTCGACAGAGAAACTCGATCGCTGCTGGCGCGTCGTCGTATGACAACGCCGGAACGATTCGTTGCTCGATTGGTGCGGGTGAATCGGTCATTGACTGTTCCTTATCCACCCGTGTCGCCCATCGCCGCCATCATCTCTTCGGGCGTTACATCGCGGACGTGCTGGTGGAACTCCCAACCGACCCCTTCTGGGTCGAGTGCCCGGTACGTACGGTCACCGTAGAACTGGTCGGTGGGTTCTTCAACGATTTGAGCCCCGGCCGCCCTGGCATGTTCGAAGTGAGCGTCAACGTCGTCCACGTAGACGAGCACCGTGGCGTGGACCCCGCCAAGCGACTTGGGACTGCTCAGGCCGCCTTCCGGAAACTCGCTTGACAGCATCAAGGTTTCGCCGTTCATC
>DAOUHS010000171.1:0-19670 GCA_034428415.1 Dehalococcoidia bacterium
TGTTGCACGACGCCTTCCCGTCATTGCGGATCGAAGGCAAGCCGCAGTGCCACATCATTGCGATCGCCAAGGCCGGTGAAATGGCGGCTTCTGTCGGCTGCCAGCTCTCTCGCGTGCGCACGCAGATGCCCAACGCGGAGATGACATGCGCCATTCCGGCGTCGCAACTCGAAGGTCTGCTCGTTCGCCTGAGCGAGACTGCGGCGGCGGATCGTGCGGTCGCACAGTACGCCGCCGACGACATGGCCCGCTTCGCCTAGGTCGGAGACTCGCCGTGCCTGGTCTGTGGTTCGAGGAGCTTGAGCCCGGGCTCGTGATCAAGCACGAGCCCTCGCGCACCGTGACCGAAGCGGACAATCTGCTGTTCAGCGCGCTTACGCACAACGCTCAGCCGTTGCATCTTGACGCCGAGTTCGCCGGCGGCACGCAGTTCGGCCAGCGAATCGTGAACAGCATCTTCACGCTTGGACTCGCCGTTGGCCTGAGCGTTGCCGACACGACGCTGGGCACCACTCTGGGCAATCTCGGGTTCGACGAAACCACTTTCCCCAATCCCGTCTTCATCGGGGACACGATCACCTGCGAAACCGAAGTGATTGATCGCCGCGAGTCGCGAAGCCGCCCGGATCGCGGCATCGTGACCTTCGAGCATCGAGGGATCAATCAGCGGGGCGAGTTGGTGGTGAAGTGTCGGCGGACGGGGATGATGCTGAAGCGGCCGAAGCAGGTCTAGTCCGCCCCGCTGCCGGGCCAGGCCGCAGTGTTACGCTGGCCCTCATCGGAGCGTGGCGCAGTTTGGTAGCGCACTTGACTGGGGGTCAAGAGGTCGCCGGTTCAAATCCGGCCGCTCCGACCATCCGCTAGCCTGCTGCCCGATACCTCGTCTCAACTGGCGCGATCGGAGTAGCCGACATGACCACCTCTTCAACGACTCCCGCCACCGTGGTGCTGATCCACGGCGCCTGGCATGGACCGTGGTGCTTCGACAAGGTCGTCGCCGGTCTTGAAGCGCGCGGCGTGCCCGTCGTCGCCGTCGAGCGCCGCCGAATGCACGAACCGAGCGGGACGCTCCGAGGCGTTACCGACTCAGACGAGAATGAGGAGATCGTTCGTGGCGCGCTGGATCGGATAGACGGCCCCGTAGTCGTCCTCGGCCACTCATTCGGCGGGGTTTCGCTGACGACCGCGCCGCTGGGGAACAACAACGTCAAGCACCTCGTCTACCTGACCGCGATCATGCCGGACACCGATGGTTCGATGCCCGACAACTTCGCTAATCCGGTGCTCGTCGGCGCAATCCAGCCTGGAGAAGACGGCTCCACGACGGTCCAGGAGGACCTGATTCGCCCGATTTTCTATGGTCAGTGTTCCGATGAAGACTACGAGCGGGCCAAGAATGAGCTGGTACGGGACGAAGCCGCGATCCCGCTCGGTGACGTTCCGCGCGACACGGCGTGGCGCCAGATCACCACGACCTACGTCGTCTGCACCGAAGACCAGGCGCTGCTCGCCGAAGGTCAACGGACGCTCGCCAGGCGAGCCGACCGAGTCGTCGAGTGGGCCACGGACCACTCGCCGTTCTTGTCAGCCCCAAACCTGATGATCGATCTGCTCGACAACCTCGCCCGCGAATACGCCGAATCGGGAGCGTGAGATAGCCAGGGGCGACTGCAAGGGCCGCCCCTGAGGGACACTCCAGCGCTCAAGCGCTTAGTCGTCCAACAACCGATCGAGCAGTTTCGTTGGACTCGCCGGCAGTGAGTTCATCCTGATTCCGGTGGCGTCGTAGATTGCGTTGGCGATCGCCGCCAGCGGTGGGACGATCGGGACCTCGCCCACTCCCCGCACTCCGTATGGATGACTGGGATTGGGCACCTCAACCAGGATGGTCTCGATCTCCGGCAGATCCAGCGCAGTTGGCATGCGGTAATCGAGCAGGCTCGCGTTGGTCATCCGACCTTCGGCCGAGTAGACGTACTCCTCGGTCAGCGCCATGCCTGCGCCCTGGGCGACGCCGCCCTGGACCTGGCCCTCGACATAGGCAGGGTGAATCGCCGTGCCCACGTCCTGGACCGCCGAATAGCGCAGAATGTCGACCTTGCCGGTGTCGCGGTCTACGGCCACGTCCACGATGTGGCAGCCATAGGCCGGGCCGGGCTTGGTCGGCAGGACGTCGGCCTGGCCCTGGATTTGACCGCCGGTTGCCGGCATCTGCCTGCAGAGTTCCTTGAACGTGAACTGTTTCCCGTCGGGACCGCCGATCACGCCATCCTCATAGGACACCGAGTCTGCGTCGACGTCCCAGATCAAGGCCGCTCGTTCCTCCATCTGCTGACGAATGTCCATCGCGGCCTCGTGCACGGCAATCCCGGTCGCGTAGGCAACCCGCGAGCCGCCGGTCACGTGGGTGAATCCGATCGAGTCGGTGTCGACCACTTGCGGCCGAACGAGGTCGTAATCGATGCCCATCGTCTCCGCGAACTGCATCGCGAGACCGGCCCGCTGTCCACCGATGTCGACGGACCCGACCGAGAGATTGACGGTACCGTCCTCGTTGGTCGATGCGTAGGCGGCCGACTCCATGCCGGCGTTGGTCCAGAACCCCATTGAAACGCCGCGACCGAGCAGGCGTCCGTCTTCGTCAACGCCGATCTCGGATCGGTAGTGCGGCGAGTCCATCGCCGCCTGCATCGTCTCCTCGGCCCCAATCTTCGGCATCACGACGCCGTCGGCACGGCGCGTGCCCTCGCGGGCCACGTTCTGCTCGCGAATCTCCATCGGGTCGCGCTCGAGCCGTTCGGCCAGCTGGTCCAGCAACGACTCGACGGCGAACGTCCCTTGGGGCGAGCCGGGCGCTCGGTAGGCCTGGCACTTGGGCTTATTCGTGACTACGTCGAGCGCGTTCACATAGATATTCGGGATGTCATAAGAGGAGAACATGCACGTTGCGCCGGCGCCGACCGGTGAGCCGGGGAATGCCCCAGCCTCGTAGGCGAGCGTGGCTTCCGCGGCGACGATCGTGCCGTCGTTCTTGGCGCCAATCTTGCAGCGCACGTAGGTGGCCGAGGTCGGGCCGGTGCCAATCAGCACTTCTTCTCGGTTCATGTACATCTTCACCGGACGACCGGTCATCCTCGACATCACGGCTGCGGTCGGCTCCATGTAGGCGGGCAGCTTGCCGCCGAAGCCGCCGCCGATCTCCATCGGGATCACCTTCACGTTGGCGAGCGGGATGTCGAGCATCTTGCTCACCGTCGCGCGGACGGCGAACGGCCCCTGGGTCGACACCCAGACCGTGAGCGTGCCGTCGGAGTTCCAGTGGGCCGTGCCGTTTTGCGGCTCGATGTAGCCCTGGTGTGCGGCCGCCGTCTCGAACTCGCCTTCAAGAATGATGTCGGCTTCTTCGAAGCCGGCCGCCGGGTCGCCGTGCTCAAACTCCAACTGCGAGGCGATGTTCGTCTCACGCTCGCCACGACCTTCGCCGGGGACAAAGCGGGCGACCATCTCCACGGTCTTCATGCCGTCATGCAGGATCGGCGCGCCCTCGGCCATCGCGTCATGCACGGTGAGCACGGGCGGCAGCACCTCATATTCAACCGCAATCAGGTCCAGCGCATCCTCGGCGATGTGCGGGTCCGTGGCGCAGACGGCCGCCACCGCGTGTCCCTGATACAGGGCCTTATCCGAAGCCAGGACGTTCTGCAGTACCCACTTGTACGGTGCGACGCTTTCGCCCAGGTCAACAATTTCGTCGGTCGCTCCTGGGAGGTCGGCATGCGTGATCACGGACTTGACGCCTTCCAGCGCCTTGGCGCGGGATGTGTCGATGTTGACGATCCTCGCGTGTGCGTGCGGCGATCGAAGCAGGCGGCCATAGAGCATGCCGGGCAGGTTGATGTCGGCGCCATACCGCGCGCGACCGGTGACCTTGTCGACCCCGTCGGGCCGGATCGGTCGGCTCCCGACGACGTTGTAAGCAGGCTTGGTCTCGGTGGTCATCGGTGGCTCCACTTCCTCGGCTTGGCGCTTCAGGGGACTTCGGCATGATATCGGCTGGGAGTCACCGCGCTCCAACGTTGCCCTCCTGCCATGGCCGGCAGGATGTGAACCTCGGCGTTGGGCGGCACTTTGGCCAGCAATCCTAGTGGCTGTTCGACGCTGTTGACGGCGACTGTCAGGCCTCGCTTCAATCGATCGCCTTCAACGAGGGACTCCTGAAATCCCGGATAGTTCGCTTCAAGGTCGTCGACCACTTCGGCGAGCGTACGCCCAGAGACGCGCACCGTGCGCTGACCATCGGTCAACGGCCTCATGCCGATCGGTATGAAGACAGTGACATCGGGGGGCATCGCAGCTTTCCCGCCGCGAACCAATCAGAGCTTGAGGCTGCCCTCAGCCACCACCGCGATCACGCCGTTGTCCTTTTCGACCCAGCAGGAGATGTTGCGTCGCTCAGGATCGTCTTCGTTCACGCCCTGCAGGACACCTTTCACCGCGACGGTCTCGTTCGGCCAGACGATGTTGGCGAACTTGACCAGCAGCTTGCCGGACGACTTCCAGGCGTCGCCGAAGCGCTGATCGAGCAGCTCTCCGATCAGCGACATCGTCATCTTGCCGCCGACCACCACGTCGGTGAAACCGAGCTCTTCCGAGGCTTCCTTGTCGGTGTGGTAGTTGCGGTCGCCGTGGAAGAACGAGCCGCACATCTCCAGCGAGATCGTGCGCATCAGTGGTCCGAACGCCTCGCCCTGGGGCAGAGCGTAACTCCTCGCGCCCTCTTTCTTGGACGGGTCGCGCAGCGTCACGTGGCCTTCGCTCTGATAGAGCACAAACGATTGGTGATGCCGCATCGCCACCGCGACGTCGCCCGACTCGTCTTTGACGACGGTCTCTGTCAGGATCACGCTGCGGTCGCGGCGGTCGTAGATGTCGAGCGACCTGCAAGAGGCCTCGTAGCTTCCGCCGGGTTTCAGCGGCTTGCGGAAATCCCACTCCTGGCGCAGCCAGAGGTTGCCGAAGTCGTTGGCGTAGTGCATGCGCGTCGAGAGGTCGGCATTGGCGGCGACCATCGAGGGCGCGCTGGCCACCTCCGACGGTCGCTCGAGTTCAAGCCCTTCGAAGTAGTCGCTCAGCGCTGTCTCATCAATCACGACGGTTGCCGATCCCAGGTCGACGCCCGCTTTCGGATCTTCGTACTTGGTGATGGCCATCCGTGAGTCCTCTCGAGTGCGGAAGGTTGGTAGATCGGATTCGGTTCGATGATAGCGAGTGGCTTTGCCGCTTCAGTCGGGTGCCGGCTGCGGCCAATCAACATCCGCCGAATCGAGGAACACCCAGAGCGGTTGGTCGTGGTTGATCGTGCGTAAGGTATTGAGCTGAGAAGGCAGACTCGTGGAGAACAGCCGCCACTGTTGCTGGATCGCGTCCCACGAGTACACGCGCAGGCTCGCGCCGGCGAGCGAAGCCAGTGCATTGGTCACGCGCGTTGTCGATCCGCTCCACGTCACGGAGTTCCAGCCCTGCCGCAGGCGAACGATGCGCTCGGCACGGTACTCGAAGGCACTCTCGGCCAGGATCGGTCGCGCTCCGGCAAGCAGTAACGCCACGTCGGTTAGACCGGCAGCGGCGGGCGGCGTCGCGACGGTCACACATTGCTCGGACCAGAAGACGACGCGCGCCTGCCGATTGCCCAACCAAACCCTCGGCGCCGCGGTATCCGTGGCCAGCCCGGTGCCGCATATCGTGACGTCTTCGCCTCCTTCGATGTAGCCCCGATCAGGCCTGATGCTCGTGATCTCGCCTTGCGCAGACATGCGCAGGACCTGGCTCTCGGAGGTGGTCTGGCCAGCCGCCGTGTGTCCAATCACGGAGAACTCCGAAACCAACGAATCAATCGCAATGTCTTGGATCCGGAACCGTCCGTCAGCGACGGCAACTGCAGCAACAACGCGTCGATCGCTGGATGGACCGGCGTAGAGATGAACGACCGCCGCCTCAGGTGCGGTTCCCGAAACGCTGAATCCGGCGGCGCTCCAGCCGTAGCTTTCGATGGTCGGCGCGCTGAGCGCCGAGGAGATGTTTGAGCGATTGCCCTGCATCCGATTGCCCCAGACGAAGCGGCGACCCGCCTGGGCCTCAAGCGGCGGCCGAATCTCAACGCCTACCTGGTTTTCCCGGATCAGGTTGGCGCCCAGTGTGTGGTCGTCGCCCTGATTCGCGGAAACGAGGATCGACAGCCTCGCTGCCCGCAAGATCACCGTCGAGCGGGCGCCAGCGGCAAAGTCGAGCCGCTGCGCGATCGCAACGTCATTGACCGCGAACCGCAATTCGGTCCCCGGACCGGTCACTGTTGCGCTGAATCCGGCAAGGTCGTCCACGACAACCGATGCGGCGAGCCGTCTATCCAGATATATGTCGATAGAGGTGCCCCTGGGCGCCGGCAAGCCGTCGATGCTGACCGTTCCAACGACATTGTGCGAGCGACCGCTCCGTGGTTCGATCGCGGCCGACTCGATCGGCCCGATCGGCGGCCAGGTCACGCTAACCGGAGCCAGGACAGGCGGTTCTGCGCCTGGCCCGATCAGAACATCGCCCGCCGCGGGATCGATGCTCACGCCAGAACCGCGGTTCCGTTCAATTGTGCTCGCCGATATGGCGACCGACGCCAACGGTCCGACCTCGATGCCGCTGGATGAGCTGTTGACGATATCTGATCCTTCGATCTGCGCGTTCAGGCCGGAGACCCGGATGCCGACCCGGTTGTCGCGCGTCTCAATGTTCGAGACCCGCAGGTCGTCCCCGCGCAGCAGGATCGCAACGTCGGTCGCGCCATACACCGTCAGCCCCCACAGCTCGGCGCCGTCGCTCAGCTCCAGACCGACTTCGACGCCCGAGGCATCGATGCTCCAGTCAGTGCCGTCAAGGATCGTGCCCGTCGGAACGGCGGGAAGTGGGGACTCCAGGACGATGGTTCGATTCCGTTGAGCGGCATGGAACAGGATGATCTTCGATCCGCCTGAGAGGGCCTCTCTGAGCGTGCCGGGACCGCTGTCGGCAGCCGAGCTCACGACAGTCGCCTGCTCCATCGCGACGGCCAATGCTGCATCCGCATCAATCAGGCCTGCGCCCGACGCCAGGTCGGGGCCGGCGGGCGGAATGTCGACAGCCGTGTCGATCAAGATGTCGCGGATCAGTCGACGCTCGAGCACCGCGTTTCCGCCGTCGTGCGAGAGCAGCGCGGGCTGAGCCTCCAACAACAGTGCCGCGATGCCTGCGACGTGAGGCGCGGCTGCCGAGGAACCGGAAAAGCGCGGGGCGAATCGCGTGGTGTCTGAGACGGTCACGCGGTCGACGGCGGCGATCTCGGGCTTAGATGTGCCATTGGCGGTCGGCCCGCGGCTCGAATACGGCGCAACGAATCTCTGACCCACATTCACCGCACCAACAGTGAGCGCCCCCTCAGCGTCGGATTGGGCGAGGATGCTGCCCTCGGCAGTGCGATGCTGTAGACGCAGCTGAACCCCGGCAACATGGAAGGCATAGAGGTCGAAGGTGACCGGCGCGGCATCGTTGTTGTGATTCTGGATGACGACGAAGGCAGTGATCGCTTCGCTCTCATGCTCGTACTCCAGATGCTCACTGGGGTAGTGATTGCTGATACCGATCCCCTGCCGTGTCTGACTCGACGCGAGGATCGTTCCGACGCCGGACATGAGGTAGAGGTCATAGTCGTTGGTCGCCCGGCCCCAGTCCTCGTCCCAGAACAACGCCAGGCGGATGTGATCGCCCGAATCGATTCGGAACCCGTTGCCCGCCCCATAGAGAGACTCGGCGTCGGTGGCGCCGTTGAACCGATGGGCCTTCCCCGGTTGCCGCAGGCCGAGGTCGGCTCCGTCCACGCCGGCGCGCCAGGGTCCGGCCCAATGCGACTCGGCCCAGTTGCCCGCTGCGGTCACATAGAGTCGCAACGGCCAGGTTGGCTGTTGCAACGCTCTTGAGGTGTTCACCGAGACGTCGCTGCGCTGATCAGCCGGGAACGCATACGACACGTCGTCGACGATGATGTCCACGTGTTGCGCATAGTGGTTGACCGCCGCGATGTGATCGAGATCCGTAGTGACCGCTGCAAATGAGATCTGTGCGCCGGGCGCAAGATCGTGAACGATCTCGATCATCACGGTGCCTTCCTGACCGCGGTTGAGATCCCCAGCGCCGAAGGCCCGTGCATCGCCTAGCTTTGGCGCCTCACCGGCGCGCTGCGCCTGTTGGAGGCCCTTGATGCCGTCCGAGATCACCGCAATTCGAATACCTGAACCGTCAACATTGAATCGCGTTCGCGCAATCGACGCATTCAGCGCCTCATCGCCCTCCGTCAGGGCGCTGCCCGCCGCGAATCCGGCGTACAGCGGACTCTGAACCGCGACGACTCCATCGACATCCAACAAGTCGTCGATCCGTTCCGACTCTTGCCAGCCTTGCCATCGACCAAGCTCCGGCACCGCGAGTTCAATCTCTAGACCCGCTTCGCTCAACAGCCGCTCAGTCTCCGGCCCCGCCTGCTCAACTCGCACGTCGAGATGAACACGTATCTCAGCTGCTCGCGCCGCCTGAGCGAACAACGAAATCACCGCCGTCACGAGGACGGCGAGGCAGAGGATGTGGAAGCCGCGCCACATGGAACGAGATTACTTGAGCCGGCCTTCACTCAAGCGAACGTAATCCCGTTTGACCTCATGGCATCGCGGTCAACCAGCGATATCAGAGCAAGCGCCACCGGCCTGTGGTAGCCGTAGGGATATCGGCGCGTCGTCCAGATGGGTCAGACGCCCGCCCAGATACACTCAACTTGTGCCGAAGACGCGTGGACTGAGGGACGGGTTCGCCTGGTGGCTGCCGCTCGCTATGGCGGCGCTGGCTGCCCTGATTGCAGTGCTCGCCTCGCAGAGCGTCGCCTCCGCCTGGGACGCTGACGTCCACCTCTGGGCCCGCGAAGGCCCCAGCGCTTCCGAGTACGCGGAGCTACTGCTCGATCCCGCCGTTCAGGATGCTGCCTCGTCGGGCATGATGGCGACCGAGGACGGAACGCCGGAAGTCGATGATGTCGCAGTCAACCTGACCAACACCCTGATCCGCGTCACGGTCCGTGCGCCGAGACAGGCCGACGCCGAGTCACTCGCGATTTCGCTGGCGCACGCCGCCGTCAACGAGGCGTACATCCGTTACGGCGACGAAGCCGATCTTCATGTGCTCGGACTGGTCCGGCCCGGCGCCAGGAAGGTCGCGCCGGCCACGGAGTGGGCAGCCGCCTGGGCCTCCGCCGTTGGCCTGGCCGGTGGCCTCGCGTTGGCCTGGGGCATCGCCCGCAGGTCGAGCGGACCGTCCTCAACGCTCGGCCGGCTGGGGAGGAACGGCTTCAAACCGTTGGCCGTGATCTCCGCGGATGTTGAGCATGCAGCAGGCGAAACATCTGCTCAGTCCTCTGGTAGGTTCGTCAGCGCGACTCAGGAACGCGGGACCAGGGACGAGGCGGTCATGCTCGCAAACGCGATCAACGCGGTCTCCGGTCTGGTTGCGTTCGTGCCGCTGGATGAACAGTCGAGGATTACCGCGACCCTGATCCGGACCGCTCGCACGCTGGCAGCGAAGGGTCGACCCGTGATCTGGTTGGACAGCCGACGACCCGCATTCGAGCTTGGTTATTCCGTCCCGCCTTTCTGGTTGGCCGGCGTGTCGTGGACGCCGGTACCGCGTTCGGAGCTGATCCTGCGCGCCGTAAACCGCGCTCGATATCCCGACGGCTACGTCTTGTTGCTCACCGACCCGCTTGCCGACGAGCCTACGCTCGCCGTCGCTGAATCGGCTGCCGGAGTGATCCTGCTCGCCCGGGCCGATGCGCCGGATAGCGAACTCGACCGAGCGCGTTTGATGCTCGGCTCTGCCCGCCTGCTCGGGGTCGCATTGACGCAGGCGCGGTCGTTGGACATCCGCGACTTTGAATTGGCGCAGATGACCGATTAGCGGTATCCACAGAGGAGCACGTTCCTGCCTCCCGGATATCGGAGCCGCACAGATGCACTTTGAACTGCCCCACGACCTGGCCGACCTCCAGTCGCGCCTGCTGACCTTCGTCAAAGCGGACATTGATCCGATCACGGCCGGCGAAGACCCCGAAGCTGCCTCGCTCGAACTGCGACGCGAGATTGCACGACGCTCGAATGCGGCCGGCTTCTACCAGTTGGCCGTTCCGGAATCCGACGGTGGTCTCGGCGCCGGACCTCGAACGCTGACCGCTGCGCACGAAGCGCTGGCGCTGAGCGGTAACCCGTTCACCCCACTCGTCCTCGGGCCGGGGCCGGGAGTTATGCGGCTCGCAGACAACGATGCGCAGCGCGATGTCCTGTACCTCCCCGTCCTACGTGGTGAGCGAACCGCTGCATTCGCGTTTACGGAGGCCCTGCGTCCCGACGGCAAGCGGGAACCGACACAGGCCGTGCGAACCAGGCTCGATGACGAATCGGACGGCTTCCTCGTCACAGGAACGAAAGGATTCGTCACCGGAGGCGCAGCATCTGACTGGCTCATAGTGGTCGCCAATGTCCCTGATGAGGGAACAGCGCTACTAGTCGTCGATCGAGACGCGGATGGGGTGACAGAAGGTGAGTTGGGCGCGTCGATCGACGGCAGCACACACTCGCCGTTCAACTTCGAATCGGTCGCGGTGCCCGCTTCGCGGCTGCTGGGCAGCGTCGGCGATGGTTTGCCTCGAGCCCTACAGAACATCGATCGCATGCGCCTCGGCGTCGCGGCGGACTGCGTCGGTTGGTCGCGCTGGGTGACGCGCGCGACACTCGAACGTATCGAGGGCCCGCACCGAAGCGGTCAACCGCTCGCCGAGCAGCAGCAGGTCCAGGCAATCTTCGCAGACATGGTGGCCGACACGTTCTCCGCCCGGACGACCCTCTACCAGGCCGCCGCAGCGCGCGAAGCCGACGAGCCGACCGCCGGCACTCAGGTTGCCACGGCCAAGTGGCTCGCCTCAGAGTGCCTCCACCGAACGGTCGATCGCGCGATCCAGCTCCACGGAGCCCAGGCGCTGCTCAGAGGACATCCGCTTGAGCGCCTCTATCGCACGAGCCGCTCACTCCGGATCGCGGAAGGCCCAACCGAACTGCTGCGCCTCACCGTGACCCGTCACCTCCGCCAAAACGGGTCTGACGCGCTCTGAACCGGTGTCGAACTTCAGCTGCTCAGTTTCCTACCCCGAGGCCCTCGTATCGCTGCTTGTGGTGCAGGCTTACGCGATCCATTAGCTGACGATTTGAGGCCCGCAGGATCCGGCTGAGCAGATTCAGCTGCTCGACCGTCGACTCGGACTTCAGGACCTCCTGCTTGACCGAGGCCGGCGCTTCGATGCTGGAGGCGATGTGATTGACGAGCGGGCTCGGCCGGCGCGGCAGACGGTAGGTTCGCTGCCAGGAGTTTTGCAATGCCAGCGCGAAGCCAAGGTGTTCTCGATAGAGCGCGGCGGAGGTGTCGTAGGAGATGTACGCCTCGGCCGACTCGGCATCCGCGGGATCATCGAGATACTCGACATTGGCCACCCAGTACGGTCGCTCCCCCAGCTTCTCAATGATCCGGAAGCGGCGTTCGCCGACACAGCCGATGTTGAATCGCCCGTCGGGAAACGTTTCGTTCGACTCCATCCGCACAGTGCAACCAACTTCGTGAGTTGGCTCGCGGTCCTCCGCGCTGGCCTGTTGGCGAGTGCGGCGAGTCAGCACGATGCCGAACGAGTCGCCCGTTTGGAGCGTGTCCTTGACCAACTGCCGATAGCGCGGTTCAAAGATGTGCAGCGGCACCGCCTCGCCGGGGAAGACGACGATCTGCAGCGGGAAGAGCGGCAGCTCCGGCATGGTCTCGCCTTCTGCTGAGCCGAACGGGCCGATCGGGCGTATCGGTCGGCAACCGTTACCTGACGCCCGCCATTCTACCGGCGAGACGCATCACTCTGCGCGCGTTGCCATTCTCGTTGAAGGCGCGGAACACCTGCAGACGCTCGGCCTGCAGCGATCCCTCGGCGTGGATCGCCAGCACTTCCTGGTAGGCCCCGTAGTCGGACGACGTCAGGTCGCGAATGAAGTTGAGCAGCTTCATGCGCTGCTCGCCGCCGATGCCGTCGCGACCCGCCAGGTACTTCTGCAAGAACGGCCGCAGCTCCTCCGTCTCCCAGTCCTCATCGCCCGGCCCGGTGACGAGAATCCCGCCCGCAATCTCCTGCACGTGCTGGACCGCCTCGTGGTACCCGTGCGCGAAATGCGACTTGGCGAGGTTGACCGTCATTGGGTCGGGCGCGACCTGCCCGTTGGGTTTGGCGATGCAACGCTCGGCCGATTTCTCAATCAGCGCGCGAGTCGTCTCGGCGTAAGAGATCAGATCAACAAACTTCTCGCGGACGTGCGACACCCCGATGATCCCGTTGTAATCCGCCGCGAGCGCCGCGCAGCCGCCGAGCGCGTCGATCAGCGGCAACTTGTACGAGACCGCCGTGAAGCGGTGGTATTCGACAAACGTCAACGCGAGATTGCCCGCAGCCTCGGTGTCGCCATTGAGGAAGATACGTTCGTTGGGAACGAAGACGTCGTCGAAAATCGTCATCGTCTCCATCATCTTGCGCACGGCCGAAATCGGGCGTTCGCCTTCATGCGACGCGCCGTCGCCAAACGGTGAGGCGATGAAGCGTAGATTGGGCGTGTTGACCGGCAGCGCAAAGGCGATTGACCAGTCCTGCTCGTCCGGACCCATCGCGCGGGTTGGCAGGACAATCACTTCATTGGTGTTTGTCACGACCGATGTGTGTGCCTTTGCGCCGCGAACAACCACGCCGTCGGGACGGCGCTCGACGACCCGCAGGTACATGTCCGGATCGGCCTGCTGCGCCGGGCGCTTGAGACGGTCGCCCTTCATGTCAGTCTGCGCGACCGCGAGCGAGAGATCGTTGGATCGGCAATGCTCGTAGAAGGCCTTGACCCGCTCGAAATAGGTTTGATCTTCAAACTCAGCGGTCACCGCGAGCAGGGCGAAGAGTGCGTCGGTGCCGATTTCTTTGATCAGTACAACCAGCGTGTCGCCCTCGGCGGTGGCCGCTTCGATTAGTCTGGAGCGGTTGAGCAGGTCCTCGGTTGTACGCGGGATGCGGTAGTAGGCGGAGTGTGTTTCGCCGTCCTCTTCGTACGTAGAGAGTTCGCGGTACTCGTCCGACTCGGCCATCTCGTAATCGATGCAGGCATGTTTGACGGCCTTGCTGATTGTGGGATGTGTCGTCACGTCATCGACCCGCTCGCCTCGGTACCAGATTTCTCGACCATCGCGCAGTGATTCGACGTATTCGGCGGGGGACCGCAGTGCCATGACGGGTTCCAATCAAGCTGTCTCGTGCAGCGATCCTAGCCGACCCTCGCTGATCCTCCCGCTGTCCACCTCAGCTGACTCGCCCTCCTCTATCTTGTTGCCAACCACCGCGAAACTGCGCCCCATGCCGCCGTCCTGCGCTGCCATCCGCGCCCTCGCGCCGCTCACTGCCCTGGTTCTGCTCGCACTGTTCCTCATTCTCCCCGCCCGGGCCGAGACGCCCGTCCAGATCGCCATCAGCTCCACCGCTGCCTGCGCCCTGATCGACACCGGCGAGATCGCCTGCTGGGGATTCGACATCCCCCTCGTGCGCGACGTTCCCCCGGGAGAGTTCACCGACTTGAGCCTCGGCCCGACGGACGCCTGCGCCATCACCGCGGAGTCGACGGTCGTTTGCTGGGGCGCCGGCTATGCCTATCTCCGAGCCAAGATCGACATCATCCTCGAGCGCGATCCCGAAGCAGACCTGGCCCTCGCTGGCCTCGCCCAACTCCTGCCTCCCGACCGCGCCGACCTCGTCCAGATCGTCGTCCACCCCTGGCGGCACTACGCCTGCGCCCGCACAGACGCAGGCGAAATCGTCTGCTGGGGCGTGCTCTTACCCCTACGATCCTCCCCCACTGGCGGCGACTTCATCCAGTTGATCAGCACGGGTCGCGAGTTCTGCGCTCTCGACTCCGCAGGCCGCACGACCTGTTGGGGCGACCTGACCTTCGACCAGTTCGTCTCCGACGCCGGACCGTTCAGTCGGATCGCCGCCAGCGGCAATGGACTCTGCGGCGTCACCGCTGAGGGAGATGTCCGCTGCCGCACCCACGACTCGAGGACCGCTCCTGGCTCGCCTCAGCCTTACAACCAGATCTTTCGCAACGTGCACGTCATCGGCGCTCAGGGTTGCGGCATCGTTGATGACGGCTCGCTGCAGTGCCGGCAGACTCATCACTGGTGCCACCACCTCATCGGTCCGAAAGCGGAGTACTGCCCTCCCGACCTGATCCGCTTCCAGTCGTGGGACATCCCCTTCACTCGCCTCTACGAAGGCGGTCCCGACCGAGAAACCACTGCAGCACGCAACTACGTCAGGCTCTTCGGCGACCAGGCCGCCTGCGCCATCACCACCGAGGGAGAGATCGACTGTTGGAGCGACTTCCGCAGCGGCGATCCTCGCCACGACGTCCCCAAACGTTTCCGTCCTCAGCCTCAGGAGGAGGATCCTGAAACGCCTGCCGAGGAAGACGAACCTGACGTTAGCGATCCGCCGAGTACACCCTGACGGGGTCGCCGCGATTCGGCGCTGCAGAGCAGCGTGCTGCAGCTCAACCGATCCTCGGAGGATCGTCAAGTACGATGTCTTGCGAACATAATGAGTGTTAGATCGGCGTATTCGCATGCGGAAACTCCTGATTCTGTCCTCGGTCGTCTTGCTGATTGCGGCGCTCGCCACTTTGAATTCAGCCGGGGCGCAAGAAGATCCCAATCCCTGCCCGCCGCCGACCGATCTTGGTGAACTCGGCGACATCCTGACTGCCAGCGGGACGTGGTCGACGGAGGAATGCGACAACTCAGAGTTCCTTGAGAACCGACCAGGACAGCGATTCCTCTTTTCCCTCGCCGAGGAAGCAGAGGTGCGTATCGATCTGAGTTCGGCCAGCCGCGATGCCCTGGTCTACCTGCAAGCAGACGACGGCAGATTGATCGACGCCGATGATGACACCGGCGGCGGCGTGGACGCCCGGATCGAGCGAACGCTACCCGCTGGGACCTACCAGATTGAGGCAAGCACCGTCGGATGGTCCGGGCGCGAGACTGGCACGTTTGAGTTGACGCTCCGCGTGGTGGCCGGATGTCAGGATGTCGTCGAACTCGGCGTGCTCGAAGACAAGCTGAACACCGAAGCCGTCTGGTCGCACTTCGGATGTGAGTCGGCGTTCCGCCCTGATCGGTCGTCGCAGCGATATCGGTTTGCGTTGGCCCGAGCGGCCAGGGTCCAGATCGATCTGACCTCCGCCGTTGCAGATTCCTACGTTTACTTGCTCGACGATTCTGACACGTTGCTGGATAGCGACGACGACGGCGGCGTGCAGCTCAACTCACGCATCGTGCGCACGCTCGGTACCGGCAGTTACATCATTGAAGCCACAAACTGGGGTGATCGGGATCTGAAGAACTTGCAGGAAGCTCCGTATCAGCTCAGTATCGGCCTCGCCGAAGCCGGACCAAGCATCAAGCTCGAAGCCATTGATGCGCCCGATCGAGTGGTGCTGGGAATGCCCTTCGAGATCCACTACCGCGTCGGCAACCTTGGCGATAGCGCGCTGTCGTCGGTCAACGGCAGTGTCCAAGTCCGCGTGCGCTGGCCTTACGTCTCCAATTGGCGCACTCCGAGAATCGGCGCCGGCGACGAAGATGCCGAACGATGGGCGGTCGGCGCCTCCTATCACACCAGTGAGTCGGTCTCGGCGTTTGGCAGCCAACCGCTGTCTGAGCTTCAACCGTTCGACGCCGAGTTCACGTCGCGCCGTGGTCCGACTGATTTGATGCTCGAAGTCCTGGTGCTCGACGAACGGGGTCAGCGCATCGACCGGCATTGGTTGACGCGGCCGATCATGGTGCTTAGCGGCATCGAGTTCGAGCCCGTTACGGTCAGCGTTGATGATGTCGAGTACCAGGTGACTGCCAACGCTGCCGACGATGGCGAGGTCACGACCGAAGTCAAGCTGTCCTCGGCCGACGAACCGGCTGACGAACCTGCTGACGGAGCACCCGCGGACGACGAAGAGTCGGCCGACGAGGCTGAAGCGCTCGATCCCGAGATCACTTCGCGGGCCATCTACGCAGCCGGCGTGCGAACCCAGGTGCTTGGCGACGCGGCCGCAGTGCTCGAGAGGTTGGGGGCGCAAGCCGCGTCGCTCTTCTCCCGCGTGCCGCGCGGCGGGCTGCCGCTATCCGAGGTGGCGAGCCCATCGGCTCCGACGCTTGACGCGATGGTCCAGACACTGAACGCGGCGCACAGCGAGACGCTGGTCAATGCCCGGTTCGAACCGCAGCAGTTCCAGAGCGTCAACACTGCCGAAGAGATTGTCGTCCGTGCCGGCCGAGCCGCCGCCAGGCGAGTTGAGCGGCTGGTCAGGAACTGGAGCGAACTGGCCGCTGGGGATCCGGTGCTCTCCGCCGATGACGCGCTGCTGGTTCACTCTGAGCTGGCGTTTGCGATCGAAATCGACGCTCGACTGATCGAAGCCGCTGACCTGGTCTTGACCAAGCGCGACGCCAAGGATGGCTGGGACGATCCGGATGTGTCTGCCGTTCTCGATGCGTTTGCCGCGGCGATCGACTGCGATGTCGATTCCAGGGCGCTGTCGTTCTCCGACGGAGCCTTGCGTGCTCTGTTGCCGCTATACGGATTCATGCTCGACCGCGCCTACTGCGGGGCTGTCAAGGCGGATGACGACCATGATCTGTTGCTGACCGGTCTCGACCTGTCGGGCAATCCGTTGATCCCGGCGCCCGAGGTTGAAGATGAGCCGGCCTCAGCGCCGAGTGTCGCTGCCCGCTGGTTGCTGGCTCGAGTGCTTGAGGACGGTCGAGTCGAGTTCGGCGTCAACTTGACCAGCGGCCAACGAGTGTTGCCCAATCAGGGGTTGCTGTCAGTCGATGTACCGCTCAATCTCTGGCTGACTACTGCCCCGATCTGGTTGGATGGAGTGGAGCTGGGCCGAATCTTTGCCCGGCGACTCAGCGTCGGCCTGGTCCAGGCGACCTATGTGCCGACCGGCGGCGATAGGCGCGACACGCAGCGTTGGATCGTACCGGCGGACGCGCCGACGGACGCCTGGCTGGTCAGCGGTGAACTGGATCGAGGCCCGGGAGCGTCAGGAGATGACCTTGTTCAGCGGATAGCTGACCAGGCCGCTGGCCCCGGCACGGCGCAGTTCGGGGATCATCTCTCGCTCCTGGCGCTCATCGAGAATGATCTCCAGCGCAACCCATGAGTCGTCGATCAAGGGGCTAATCGTGGGGGCGTGTTCGCCGAATTTGCCAATCACGGCGAGCACGTCCTCCAGGCTCCCTCGAGGGGTATTGAGCTTGAGTCCGACCTTGCTGGTCGCGGCGATCGCGCCCTGCAGCAGGGTGTTGATCGCCTCGATCTTCTCGCGACGGGCCGGATCGGCCCAGGCCTCTTTGTTCGCCACCAGCCGGGCAGTGCTCTCCAACACCTCCGCGATCACGCGCAGGTTGTTGGCCCGAAGCGACGACCCGGTCTCGGTCACATCGACGATCGCGTCGATGATTCGCGCCTTGACCTCGGTCGCGCCCCAACTGAACTCGACCCGCACGTCGATGCCGCGTTGTTCAAAGTACTGGCGTGTCGTGCGGACCAACTCCGTGGCGATCACCCCACCCTCGAGTTGTTCGATCTCGCGCACATCTGACTCGGCCGGCACCGCCAGCACCCAGCGCGCCGGACGGCTGGTCGCTTTGCTGTAGGTCATTTCGGCAACCTCGACGACATCGGCGCCAGTCTCCATAACCCAGTCGTGACCGGTGATCCCGACATCGACGACGCCGTCTTCGACGTAGCGAGCCATCTCCTGGGCGCGGAACATGGTGCAGTTGATGCCGTCGTCGTCAATCTCCGGAAAGTAGGACCGTGAATTGACGGAGACATGGAAACCGGCCCGCCGAAACAGGTCAAACGTGGATGCTTCGAGCGATCCTTTGGGCAATCCCAACTTGAGCATGGCGCCGGCTCCGAAGTAGGTCTGTGTCGTTCCGCTTGCCTCGTCCTCTGATCATCGCGCATCCACCTGGAGGCCCGGTGTAGCGGGATACACTGGCCGCATGACCACCGTCGAAACGCCCCAAGCGCATGTCCCACTCACGGATGAACGAATCGAGCGCCTCCGTGAGATGATCGGCGACGAACTCGACGCGGCATGGCTCTACGACCGCCTGGCCGCCATGAGCGATACGCAACCGGCATTGGCCTTGCGAAACATGGCTGAGTCCGAGCGCCAACACGCGGCGCACTGGGTCTTGCTGCTGGGTGACCAGGAACCAGCCTCTTACGTCGACGGACACCATCCCTCGTTGCGGGTACGGCTGATGGCCTTCGAGGCTCGAGTCTTCGGCCTCGGATACATCATCTCCCAGCTTCGTCGCGAAGAACTGACGGACATTCAACGCTATGTCGCGGACCCCGACGCCGGCGGACTGGCAGAGGAAGAACGGGAACACCGAGCGACATTGGCGGAGCTGGCGCCCCAGTTCGGCGCCGTAGGAGCCATCGGTGAAGGGCATGCCGGGATCGGTTCCCAAGGCGCCTCGACCTTCCGCGCCGCGCTCTTCGGTCTCAACGACGGCATCGTTTCCAACCTCGCGCTGATCGCCGGTGTGGCCGGTGTCGCCATTGGCTCCGAAGCTGTGCTGGTCGCCGGAATCGGCGGTTGGCTCGCCGGCGCCTTCTCCATGGCCGGCGGCGAATATATCTCGGTCCGCAGCCAGTCCGAGGTGCTCCAGCGTCAAATCGCCATGGAGCGCGATGAGGTGCTGCTTGACCCGGGCGAAGAGCGCCGCGAGTTGATCAGCATCTACCGAGCCAAGGGACTCTCCCAGGAATTGGCCGAACAGGTCGCCGCCGAACTTTCGCAGAAACCCGATGCGCTTGTCGACACAATGGTGCGCGAAGAATTGGGGCTCGATCCGGAGGGTCTCGCCAATCCCTGGAAAGCCGCCGCGAGTTCGTTCCTGTCATTCTCGTTGGGAGCCGTAATCCCGCTCGTCCCGTTCCTGCTCTGGCACGCGGCCGACTGGGCGGTCAACTACTGGGTGCTCGTCGCCGGAGTCGTGGCCAGCGTTGTCACGCTCGCGATCGCCGGCCTCTTCACCTCTCTCGTTACCAGCCGCAACCCGCTCTACTCGGCCGCTCGCTCAGTGCTCGTCGGCGTGGTCTTTGCCGGGATCACCTTCGCGATCGGCAGCGCCCTGCCCTTCGATCTGTAATCCACCGGCCACGCGACGGGTTCTCCGACCTGACGGGCAACTGGCTCCCCTCACGCCGCTCCTAGAACAATCTGGCCAGTTCCTCGTCCGGATCGAAGTCGTCCACGTCAACGCCGAAATCGCGCGGTAACTCGGACCCGAATGCCTGCGCGTCCCGTTCGATGTCGAGTTGCTCGATCCGCGGATAGAACTCTGAGGGAGGCATCCGCTCGGGAAAGCCGAGCGCGCAGAGCCGCTGGCCGCCATCGGGGATCCCGCTC
>DAOUHS010000172.1:0-8595 GCA_034428415.1 Dehalococcoidia bacterium
GCCCCCTCGCTCCTCGCCTGCTCATCGCTCCGTTCCTCCCTGGGCCGCGCCGCCCTGGGCGGCGCCCGCCGCGGTTTCTTCAGGGTCCGCCGCTGCGGCCTCGGCCGCCAAGCGGGCCAGGTGGCGCCGCGCGATCATCCGCGCGAGCATCCGCAGCCCAGCCCGCAGCGTTTGCCGCTCCTCCTCCGTCATCTCCCGCATACGCATCACATCCGTCTCTCAATTCGTTGGGCATTCCAATCCGAACGAGGGCCGGCAGGGTCATGTCGCACATCTCTTCTGAAGAACGAGTGTTCTCTGTGTGGTTGAAGGTAGCGCTGTTCTAGAACTATTGTCAATATGTTCTGGCACGCATGATTGATGCTGTGGAGAACCTGTCAACCGTATGTGTGCGATGTGATGCACACTGGTGGCCAACCTGGTCGGGGATTGCCGCCGGCATGGCGAAGCGCCCAGCCGACCAACACGCCTCGGTTCTGTGTTCACTCGAATGCGAGCCCTGAATCGTCGTCGTGCAGGCGGTTCACTCGTCTTGGTCGGCGGCCAGGAGCGGCCGAATCTCACGCCGGCGCATGTCGAGGAAGGCGTGCTCCTTCAGCCGCTCCACGTCCGGAACCAGCACTTGGCCGGCGAAGCGCGCACCCGGCCGCTCACCCCAGCGGAGCACTTCAGCTTCGGCCAGTTCGGCCAGACCGACTGCGACTCCCGAGCGCGACATCGTCGTTAGCCGCGCGATGTCCGTCTGCCGCACGGCGACCAGGCGATCGCCCCCGAAGTCTCGGTCCTCCAATGCCAGCCGAGAGACCAACGCCGCCGCCACCCGCGAGGCGGGAGCGCCGCTGGTCGCCAGCGAGACCCAGTAGAAGCGCGCCAGGCGGCGCATCACCAGTTCGTGCATCCGCTCGCGCACCGAGGGCAGTTCGTCCACGATCCGCGACATCACGCTCCTGGGAATCCGGACCACGACCGCTTCCGTGATCGCCGAGTAACTCGCCACCCAGCGCTCAGCGTCCATCAGAAACTCGTGTACGCCGATTAGAAACGGGGCCGCTAGTTCAGAGTGCGGCGACTGCCAGGGCACCGCCGTGCCGTGCTGGACGAAGACCAACTCCGAATACGGCGCTCCAGACTGGATGAAGGGCAAATCGGCGGATGGCTCGATGTAGTCCATCTCCAGCGTCTCGGCGGCGCCCACGAGTACTCGATCCAGCTGTTCGACCGTGACCGAGTCGAAGTCGAGACAACGGACCAATCCCTTGGCGAATCCGGAGACGCGAACGGACATTGGCAGTTCCAGCTCTCCACTGCTGTGCATACGGTATGCCATCTGAACACGTAAGCGGCTGGACGACGAACTCTGTGGTTCGTGGATTGACAGTCGAACTGCCTGGTGTGACCCGGGCAACTGTCACAGTCGCTTGATGGTTTCTACGACATTGTTCATCGGACAATCGACAGAGAACCAGTTCCACTCCACTGCTTATGCCGCAGGGAGTTGGGGCCGAATCGCCCTTAGGATCTAGCAGCGCAGTTGAGTTGAGACAGGAACTGGCCAACGCTCGGGACGCGAAGACTACTCAACCTCTGCCGGAGCTTGTTCGCGACAATGAGTTCTATGTAGGTCTCTGCGACCACGGATAGGCCGAAAGACAGGTTGACTAGGGACATTCCTATTCGACCATCCCGTCCGAGCAGACGATGCGAATCACTTCCGGCTGAGACGCGTTCGTCTCCTCGCCATCGTGTTGTGCCGAAAGCCGATATGTTTCGCGCAACGCATCCAAACGGGCGAGCAGTGCGGGACCCTGAGGTTGAATCGCGTGAACTTCGGCCAGAGCGGCCTCAGCGCGAGGTGGCAGCGGGCCGCTGAAGATCTGGCGTAGTTCATCGATCCGACGGAGGTCCTTGACGTCGTCTGCAGCCTCCATCCGCAGAATGTTGAGCTGCTTTGAGACGAACCGGCGAGCCCTAGTGTTGCGCGGCCGTCTTGATTGACCCAATCGCTGACCAAGTTCCGCCGAAAACCGTTCGAACGCCGCCATGACCCGTTCACTTGTGCCCATGGGTAGCGGCATGCTTGGGGTTTCTTCATCACACTCTGCGTGAGCAATGAACTGGGCCGGACTAATCGGTCGCGGCGAAAGATCGGCCCCAACTGCGTAGCAACTATCGACCTCGCCGGTACCAAGCAACACTAGCGTCTCGCCCGCGACTGGTTCATCGAATGCCGAAGGGGAGGCCGGACGCAGGTTTTCGGGGGACAAGAGCGCTGGTTGTGTCCCTTCATTCACACTGAGTACCCCTGGCGGATCATCGCTTTGTACAGCCATTCCCCGCGGGAGGGGCTTCGCGATCAGTGCGGATCGGATGCCGTCGGGGAGGTTCTGGATCCTGCTCCAGAGTTTCGGTTGCTCCTCTCGGATGCGCTGGAGCGTGGCGACGGCTCGCTGGTGCGCCGACACATCGTCCAATCCGTCGTCGCTGTCCGGCAGTTGCTGATCGCCGTAGATCCGATACATCGCATCGGCGTTGAGCTGTTCCGACTCCGAGAGCAGGCGGTTGTCCAGTCCGATCAGATCGTGGAACAGCTGGATGCGGCGGGTCAGCCTGTCGGTCAAATCGAGGTCTTGGTCGACTTCGATATCGGGCCACATGCTCTGCAGGTGGATCACGTCGTGTTCGGTTCCGATCCGGTCGACGCGACCGAATCGCTGGATCAGGCGGACCGGATTCCAGTGCAGGTCGTAGTTCAGCACACGAGCGCAGTCCTGCAGATTCTGACCTTCGGAGACGATGTCGGTTGCCAGGAGAATGCGAATCTCCCTGATGCCATTACGCCTCTCTGACGGCAGATTCGAGCGCGGCGAGAACCTGCCGACGATGCTCTCCGCGCGATCGCGATTGCTGCCGGTTAGACGCTCGATCTCGGCATCTTCGCCGGTCGGATTCAGCTCTCGGTAGAGGTAGTCGATCGTGGTCTCGGCCTCGGAGAAGATCAACACTTTGCCTCTGGCGACGTCTGGTCGGTCGAGAAACAGCTTCAGCGCATGCAGCTTGTCGTCGTCTTCTGGTTTGACCGACTGCACGCGCTCATACAGGTTGCTGAGTAGGTCGTGGTCAGCGTCGAGGTCCTGAATCCAATCACCGACCCTGAAGTCTTCCACGGGATGAGCAGAGCCTCTTGAATCGTCTTGCACATCTTCTTGGCTCAGGATCTCGAATGCTTCGTCGGCGTCGAACTCCTGCCCGTTAATCAGCCGGGTGGCCAGTGTGCCGACCGGGACGTAACCAGACTCCAGCGCCTCGCGGAAGTGCCGATTGCTTCGCATCAGCGACTCAAGGGTCGAGCGGAACGCGGCGACGCTCGACTCCAGCCGCTTCAGCAGCAATACCTTCATCAGCCCGGCGACCCGGTCTCTTGACCTCAGCAACCCGGTGTATCGGTCCTTTTCGCGTGCTTTAGGCAATAGGTACTCGCTGGCCTGGTAGCGCGATGCCTTGTGCTCCTGGAGCATGGCGGTGATTTCCTCGAACGTCCCGGCGCGAGCGTAGACGCGGTCGAGGCGGTAGCTGATGTTCTCAAGTGTCGGCTCCGGAAACTGGACCGGTTTGCCGTTGATTTCCGCTGTATCCCCGTACAGATCGCGGATATCGCGGCGCCTTCGACGGATGAACACGTGCGAGAGCACTTCCTCGATCCTGGCGTGGGGAATCACGGGAGTACTCGGTGGAATCGGTGGCGTCGCTTGCTTGCGATGCGTTTGCCAATCTTCGTACTCGGAGCGGTAATCGGCCATCCGCGACTGATGCGTGAGCCACTGTTCGGCATTGCCGAAGTAGGCCTCCATACTCACCGGTTCGATGGGCAGCCCATGGTCGCGGTCGTCGAGGAACAAGCTGAGTTGTCGATAGATGTCCCTTGGGCCTAGATTTTGCGGCGTGGCGCTCATCAGCACAACCTTGTGATCCCCCGAGTTGAGGTACTGCTGCAGCCCCTCTGAGCGCTGGTTGATGTTGCGGAAGTTGTGGGCTTCGTCGACGAGGACCGGGCCACTGTTCCCATATCTCTCTTGCAACACGATGCCGCGTCCTGGAGGTTCGGTATCCACGTAGCGGCCAAGTTCCTCGACGTATTGCGGCGCGCCGGCAGGGACGATCATGCTGTGTGAGACGACGGCCGCGCCCAGCCGGAATCGATCATTGAAGAACTCCCACATTGGTCTGAGGCCTGCGGGGCAGAGAATCAGAGGCGGACCGTCGTGTAGGTAGCTGGAGCTGAGCTGCCTCAACAACTCCGCGCCGACAAAAGTCTTACCCAAGCCGACGACATCGCCGATGTAGCAGCCGCCATAGGCGTCGATCATGGCCAGGCCCTGGCGGACGGCGTCGATCTGGAAGTTGGCGAGCTGCTGGTCCCGGACCGGCGCGGCCAGTTCCGCCAGACCGGCGCCGGAGTGGTAGAGCTCATAGAGCGCCTTCAGATAGACCAGGTAAGGCGGCGTCCGTTCGATTGCCCAGGAGCGATTGAGCTCCTCGACTAGCTCCTCGCTGATGTCGACGGAATCCTGCCAGAGGTTGTCGAACCAGACTTTAAGCGCGTCCATTTCGTCGTCGCCGGTGACGCGGACATTGAGTTCGGTGTTGCCCGCGAAGCCGGCCAGCGTGAGGTTCGAGGAGCCGACCACAGCCGACCCTTTCTCGGCGTGACCCTCGTACCAGCAGAGGTAGGCCTTGGCGTGCAGTCTGCTCTTGACGTAGGTGCGAACTTCGACGACTCCGTCTCGAACGAGGTCTCGGAGCTGCCTGACGGCGGCTTCCGTGCTCGCCTCCTGTGGCAGTTGGGAGACGCCCGTGGCGATGTCATCCACTGCCTGTCGAGCAACCACCGGCCGGTCGCGGCGGCGGACCGTGGATTCTGCTTCGAGCCGACGCTTGAGCGCCGGCGCCTGCTGCAGACCGCGGGCGACTTCCTCCAACACCTGACGGTCGGCGCGTCCGACGAGGATGCGGACCTTCTGCAGTCTGCCGAGCTCGTCGGCGACCTCATTGAAGCCGTTCATGAAGAAGTAGCCGACGGCGATGTCGGCCCGCTCCGCACTACCCAGCATCTGCTTGAGCCGGTCCAGGAGCGTCGGGTCGGTGGTGCTGTGGAGGATGCTCATCGGGGTCAGACCGATTCGTCTCGCAGCAGAGCGACGAAGCCGGCCTGTTCGAAGTCGCGGTCGTAGGCCAGAGCCTCAGTGATGCCGCGTTCCTCCATCACGAGAAAGCTGGCGCAGTCGGTCAGGCTCCATGACTGGTCGAGACGTTGGGCGTAGCGTTTCACGGCGGCATTGAAGAGACTTGAACTCGCGGGAACGCTCCCTACATCGGGAGCAGTCTGTATCTCATGCACCACAGACGCTGCCACGTGTCGACCATGCTCGCCCAGATCTGCGAAGACGAGGCTCACTCGTCCTCTTCCTTCTGGTGTCCGTAGAGGTAGTGCTTCTTGTTACTCGCCAGGTCGGTTGGGACATCGTCCCAAGCGCCGGGAGGCATTGCAGCGTGCATCTCGTTGGCGAAATCGAGCAGTCCGAGCAGCCCAGGACGCCTGCCTGGTTCTGGGCGCGAGCACTCAAGCACGACATCGCAGCCTTCTTCGATCTCGACCGGCTCGAGCGGATTGAAGACGCCGTTCGCGTACCGGGCCCGGATGGTTTGGCTGGTCACACCGAGACTCCCTGAGGGGCAGTGTACTGAGGCCGATAGTGCCCGTAGGATCGGTGGGCATCTTTGGAGGCGCGCCGCGATCTCCTGGTCGGTGAGGGCGTAGAGGTCGTAGACGAGACGGTCGATTCCTGGGCCGACGCTCTATGGCTGGCGGCCTCGTCCGCCGGTCATCCAGGTGGCTCATCGTCGAGGAGATCGGCAAGGACGACCGTCGGCAAATCCGGCAGCCGACGGAAGTCGGCGTCGTTGGTGACGAACAGTTCGCAACCGGTGCGAAGCGCTGTGGCCGCGTGGAGCGCGTCCGGAACGGTCAGGTTTGAATCGGCACGCAGGCGAGCGGCGTCACTCCAGAGTTCACGGGTCGTCGGGATCAGCCGCACCTCGCGAGCGTCAAACAGCAACAGCATCAGCCGTTCGACTACGTCGTCGCCTTCTCGCAGTGGCTTGACGAGCGTCTCCAGGACCACGATCTCGCTGCTCACGATCACAAAGTCACCCGCGCGGGCCTGCTCCCACATCGGTTCGAGCAGCGAGCGGAAGGGCTCGATGCGCTCAACGCTGTAGATGAATCCGTTGCTGTCGAGATAGACGGAGCCGCTGGCCGGAAGGCTTAGCGTTCCCACGACATCCGCTCATCCCGGATGTAGTGGTCCACTTCGGACGCTGTCCGGAACAGCCGTCCGCCAGGCGCCTCGGCCAGAATGTCGACGGCAGACCGACGCGCACCGGCCAGAGTTCGCGAAACCGTGACTTCGACTGTCTCACCGGGTTCCAGTTCGGGACAGTCGAACTCGACCCTGCCGCCAGGTTGTACGGTAACGCGTTGATGAATGGTCGCCATGGTCGTCGCTCCTGTGGCTCTCAGCTTAGCCTCTGGAGACGCCGACGCGCGCGCCTTGCGGTAACGATTTCCTTCTCGCTCTGCTGCTACAATGGCACTTCTGTGCTGCACGAGAGAAATGGACAGGAGCAACGGACATCGTGAGGGTCTCAACAGTCTCGATTCCTGGTCGGTTCAAACGGTTTGGCTCTTTGGAGATTGATTCAATCGGGCCCGATGTCGATCTCGTGGTGATGCTAGGTCCGAATGGTTCAGGGAAATCGTCGGTTTTCGATGCGTTTCTCCAATGGGCTCGGAAGAAGGGTCGGCCCAATAGAGGGAACATTACAGCTGAGTACTTCGATTCCGAGACCCGTGTCGTCGCGAACCCGAAGATCGTGCCGCATCAGGCAGATGGTGAGGACCCTTTGGGCACCCAGGTGCATGTCCGAACAGCGCACCGGAACACTCCAGATGTATTGGCGAACTCCGTCAACAAGCAGGAGGAATTCCGTACGCGAGCGAGAATCAGTCGCATGACCGAAACAGATGCCGCGCTTGTTGAACACTATCAGCGCCTAGTGGCGAAGTTCTTACCGGTGCTATCGAACTTGGAGAGCGAAGATGCTCGGCGAGATCTTGAGTCTATTCGAGATCAACTAAACGTTGTTGGGAAAGCGATTACTCGAGTGTTGCCGCACCTAAGATTCGCCGGACTGGGCGATCCTACAGAAGAGGGATCCTTCTATTTCACTCGCGACGGTGAGAGGCAGTTTCGCTTCGAAAACCTCTCAGGGGGTGAGAAAGCCGTGTTTGACATCCTATTGGATGTCTACATTGCAGCGAGAGAACTCGGCTCTCCACTGATCTGCCTGGACGAACCAGAGGTACATCTCAACCCCTCGGTTCAAGCCACAGTGCTAAGCGAACTCTTAGGCTTGCTTCCAGAAGACTCGCAGCTCTGGATCGCCACTCACTCCGTCGGGATGATTCGAAGGGCATTCGAGATCTCTCGAGAGAGTCCGGAACGCGTGGCGTTCCTTGACTTCGGACGAGTAGAAGGTCCGGCGCCCGAAGTGCGAATGAAGCCTTCGCAGCCTTCGCGTCTACTGCTTAGCGAGGCGATGGGTGTTGCGTTGGACGACCTTGCAGGGTTGCTCGCGCCGGAAGTGTTGGTGCTCTGTGAAGGGAGCGAAGACAGTGACCGCCTACCAATCTGGGACGAGCGGATCTACAGACAGATGTTTTCGGACCTTTACCAGAGCGTAGAATTTAGGTCGATCGGTGGCAAAGCCGAACTCGACCAAGCCACGTCACTAGCAGCGGTCATCGCGCCGGGAACACGCATTCTCAAACTCCGGGATCGCGATGACCTCACATGGGATCATCGGTGTCGGCTACTTCGAGCCGATCGTGACCTTAGGGTGCTCAAGCGCCGATCCCTGGAAACCTACCTGCTGGATGACGAAGTTCTTGATGCCTTGGTGTGTAAACGTGGCAGTCGAGTTGATGATGCACTTGAGCAGCTTAGAGCTTCCCGCGATTCTGCTATGCGACCAAATGGCTCCATGAAAGGCTCCCTCGGGACGGTCTTCAGCACTGCAAAGAGAGTTCTTGCCAATACAGAGGCACTCGGCGAAAACAAGCACCAGTTTGGTTCAGATGTGCTCGCAAGGCTCATCGTTCCAGAGACGCAAGTCAGGAAGGAGCTTTCCGAGGTGCTTGACTTGCCGTAGCACATGATGTGTCACTGAACCGCTTGCCCTGCTAGTCAATCACAGTTGACATGCCATCCACGCCTCCATGGCCGCGATTTCTTCCCGGTGAGGCTATAGAGATCCTAGACGAGGCGGCTGTTTTGACCTTCAAGCTCGAAGACCCTGCGAAGATCAACTAGAGGCTCTTTCATTCCGAAACGTCACCAGGCGAACCAAGTCCTTTCTCAGTTCCGGCATTTCCTTTCCGATGCCGAAGAACTCCCCGACAATTCCGTCGATCCAAAGGTGCTCGTGCGTCACTAGCTCCTGGTGGACAGGGAGTGCTTGTCGCTCCCGCAACGCATC
>DAOUHS010000173.1:0-4141 GCA_034428415.1 Dehalococcoidia bacterium
TCACGTTCACCATCCTGACCAAGGAAGCCAGCGAAGCCCTCGCCAACATCTATTCACGCATGCCGGTCGTGTTGCCGCATGATCGGCAAGAGGCCTGGCTCGATCCGGGCAACCAGGAACGGGAATCGGTGTTGCCCCTGCTGGAATTGCCGCCCGACGATTCGTTCATCACCGAACCGGTTTCCAGCCGTGTCAACTCCGTCAAACATGACGATCCCACCCTGCTTGATCTCGAACAGCAGCCCGCACTCGACCTGTGACCCCGTCAGGAGCATGAAATGTTCACCGATATTGATGGCTTCCTTCGCTACTTCCGCTCGGTCAACGGGCGGGCCGTTCGAGATGTGACGGCGCTGCCGCCCGAGGCCGACGGTTGGTCGCCGGTCGGAGGAGCAGGCGGCACGTTAGTGGGAGAAGGGGCGTGGTCGATCAACAAACTGATTGGCCATATGTGCGGCTCGCGGCTCTACTTTGCCAGCGCCTACCGGCGACAGGGATGGATCTCGCCCGAGCCACCCGATGTGAGCAGGCCGGATCTCTGGGCGCCTGCGCTCAACGCAAGTTTTGAGGAGTTCAGCCGCCTGGTGACCGAGGTCGGCCCTGAGGGTTTGACGCGGCAGATCGAGATGATCGACACGCCCGGCGGGACGCTGAGCGGCTGGCGCCTGCTGATGATGATGCTCGAACACGACATCCACCACCGCTCACAGATCGACACCTACGCCGGTCTCAACGGCTGGGATCCGCCGGACATCTATTTCCGCTCCGCCGAAACCATCGAAGAGCGCCAACCCGAGCAGATCGCGAAGTATCGCTCGTGAGCGGTGATCTGATTCCGCCCACGCTGGCGGAGATCCGTCGTGCTCACGAGATCATCAAGCGGGAGATTGCCCTACCGACCCCGCTTATTCACAGCCCTGGACTCTCCGAGCACCTCCAAGCCCATGTCTCGATCAAGTTGGAGGCGGCAACTCCTACATCGGCCTTCAAGGTTCGGGGCGGCATCTACCTCGCTTCTCAACTTGACTCTGACGCTCGCGAGCGGGGACTGGTGACCGCTTCGACCGGCAATCATGGCCAGTCCATCGCCTATGGCGCAGCGAGCGCCGGTACTTCGGCGACGATCTTCATGCCGACCGATGCCAATCCTGACAAGATCGCGGCGATCGAGCGGTTTGGTGGCCGGGTGGAGCTTGTCGGTGAACGGGTCGATGAGTGCTTCCTCGCCGCGGCGGAGTACGCCCACGAGCGGGGCGCGCTCTACGTGGAACCGGTCAACCAGCCCACATTGATCGCCGGCGTCGCCACCGCTGCTCTGGAAGTGCTGGAGACGCAGCAGCCAGAGACTGATCTGGTGATCGTCCCGCTTGGCGGCGGCACCGGAGCGTCGGGTTGGGCCACGGTGCGGGACGGTCTGGAGCATCCAGCCGAGGTCTGGGCGGCGCAATCGTTGCAATCGCCGGCCGTGCATGATGCCTGGCGATCGGGCGAGATGGAGCCTCGACCCAATCGCACGCTTGCCGAGGGGATTGCCACCGGCGTTGTCTTCGAGTTGCCGCTCGGCATCCTGCGCGCCTCGCTCAACGACTTCGTGTTAGTCGACGACGACCAGATCCTGGCTGCGGTGCGCCAGCTCTGGGATCTGCAGCACGTGATGGCCGAGCCATCGGGGGCTGTCGGCGTGGCTGCGGCCGATCAGGAGCGAGATCGGATTGCTGGGAAGCGGGTGGTGATTGTGATTAGCGGCGCCAATGCGACTCGGAGCCAGCTGCTTGATTGGTTGCGGGACTAGCCAGCTGCTTCGTTGATCTGGCCGGCCAGGACGAAGTCGAAGTCGGTGACGCCTCCGGCGTCGTGGGTGTTGAGGGCGATCGAGACAGTGTTGTAGACGTTCGACCAGTTGGGATGGTGGTCGAGTTTCTCGGCCAGCAGTGCGACGGACGACATGAAGCCGAAGGCGGCTACGAAGTTGTTGAACTGGAACTCTCGCGTTAGTGAGCCGTCCTCGTAGGACCAGCCCGCAATCTCGGACAGTCGACCGCTAATCTCGGAATCATCTAGCTTGCGTCGTTCCGGCATGACAACCTCCCGATGAGATCCCGCGTCGTCGTGCCGCGAGTATAGGAATCTTATGGCCAGCTTCGACGAGGTCCGCGGCACTCTTGAATCTGCGCGCCACGGGTACCTGTCGACGGCGTCGGCGGAGGGTGATCCTCACCTGCAGCCGGTGGTGTTCCAGGTCGTCGCGCACTCGATCTTTATCGCGATTGACGAGAAACCCAAGACCACGCTTCGCCTCAGACGGCTGACGAACATCGAGTCCAATCCGAGGTTCGCCCTGCTGATCGACAACTATGACGATAGCTGGGATCGGCTCTGGTGGATCTTGTTGCGCGGGCCAGCGACTGTGTTGTGGCCATCAACCTGGGACGTCGAGGAGGCGAAGGCTGCGATTGCGGCGCTTCGAGCGAAGTACTCGCAGTATGAGTCGATGGGACTCGAGGAGCGTCCGCTGCTGAAGCTCACTCCGGACCGGGTGACCCGATGGTCGGCTTCTGGTCGATTCTGAGCTCGGCTTCGGTTTGCTTAGACCTGGCTCCAATCTCTGCCGGTGATTTCGTTGTAGCGGGCGTCGGGACCGGTCCAGCCGCCGTCGACGACCAGTTTCTGTCCGGTGACCAATGCTGAGGCGTCGGAGGCCAGGTACAGGGCGGCGTTGGCGATGTCGACTGCTTCTCCCGAACGACCGAGCGGGTGCATTTTCGCCCAGTCCCGCCTGGTTTGCTCGACGCGCTCTTCGCTGAGCCAGCCCTGACCGGTGGCGATCCCGCCGGGGCAGATGCAGTTGATGCGGATGCCCTTGGATGCCCACTCGCCGGCGGCGGCCTGGACCATCGCGATTACGGCGCCCTTGGAGGCGCAGTAGGCGGCCATGCCGGCCAGTCCGACCAGACCGGCGACCGAGGCGGTGGCGATGATTGAGCCGCCACCGGCGCGCTCCAGGTGCGGGATGCCGTACTTCATGCCCAACCAGACGCCGCGGATGTTGATGTCCGAGACGAGGTCGTAGGTCTTCTCTGGGCAATCGCGGATGTTGTTCTCGGGCGGTCCGACGCCGGCGTTGTTGTAGATCACGTCGATGCGGCCCCAGGCGTCATCGGCGGCTGCGAACATGCCCTGGATGTCCTCGCCGTGGCGGACGTCGGTCTCGACGAAGCGCGCCGAGTCTCCAATGTCTGACGCGACCCAGGGTCCGCGCGATGCGTTGCGGTCTGCGATCAGTACTCGGGCGCCCTCGGATGCGAAGAGCCTGGCGGTTGCCTCGCCGATGCCGGGCGCACCGCCGGTGGTTACCGCCACTTTGCCTGCCAGTCTGTCGGCCATAACTTGTTCTCCTTTACGCCTGTGAGTACTGCGGTCCCATGACCTGGACATATCGATCGTCGAGGCTGGTCCAGCCGCCGTCGACGACCAGCTTCTGGCCAGTGATCAGCGAGGATGCATCGGAGGCCAGGAAGAGCGCGGCGTTGGCGATGTCGATCGCCTCGCCGGAGCGGCCGATCGGGTTGTAGTTCGCCATGAAGTCTCTCGACTGCTCGATCTGATCTTCGTTGCGTGTGCCCTGCCCGGTCGCGATGTTGCCGGGGAGGATGCAGTTGATGCGGATGTTCTTCGAGGCCCACTCGCCGGCGGCGGCCTGAACCATTGCGACGACCGCGCCCTTGGAGGCGCAGTAGGCCGACACTCCGGCGACTCCGGTGATTGCCGCGATCGAGGCGGTGACGATGATTGAGCCGCCTCCGGCCCGCTCCAGGTATGGAATGCCGTACTTCATTCCGAGCCAGACCCCGCGAATGTTGACGTCGGAGATCAGGTTGTAGCGCTCCTCGGGACACTCGGTCACCTTGCCCTCGGGTCCTCCGACTCCAGCGTTGTTGTAGATCACGTCGACACGGCCCCAGGCATCGTTGGCCGCTGCGAACATGCCCTGGATGTCCTCGCCGAAGCGCACGTCGGTCTCGACGAAGATTGCCGCATCGCCGATCTCAGAGGCGACCAACGGTCCGCGCGACGTGTTGAGGTCGGCGATCACGACTCGGGCGCCCTCGGAGGCGAAGAGGCGGGCGGATGCTTCGCCGAG
>DAOUHS010000174.1:0-4837 GCA_034428415.1 Dehalococcoidia bacterium
GGCCTGAACTCGAAGAAGGACAACATCATCGAACACACTGAGGGTTGTCTTCGCCGGCTGAACACCGACTACGTCGATCTGATGCTGATCCACTGGCCCGACCACGACACGCCCTTCGACGAGACGATGGAAGGCCTGGAAGAACTCAAGCAGGCCGGCAAGATTCGGCACTACGGAGTCTCCAACTTCAACATCGACATGATGGAGGAGTGTCAGCGCCACGGAACCATCGTCGCCAATCAGGTCGGGTACCACATGTTCGACCGACGCATGGAATCCCGGGTCCTCCCCTGGTGCATGGCCAACGGCGTCGGATTCATGTCCTACGGATCCCTCGCCTTCGGCCTCCTGACCGGCGCCTTCCAGCCCGACCACCAATTCGAAGAAGGCGACTGGCGTGGCAACGGCGTCGCCTTCAACCTGCCCCTGTTCGAGTCCGATCGCTTCAAGCAGGAGGTCGAGATCGCCAATCGGCTGAACGAACTGGCCGACGGCTACGGCAAGACCGTCGCTCAGCTCGGGATCGCCTGGGTCCTCGACCATCCCGGCGTCACCTGCGCCCTCGTTGGCATGCGCAACGAGCGCGAGCTCGAGGAAAACGTCGCCGCCACCGACTGGAAACTGACCGAGGAAATCCGCAGTGGGATCAACGAGATCTTCGACGACGTCGGCGTCCCCACCTACCAGAACCTCGACCAGGTCGTCCACGTCGCCCGAGCAACCGGCGCCCGACGCAACCTCCGCGACTAGCGGTTGCTCCCTCTCTGTCTTTGCTCCCCCTTGCAGGGGGAGCTGCCGAAGGCTGAGGGGGTCCCTCGTCGGACCGACCTGACGAACTTCGCGAGTATCAGCAAACGAGGACAACCATGGAACAGCGACGATTCGGCGATACCGACCTGGTGGCATCGGCAGTGGGCTTCGGCACCTGGGAAATGAGCACCACGATGTATGGCCACATCGATGTCGATGAGGCCGCCAAGGCGGTCAACATGGCCATCGATCGCGGCATCACCCTATTCGACACCGCCGAGGTCTACGGGCCGTACCACTCCGAGGAGCTGCTGGCCGAGGCGCTGGGCAATCGTCGCAACGAGATCGTGCTCGTGACCAAGGTTGGCTTCGATTACGACGACACGCCCAAGGTGATTGGCCGGAACTCGAAGAAGAGCCACATCATTCAGCACACGGAGGACTGCCTGCGTCGGTTGAACACCGACGTTGTCGACCTCATGCTGATCCACTGGCCCGACCACGACACGCCGATCGAAGAGACGATGGAAGGCCTCGAGGAGCTCAAGCAGAGCGGCAAGATTCGACACTACGGGGTCTCCAACTTCAATATCGACATGATGGAGGAGTGCGAGCAGTACGGGCACATCGCCGCTAACCAGGTCGGTTACAACATGTACGACCGTCGCATGGAGTCGCGCGTGCTGCCCTGGTGCATGGCCAACGGCGTCGGCTACATGGCCTACGGGTCCCTCGGGTTCGGTCTGCTGACCGGCGCCTTCACACCCGAGACCACGTTCGAGGAAGGCGACTGGCGCCGCAGCGGCATGGCCTTCAACCTGCCTCTCTTCCAGGAGGAGCACTTCCGCAAGGAAGTCGAAGCCACCAATCGTCTCGTCGAACTGGCCGACGGCTACGGCAAAACCGTCGCCCAGCTCGCCCTCGCCTGGGTCCTCGATCACCCCGCCGTCTCATGCGCCCTCGTCGGCATGAGAAACGAGCGAGAGCTCGAAGAGAACGTCGCCGCCACCGACTGGAAACTCAACGAAGAAATCCGCAGCGCAATCAACGAGATCTTCAACGAAGTCGGCGTGCCGACCTACCAGAACGCCCCGCAGGCGATCTGAGTCACGACCGATAGATCCTGGACGACAGCGATGGAACAGCGACGATTTGGCGACACCGACCTGGTCGCGTCAGCGGTCGGGTTCGGTACCTGGGAAATGAGCACGACAATGTACGGCCACATCGACGTGGACGAAGCCGCCAGGGCCGTCAACATGGCGATCGACCGTGGCATCACGCTGTTCGACACCGCCGAGGGTTACGGGCCGTACCTCTCCGAGGAACTACTGGCCAGGGCGCTGGGCAATCGTCGCAATGAGATTGTCCTGGTGAGCAAAGTTGGCTTCAACTACGACGACACGCCGACGATGACCGGTCTCAACTCAACGAGAAACAATGTCATCGAAAGCACAGAGGGCTGTTTGCGTCGGCTCAACACCGACTTCCTTGACCTGTTGCTGATTCACTGGCCTGACTTTGACACTCCGATCGAGGAGACCGTCGGAGCCCTTGAGGAGCTGAAGCAAAGCGGCAAGATTCGCCACTATGGCGTCTCCAACTACGACATCGACCTGATGCAGGAGTGCGAGCAGTATGGACACATCACAGCCAACCAGGTTGGCTACCACATGTTCGACCGCCGGATGGAATCGCGGGTAT
Source organism: Dehalococcoidia bacterium (assembly GCA_034428415.1). Lineage (GTDB taxonomy): Bacteria > Chloroflexota > Dehalococcoidia > Bin125 > Bin125 > Bin125. The sequence continues at coordinate 2,455 of DAOUHS010000174.1, forward strand.
TGCCCTGGTGCATGGCCAATGGTGTTGGATTCATGTCCTACGGCTCGCTCGCGTTTGGGCTGCTGACCGGCGCCTTTTCGCCTGACCACACATTTGAGGAGAGTGACTGGCGCCGTGGCGGCATCGCATTCAACCTGCCTCTGTTCGAGCAAGGGCACTTCCAGCGGGAAGTGGAAGTCTGCAATCGGCTGGCGGAACTCGCCGACGGCTACGGCAAGACGGTCGCTCAGCTCGCGCTCGCCTGGGTGCTCGACCACCCCGGAGTCTCCTGCGCCCTGGTCGGGATGAGGAATGAGCGTGAGCTCGAAGAAAACGTGGCGGCGACCGATTGGAAACTGACCGAAGAGATCCGCAGCGGGATCAATCAGATCTTCGACGAGGTCGGAGTGCCGACCTACCAGAACACACCACAAATCGTGCACAACCCCCGAGTCGCAGCAATGCGCCAGTAGCGCCGTCGCTACTCGCTTAACGCCGACACCAACAACTCCGACGCCTGCTGAGGATTCGCCTGACCCCGTGAGTGACGCATCACCTGGCCAACCAGGAACTTCAGCGCCGCTTCCTTCCCCGACCGATAGTCCTCAACCGCCGACTCATTGTCGGCAATCACCTGCTCGATGATCGGCGTGAGCGCGTCTGCTCCACTGATCTGAGTCAAGCCCAGGTCCTCGACAATCTGCCCCGGCGCCTCCCCCGACTCATACATCGACTCAAACACCGTCCGAGCCTGGCTCCGAGAGATATCCCCACCAACGATCAATCCAACCAGCTCCGCAACATGCCCCGGTCGAATCGGCTGTTCCTCAACATCAGGGTGCGACGGATCCTTGTTGATCTGAGCAAACAGATCCCCAATGATCCAGTTCGCCGCTTCGCGAGCATGCTGCGAGTCCTGAAGCGCGGCAACCGTCGCGTCAAAAAAGTCCGCCCGCGAAGGCTCCTCAGTCAGCAAGTTGGCCTCAAAGTCGCCAAGCCCATATGCCGACTGGAACCGCGCAAAACGCTCCTCCGGCAGCTCCGGCAACCCGCTCCGAATCGCCGCAACCTCATCGCTCGTAATCGACAGAGGAGGCAGATCCGGCTCCGGGAAGTACCGATAATCGTGAGCATCCTCCTTCGAGCGCTGAGACAACGTGATCTGCCGATCCTCATCCCAACCCCGAGTCTCCTGCGCGATCCGCTCGCCACCGCGCAGCGCCTCCGCCTGCCGCACAACTTCATACTCCAGCGCAGCATGGACCCCGCGCAGTGAGTTCATGTTCTTGATCTCAACCTTGCCGCCCAGCTCAGTCGACCCCACCGGCCGCAACGACACATTCGCGTCGCAACGGAACGACCCCTTCTCCATATCCGCCGTCGACACGCCCAGGTAGCGCAAGATCTGCCGCAACTGCCCCAGGTACGTCCGAGCCTCATCCGGCGACCGCATGTCCGGCTCCGACACAATCTCCATCAGCGGCACACCCGACCGATTCACATCCACCAGCGAAAACCGCTCTCCCCCCTCATTCTCCCGATGCAGCAACCGAGCCGTGTCCTCCTCCAGGTGCACCCGAGTAATCCCGATCCGCCGCTTGCCCAGATCCTCCGTCTCGACGTCCATCCAGCCGCCCTCCGAGAGCGGCATGTCGTACTGCGAGATCTGGTAGCCCTTCATCAAGTCGGGATACGGATAGTTCTTGCGGTCAAACTTGGACAGTTCCGGAATCGTCATGTTCAGTGCCAGCGCCGTCCGAATCGTCCACTCCACCGCCGTCCGATTGATCACCGGCAGCGTCCCCGGCATCCCCAGACACAGCGGACACACATACGTGTTCGGCTCGGCCGACGCATAGTCCGCCGGACAGCGGCAGAACATCTTGCTCTGCGTCTTCAGCTGACAGTGGACTTCGAGTCCAATCACGGTCTCGAACTCGGTCGCGATTTCCGGCCCAGTTTCAGTGGTCATGCGACTCAGTTTAGACCCGACCTGCTGCTAGTCTGCGATTAGCAATTCGCCGTGCGGGAGCGGCGACTGGGGATGTGTGCGCCGCATGAGTACTGATGTTTATCCGCCTCGATCGGGCCTGTCCGACGCCAACTCGGAGGTTCGCCCGCTGCGGATGCTGCACACCTCCGACGTCCACCTCGGCGCCTACACCTCGCAGCCCTGGAAGACCGACCAGGACGGCTCCGAGACCCTCGAGCCCGCCCTCAAGGCATTCCAGCACGTGCTCGAGCTCGGCGTCGAGGCCGATGTAGACGTCGTCGCCATCGCCGGCGACTTCTTCGACCACGTTCGCGTCAAGCAACCCTACGTCGAGGTCACCGGACAGCTCATGGAAGCGGTCGGACGGCCGGTCGTCGTCCTGCCCGGCAACCACGACCCGCACATGCCTGA
>DAOUHS010000175.1:0-3893 GCA_034428415.1 Dehalococcoidia bacterium
AGCGCTGCATCCATTCCATCACGCATACCGCTCCGATCGGTTCAGGTTGGAGTCCTATGTGAAGACTCCCAACGGGCTCGCACGACCCACGGCAATCGTATCAACGGAGCCACAAAGAAACGCGGCCCCGATCGGGGCCGCGTTCTCGTTCATCGTGCCTCTAGGACGTCTACTGACGCGGAAGCTGCAACCCTCGAGTTGCAATGATGTTGCGCTGAATCTCCGACGTGCCCGCCGCGATCGTGCTCGGCACCGTCGACATGTACGCCCGACCGATCCGCGCCGCCAGCGGCGCGTCCGGGTCGTCGGGGTCGATCCGCTGACTGTGCAGGCCCATCATGTTGACGCCGAATCGTGAGACGCGCTGGCCCAGCTCTGAGCCGAACATCTTCGACATCGACGCCTCGTGGTTCGGCACCAGCTCCTGCGACTGCATCCAGACCACGCGGTAAGAGATCAGCTTGGCGATCTCCGACTCAATCATCAGATTGGCCAGCCCATTGCGGACACCCGGGTCGTCGATCAGCTTCGCGCCGCCGCGACGTCCTGGCCGCTCGGCCGCGTATTCAGACATCAGCTCGACGCTCTTGCGCGATGTCGCCGACCAGGCCACGCCGGAGCGCTCGAAGTCGAGCAGCGTCGCCGCGACGTACCAGCCACGGTTGTACTCACCCATCATGTTCGCCGCGGGCACCCGAACGTCGGTGAAATAGACCTCGTTGAAGCCATGCTCGCCGAGCATGTTGATCAGCGGCCGCACCTCAATGCCCGGCGTGTTCATGTCGAGCAGGAAGTACGAGATCCCGCGGTGCTTCGGCGCCTCAGTATCCGTGCGCGTCAGCACGTGGATCCAGTCGGCGTAGTGCGCGCCCGAGGTCCAGATCTTCTGACCATTAATGACAAAGTCGTCACCGTCGCGGACGGCGCGCGTCTGCAGACCGGCCAGGTCTGAGCCGTTGCCCGGCTCCGAGAATCCCTGCGCCCAGTACGACTCGGCGTTGGCGATTCGCGGCAAGTGTTCCTGGCGCTGCTCCTCGGTGCCGTGCAGCATCAGACAGGGGCCGACCATCGAGATACCCTGCCCACCCGAGCCCGGCGCGCCGCGATAGGCCGCTTCCTCGCGGTAAATCATCTGCTGGATGTGGCTCGCGCCGCGTCCGCCGTATTCCTCCGGCCAGGCCATTGTCAGCCAGCCCTTGGACGCCGCCCGCTTCTCAAAGGCTCGCTCGGCCTGGAAGTGGGAATCGTCGCCCTCAACTTCCGGTCCCGAGGGCGGAACCCAGTTGTTATCGATGAAGTTGACAACCTCGCCGCGGAAGGCTTCGTCCGATTCGGTGAATTGATAGTCCATGCTCAGCTCCTCTGGCTCCGGCGCACCGGCCCACGACCTGCTCGCAGGCGCACAAAGTATAGACAATCACTCTAAAGACGCCCGATACGCTGATCCATCATGTCCAGCAATGGCCAGCACATCTGGGACGCCGTCGTGATCGGGGCCGGACCCGCCGGCGCTACCGCCGCCCGGCGCCTCAGCAACGCCGGCGCGTCCACCCTCCTGCTGGAAAAGCAACCGCTGCCCCGCTACAAAGCGTGCGGCGGAGGCGTCCCCGCCCGAACACTGCAACTGCTCGACGGCCTGGACATCGCCCCGGTCAGCGAGGGCCACGTCGACACGATCGACATCTCCCGCTTCGGCCAACACCAGTTCCGCAAAACCTCGGACCGCCCCCTCGCCTGGATGGTCATGCGAGACCGCTTCGACCAACACCTGACCGATCTCGCCAGCAACTCTGGAGTCGCCGTCCGCGACGCAACACCCGTCCAATCACTCCTCCAGAAAGACGATGGTTACGAACTGGAAACTCCGACCGGAACTGTCCGAACCCGCCACATCCTCGCCGCCGACGGCGCCACCGGCCCGACGGCCCGTTGGCTCAACATCGACTCCGCCCCGACCCGCAGTGCCGCCTACGAAGTCGAGGTCGCCGCACCGAGCACCGCACTCGACCACTGGCATCAAGCCGCCAACGTCGATGTCGGCTATCGACCCTGGGGCTACGGCTGGGTCTTCCCCAAGGACGGCAAGCTCTCGGTGGGAGTCGTCACCGCCCCAAAACGGGGCCGCTCCATTCGCAAACAAACCGACCGCCACCTCTCTCACCTGGGCCTCACCGAAGCAGAAGTGATCAAGGTCCAGGGACACCCAATCCGCTACCGACGCTCGACCAAAGAACCCGTCGCCAGCGACCGAGCCCTGCTCCTCGGAGACGCCGCCGGCCTCGCCGACGAGTTCACCGCCGAAGGCATCGCCTACGCCGTCCACTCCGCCAACCTCGCCGCCCAGGCCGTCCTCACCGCCGACAACCCGGCCGCTACCTACACAACATCGATCAACCAGGAAATCCAACCCGAGCTCAACGCCGCCCGGACCATCTCCCGCCTCTACTACTGGTGCATCACCACCTGGCCCTGGCTCGCCCTCAAGACCTCAAAACACATCAACTACCTCTGGAGAGCCTTCTTCCAAGTCATGCGAGGAGACTCGACCTATCATGACGAACTCTCGCGCGTGCCCGCGCTCAACCTCATGCTCGCCGCCGCGGCGCGAACCAGACGTATGCGGGAAGGGAATGCACTGTGGGCGATCTGATTGCCATCATCGTCGCGGCACTGGTGATCTGGGCGCTCTGCGGCGTGGTCGCCACGTTGATCATCGCCGCCGACGAAAACGAGCCGGAACTCTGGGAAGGCCTCACCGTGCTCGGCATGAATCTCGTTCTCGGACCGTTCGCATTTCCGCTGGTCTGGTTCCTGAGCAGGAGCGTGAAAGCCGACCGAAAACAAACCGAGCGGCGCCGCGCGAATCAACAGCAGTCCAGCGCCAGAACACAAGCCACGACATTGCAGACTCCGCCGCCAAAGACCTGGCGCGAAGAACGCCCGCTGTTCTGGAGAGACAGATAGCGATCAGTGATCAGCAGTGAAAGTGCCCATGCCTACTCGCCCCACGCATCCGGAGGCCTGTGCGTAAGCTCCGCCTTCCGCACTCCCTCCTCACCGTCGCGGGGACAGACTCTCTCCCAAAGGGAGAGGGAGTATCGTTCGCATCGCACTGAGCGGCCTGCTGCACAGGTCTCGTCAGAGGATATGATCGCCGTTCACACGTTGTTGGAAAGGGATAGTCCACATGGAAATCCTGCTTATCATTTTGATCTGGCTGGGATGCGGCGTCGTTGGGGCGATGATCATGTCGGGCAGGGGGCGTAGTGGAGGGGCCGGATTTGCTCTTGGCGTCCTGCTTGGGCCAATAGGGCTCATCATCGCATTGCTGATCAGGCCGAGCATCGAACACGAAGCACAACGACAACTACAGATAGAAGCCGTAAAGCGTCGTCAGCAGTCACATTCCGAACAGACCTCGTCTCCACTGTCCGATTTGCTGAACCCCGAGAACGGTCAGGTGCAGGCCGCAGGTCAGATGCGAATAGAGACAAGCAGTAAGTTCGGCAAGCAATACTATCGCTGGAAGTGCACCGACTGCGACGCAAGTGGGCCGTGGCTGGATGAGAATGAAGCGACAGCCGAATCAGTGACGCATGCTTGTGCCTGAGAACTCAACAATCTGCTTGTGTAGTCGCCAATCACTGATGCCTCGCCGACGCCGACCACCCAAGCCCCTCCGCCCCACAGCGATCATCAACCGACTGATCCGCGAGGCCCCGCTCACACCCTGGCGAGCCACCAACGACCCCGTCACCGAACTCGTCCTCACCCTCCTATCGCAGAACACCTCCGACACCAACTCCGGCCGAGCCTTCCAACAACTGCTCAAGCGCTACCCCGACTGGGACGCCGTCCTCGAGGCTCCGATCGAGGAACTGGAAGAGACCATC
>DAOUHS010000176.1:0-14934 GCA_034428415.1 Dehalococcoidia bacterium
AGGCGAAGTGCACGCGATTATGGGCCCAAACGGCTCGGGCAAGAGCACGCTCGCCAATTCGCTGATGGGTCACCCGCGCTACACCGTCAATGGTGGCGACATTCGCCTGCAGGGCGAGAGCGTGGTCGAGATGCCGCCCGACGAACGCGCCCGCGCCGGGCTCTTCCTGGCCTTTCAGTACCCGACCGACATACCTGGCGTATCGATGATCAACTTCCTGCGCCGCGCGATCAGTGCGCGACGCGGCGAGGAGATTCCAGTCCGCGAGTACCGCCAGTTGCTCAACGAGGTGCTTGGCAGGCTGCAGATGGACGAACAGTTCGTGCGTCGCTACGTCAATGACGGATTTTCCGGTGGCGAGAAAAAGCGCGCCGAGATTCTCCAGCTTGGCCTGCTCCAGCCGCTGGTCGCCGTGATGGACGAGACCGACTCGGGTCTCGACATCGACGCGCTGCGAATCGTCAGTGAAGGAATCAATACCTTCCACTCCGACGACAACGCGATCCTGCTGATTACGCACTACCAGCGAATCCTGCGCTACGTCCAACCGGATCATGTCCACGTCCTGATTGATGGACGCATTGTTGAGTCAGGCGACGCCAGCCTGGCTGAAGTCCTGGAACGGGACGGCTACGAACCGTTCATGGAACGAACCAAAGAAAGGGTGTTGAGCTCATGACCACACCTGCAACCGACGCGCCGATCTCTCCAAACAGCGAGTACGAATTCGGCTTCCACGACGACGTTGAAGCCCTGGTCAAGCTGCCCAAGGGTCTGTCGCGCGAAGTCGTCAACACGATCTCCGACATCAAGGACGAGCCCGAGTGGATGCGCAAGCTACGGCTCAAGGCGCTCGACCACTTCAACGCGCGGCCGATGCCCGAATGGGGCGGCGAACTCGGCGACATCGACTTCAACGACATCCATTACTACGTCCGCGCCACCGACCGCGACGAATCCTCGTGGGAGGACGTGCCCGACTACATCCGCGACACCTACGACAAGCTGGGCATTCCCGAGGCCGAGAAGCAGGGTCTGCTGGCCGGCGTGGGCGCACAGTACGACTCCGAGGTCGTCTATCACAACATCCGTGAAGACCTCGAGGAGAAGGGCGTGCTCTTCCTCGGCACCGACCAGGCGCTGAGCGAGTATCCCGATCTGGTGAAGGAATACTTCACCACGGTGATCCCGCCCAACGACAACAAGTTCGCGGCGCTCAACACCGCCGTCTGGTCGGGCGGTTCGTTCATCTATGTGCCGCCCGGCGTGAACGTCGATATTCCCCTGCAGGCCTACTTCCGGATCAACTCCGAGGACATGGGCCAGTTCGAACGCACCTTGATCATTGCCGACGAAGGCTCGCAGGTGCACTACGTCGAGGGCTGTACCGCTCCGATCTACTCGTCCGACTCGCTGCACTCCGCGGTCGTCGAGATCATCTGCAAAGCCGGCTCCAACGTCCGCTACACGACGATCCAGAACTGGTCGAACAACGTCTACAACCTCGTCACCAAGCGAGCCACCGCCTACCAGGACGCCGTGATGACCTGGGTCGACGGCAACCTCGGCTCCAAGCTGACGATGAAGTACCCGGCCGTCTACCTGATGGAGCCGGGCGCACACGGCGAGGTCCTGTCGATCGCGTCGGCCGGACAGGGTCAGCAACTTGATGCCGGTGCCAAGATCGTTCATGCGGCGCCCGACACCACTTCGGTGATCACGTCGAAATCGCTTTCCATGGACGGCGGTCGCTCGACCTATCGCGGACTGCTCAAGGTCTACGAGGGCGCCGAGAACTGCCGCTCGAATGTTCGCTGCGACGCCTTGATGCTCGATGAGCATTCGCGCTCCGACACCTACCCGGTCATGGAGATCGATGAGCGGCGAGTCGACATCGGCCATGAGGCAACCGTCTCCAAGGTTGGCGACGAGCAGCTCTTCTACCTGATGGCCCGCGGACTGTCCGAGGGCGAAGCGACCAAGATGATTGTCAACGGCTTTGTCGAACCAATCATCAAATCCTTACCGCTGGAGTACGCGGTCGAGATGAACCGCTTGATTGAACTGCAAATGGACGGCGCAATTGGCTAACCCCGCCGAGCGCGCCGCTTCTTCGATTCGGACCGGTCGGTCCAAGAGGGGCGGGCGATGACGCAAGCAACGCTGGAGGTCCCGGCGAACGCAGAAATCAAGCCGGACGAGTTGCGCGAACAGGTCTCGGCGCTGAGCCGCGCCAAAGCCGAGCCGGACTGGCTGCTGGCTTTCCGCCTGGCCAGTCTCGAGCAGGCGCTCGGCATGGAGTGGTGGACAGGCCAGGAGGAATCCTGGCGCCGCACGCCGCGCGAACGCCTGCCGCGACGAGCACGAGTCGGCCGCGTCGCCGACGGATCCAACGGAACCGAGATTGCCGTTCCGCCCCACGCCTTTGCGCCTGACGCGCACGCCGGTCTGGTCCACCAGATCGATGGTCGCGTGGCCGCCTCAGACCTGGCCGACCAGGCCGCGTCCCAGGGAGTGATTATCAGGCCGCTCGCTGCGGCTGCACGAGAGCACCCCGGCTTACTCCAGGAGTGGCTTGGTGCTGTCGGCCCGCCGCAAGACCGCTACGACGCATTTGGTCGCGCGCTTTGGACGCAGGGTGTCTTCGTGTATGCGCCTCGAGGGGCAGTGCTGGACGAGTCGCTCTTCTACCTCATCACCCAGGATGTTCAACAGGGCGACCACTGGCATTACACGCTCGTCGTCGCGGAACGCGAATCGCAGGTCTCACTGATTGACGCAGGCGACGCAAACGACCGACGGGCCAGCCTCGATGAGACTCCCATGATCCACGCCTCGGTCGAACTCATCGCTGAGGACGGAGCACAACTGCGATTCGCATCCGTCCAGCGATGGCACCGACAGACGGCCGCCATCTCTACCACCCGAGGCCGAGTTGGTCGCGATGCATCGATTCGCGTCACTACGGCGGCTTTCGGTGCAGACCTCGACAAGCAACGCATTGACGTGGACATGTCGCAGAGTGGCGGCCACGCCGATATCCGCGGCCTGTTTGTCGGCGATGGCAAACAGCACATCGAACATGTCACGCGGCAGTATCACAACGGCGTCGGCGCGACGAGCGATCTGCTCATCCGCGGCGTGCTAACCGACGAGTCGCAGGCGGTCCAATACGGCCTGATTCGAATCACACCCGAGGGCCAGAAGACCAACGCGCATCAGACGATGCGCAATCTCTTACTCGACGACGGTGCCGGCGCCGACCCAATCCCGATGCTCGAAATCGAAGCCGACGACGTCAAGTGCTCTCATGCCGCTGCGGTCGGTCCGGTTGACCCGGATCAACTGTTTTACCTCCAGGCCCGTGGTATCCCACCCAAGGTCGCCGAGCGCATGGTTGTGCGTGGATTTCTCTCGGAAATCGCCGACGGTGTGCCGGATGAGCACATGCGCGAAGTCATCGATGAACTTGTTGAGATTCAACTCGAGCCGGCAAAGGCGGCAACATGAGCCTTGAACAGATCGGCAGCCTCGAAGAGATCAATCCAGGCACTGCCAGAGTCGTTGAAGTTGGCGGGCAAAGCATCGCGCTTTGCCGCGTCGAAGACGGGCAGCTGTACGCGATTGAGAATCGCTGCACGCACGACGACGGTCCTCTCGGCGAAGGCGAACTCGAGGGTGACCGGATCGAATGTCCGCGCCACGGTGCCCTGTTCGACGTCACCACCGGCCGCGCCGTGACTCTGCCGGCGATCGGCAAGGTGCGCTGCTACGCCGTGTCGGTCGACGACGGCCAGGTCCAGATCGAAGTTGACTGACATGACCGCCTCGGCGAATGTGACTCCGTTGGACACGGCTGCAATTCGGTCGCAGTTTCCAATTCTCGCGCGTGAGGTCCACGGACATCCGCTGGTGTACCTCGACAACGCGGCCACGACGCAGAAGCCGCAGTCAGTGATTGATGCCTTGACGGGCTACTACACCACGATGAACGCCAATATTCACCGCGGTCTGCACACGCTGGCCGAAGAGGCGACTGCCGCCTATGAGGACGTTCGCAAGCAGGTCGCGGCCTTTATCGGTGCAGGTAGTCACCGTGAGATCGTCTTCACCCGCAACACAACCGAGTCGCTCAACTTGCTCGCCTACACGCTCGGCGCACGCCTGCGACCCGGTGACGAGATCGTCCTGACCGCCGCCGAACATCATTCCAACCTCGTTCCCTGGCAGCTCGTGACGCAGCGCACCGGGGCGGTCTTACGCTTCATCGAACTCAACGATGACCAACAGATCGACGTCGACACCGCGCGCGCCGCGATCAACGCGAACACGCGAATTGTCTCGATCGTGCATATGTCGAATGTGCTTGGCAGCATTGCGCCCGTGGCAGAGATCTCTGAGATGGCCCGCTCTGTCGGTGCAACGATGATCGTCGACGCCGCTCAGAGCGCTCCTCACATTCCCGTGGATGTCGAACAGCTCGGCGCCGATTACCTCGCCTTCTCTGCGCACAAGATGCTCGGACCGACCGGTGTCGGCGTCCTCTGGGGTCGACAAGAGCTGTTGGCCGATCTCGACCCATTCCTCGGCGGCGGCGAGATGATCAGCGTCGTGACCCGGGAGGAATCGTCCTGGGCCGCGCTGCCGCACAAGTTTGAGGCCGGTACGCCCAACATCGCGGATGTCGTTGCGTTCGGAGCGGCGATCGATTTTCTCAACGAAGTCGGCATGGACGCCGTCGCGGCCCACGATGCTGAACTGACCAACTACGCAGTCGAGCGACTGTCTCGTCTCGAGGGGCTCGACATCTACGGCCCAGCTGACCCGTCCGACCGTTCGGCCGTCATCGCGTTCAACTACCGCGACATTCATTCGCACGACGTCGCCACCATCCTTGACCGGTCGGGCATCGCCGTGCGGGCCGGTCACCACTGCGCCCAACCATTGATGCGCACACTCGGTGTGCCCGCGACAGCGCGAGCCTCCTTCTATCTCTACAACGAACGCACCGAAGTGGATGCGCTTGTTGATGGTCTGCTTGAGGCCGGCGAGCGCTTTGGATTCGAGCGATGAGTGGCAGGGGGAGAGACTGAAATGGCGAGTAACCGCGAAGCGCAGAATCCGGTCGACCTGGATGACCTCTACCGAGACGTCATCCTCGATCACTACCGGCGACCGCGAAATCGTGGTCAACGCGACGACGCGACCATCTCGGCCGAGGGCTTCAATCCCTCCTGCGGCGACGAGATTCAACTCTCGGTGGCGATCATCAACGGCACGGTCGACGGTCTGGGGTTCGGCGGCAGCGGCTGCTCGATTTCGCAGAGCTCGGCCTCGATGATGACCGAGGCAATGACCGGCCGTTCATTGGATTCAGCCCGCGAAATGTCGCAGCACGTCCAGCAGATGCTGACTGACGACACATTTGACCTCGACGCGGTCGACCTGGGGGACCTCGAAGCGCTCTCGGGTGTGGCCAAGTTCCCAGTCCGGATCAAGTGTGGCCTGCTCGCCTGGAAAGTGCTTGACCAGGCGCTCGCCAATGCAACCGGCGAGGCCGTGAGCGACGATAGCGACATACCTACGCGCGTCACCAGCAGCTAGATTCGCAATACACCGACAGGGACAGGAGACCCATATGGCCAGCGAACAGGACGTCCTCGAGGCACTGAAGACCGTCTTCGACCCCGAAATCGGCATCAACATCGTCGACTTGGGGCTCGTCTACGCGATCGAGACCCCGACTGAAGACAGCGTCAAGGTCGAGTTCACGCTCACCTCGCCCGCCTGCCCGGTCGGCCCGATGATCAAGGCCCAGATCGAGCAGGCCGCCTCAACCGTCGAGGGCGTCGACAGCGTCGAGTCGGAGATCGTCTTCTCCCCGCCCTGGGACCCCCGCGAAATGTGCTCTGACGAAGCCAAGTTCGAACTCGGCATCTTCTAGCCCCGGCTCGACACTCCTGGCTCACTCGCGGCTGCTGCCTCAGCGCCGTTGGCCGACGCCGCCCCCGCGCCATTGGCAAACTGATGCTGGGGCTCAGTTCGCGCGACCAGGCTCGCGACCAGCGGTCGCACGAACCTGAGCGACGGACTCGGGATCCTCGGATTCGGGATCAGATGCGCCATTGCGAAGAAACCCATCGACGCTACGCCTGATGCGATGAAGATGATCAACAGGAGGTCGTACGCACGAGTCTCGTCAAAGATCCAGCCTCCGACGTACGGCGCCAGGACTTGTCCGATCGTTTCCACCATGAACATCGTGCCCATGATCGCGCCGAAGTGTGCAAGGCCGAAGACTCGAGGCAATATCAACGGTTCGAGCACGGGTCCTCCGGCGGAACCGACCATCCAACATGCAATGAATATCCCGATCCCCAGCCACGAGCCTCCGGTCAGTAGCAGGACCAACATTCCTCCACACATGAACACAGCTAGCCCGACCGAGGCAAGCTCAATCGATGGAATCCGTTCCGCTAACAGTCCGAAAGTTGGCCGCGAGATCACTCCGCCTAAGCCGGTCACCAGCATGATTAGCGAGACCGTGCTTCGTTCGATCCCATAGGACTCGTACACCGGCACGCCATTGACCATCCATCCGAACATGCAGAAGAAGAACGTCATAAACGCAAACGCGATGACCCAGAAGTTGATTGTGCGGATTGCCTGTTTGACCGTGAGCCCGCTGAGCCGGACTGGGCCCTGACTTGCACTGGAACTGGCGTTGATTCGGGTGCCGTCAACCTCGAGCCCTTTGTCTGACGGTTGGTTGCGGACGACGATCAGAGAGACCGGCAAGAATACGATTGCCAAGAGCACGGCGGCGAAGACAAACGAAGCTTGCCAAGAGACCTCGTCGATGATCCACTGCATGACTGGAACCATCACAACGCCAAGCGAGAATCCCGTCGCCATGATCCCCACAGCGCGCCCGCGCTTGCGATCGAACCAGCGGGAAACCAACACCTGGAACGGGATGTAAAACATGAACCCACGAAAGAACGAGTTGATGGAGAAGTACAGGTACCACTGCCACAGGGACGACGTCGTCGCCAGGAGCAGATAGGTGAGACAGGTTGCAATCGTGCCAAGGAAGATCGCCCGACGCGCGCCCTGACGGTCTACCAGCCGACCGGCCAGCGGCGAAGCCAGTCCTGAGACCAACAGTGATGCAGACAATCCGCCTTGCAACAAGGCCCGGGACCAACCGAACTGCTCCTCCAACGGCGCGACATAGAACCCCATTGACCAGAATGAAGTGCCAGCAGCCACGGTCATGCACAGCACCGCGGCGGCAATGATGTACCAGCCGTAGTAGGCGTTGCGGAGCTTCGTAATCACAGGGGACTCAAAGGGCGGCCCATTGGAGCGATCAAAACGCCCTCGGAACGGGCGAACAGCCGAAGTCTATCGCTCCGCCAGAATTTCACCTATGTCTCGCGCTGCGCAGTTCGTGACACAGGGGGACTAACCACCCGGCAACTCGATCGTCGCCGCCGCCTCGATCACCTGTCCCTCGACTGCTGCCACCGCTGTGATCGCATTCGACGACCTGAGCTGGATCCACGGATGCCGCCGCGAACCACCTTCGTAAGTCAGCGTGCTGGCGCGCGACAGCCAGGCCTGGCGGACATCGTGCTCGCAGGGCACCTCGGACGCTGTTCCACTCCCGTCACTTGGCAGTACCACGAGCAGCGGGTCGTACCGCACGATCGCCGCCGCCGCCGCATCCGTCGTCGGCGAGCGCAATGTCACCATCAGCCCGTCTCCGACGTCGAAGCTGGAGGTGATCGCGTCGTCGCCGCGCTCAATGTTGATCTCACCAACGCTTGGCTGGTACTTCCAATGCGCAGCTATCGCTTCGCTGGCCGCCTCCGTGTTGACTACCGCATCTACGACATAGAGCGCAGGAATCATGCCGACTCTGCAGCCGACCATCAACAGCGCCTCGCGGTACGGCCCGACCGGGCTGTCGGCGCGATCGATCACGCTGACTCGCCCGTACGTCGGAGCCGAGCGAGTCACAATGTCAGGCAGATTGCGGCGCGCGTTCGGCACCGGGATTTCGTAGGTAATGTGCTGGACGACCGCTTCGCCAATCTCCCAGGGCGGCTCTGGCGCACCGCTCTCAACATCGACGGCGGGCAGGCCGGAACTGTCAATCAGACCGGATTCTGGCATGATGTTTCCTTCCCGCCGGGCCGTTCAGTCCCGGCCCATCGATCTAGGTGCGCTACCCGGACGGAGCGTGACAGAAACCCATGCCCCAGGCTCCGGCGCCGAGCAGGCCGCCGACCGTCGGGCCAAGCTCAGTCACGTGAATCTCGTCCGCCGACAGCCGCGCTGACGCCTTGTCCCGCAGCCGTTCGGCCGCTTCGTGAGCCAGCGCATGCGTGACCACCAGGATGGCAGGCTGACTGCCAAGAATGCCGGCCGCTTGATCAAGCAGCATGTCCTCGGCTTGTTCCTCGCCGTCGGCCAACGCGACCGCCTTGATCCGGTCACGAGCACGGAAGACCGGCACGCCGAAATCCAGCGAACCGATCCCGCTCTGAGACTGAACAGCCGACAGTTCACCAGCTCGGTCAAGCCCGTCCACATCTGGGGCAATCATGAAGATGTCCGCGCTGCTGGTGACCTCGTCGAGCGCTTGATCGACGGCTGCCCGATCTCCGCCGGACTGCGAGACTCGCCCCACGGCAAGGGCAATCGCAGCCTGGCCCGCTGTCGAACGGGGGGTCTGATGAATCCTCACGTCGATCTGATGAAAATGGTCAATGCGCCGCGACGCGAACTCTGCCGAATCGAATGATGGGCTGGACGAGCCGAATGCCTGGCAAAGGCAGATCACGCCTTCGTCGTGGCCCTCAACGGCCGCTAGGAAGACCGATTCCCAGTCCTCCGACGTGACCCCGTTCAGCGTCAGCCGTTCACCCCGCCCAAGCGCGGCGTAGAAGTCAGCGTGGGACTGCTCGCCCTGGCTGTAGTAGGTCGCTCCCAGGCTGTAGCCGACGGGTGCGGTGTGTAGGCCCCGCTCGGCCAGCAATTCCGGCGAGAGATCAACCGATGAGTCACAAACAATGGCGACCGACATCGGGCCTCTCGCCTTCCATTCGACAGCGGCGCCCACGGAGACGCGGCGGCGCGGTCAGAATGCTAGCATCTCCGCACGCCGCGTATCCGTCGAGGATGGCACGATCGGACCGTGGACAGCGCCCCCGAAGTCCGCACAGAAAGCAGCGAGTCTGACATGAAATTCGGCATCTTCTACGAACACTCCGTACAGCGGCCCTGGACCGAGACCTCCGAGTGGCGCGTCTATCACCAGGCCCTCGAACAGATCTGTCTGGCCGATGAACTTGGCTTCGACCAGGTCTGGGAAGTGGAACACCACTTCCTCGAGGAGTACAGCCACTCGCCCGCGCCCGAGGTCTTCCTCTCCGCCGCCGCCGCGATGACCGAGAACATCCACATCGGCCAGGGCATCGCGCTCTGCCTGCCCCAGGTCAACCACCCTGCCCGTGTCGCCGAGCGTGCCGCCGCGTTGGACATCATCTCCAACGGACGCCTCGAATTCGGCACCGGCCGCGCCGCGACCTGGACCGAACTGGGCGGCTTCCAGGTCGAACCGGACGACACCAAGGACATGTGGGACGAGGTGATTCGCGCCATCCCGCACATGTGGACCAACGAGATCGCCGGCTGGGACGGCAAGTACTTCTCGATGCCCGAACGCGCCATCATCCCCAAGCCGGTGCAGAAACCGCACCCGCCGATGTGGGTCGCCGTCTCCAGCCCTGAGACCGCGATCCAGGCCGCCGAGCGCGGCATGGGCCTGCTCGGCGTCTCGATCGGCACGCCGGCGCAGTACGAACAGCGCATCGCCGACTACCGCCGCGTGATTCGCAACGCCGACCCGGTCGGCAAGTTCGTCAACAACTGCGTCAACGGCGTCGGCTGGATGTACTGCGGCGAGTCCGACGAGGAAGCGATGGCCCTCGGCGGCGCCGGCGCGATGGCCTTCATGAGCGCCGCCGCCCACCTCGTCGGCGTGGGCAGTATCTACCCGTCGCCCGCCTACAGTTCGCAGGCCTCGGCGATCCAGCTCCGCGATCGGCCCGGCGACGTGATCAACCCGCTGCAGCAGGGCACCCCAATCGGCAACCCGGAAACGGTGATCGCCGCGCTGCGCCAGTGGGAAGAGATCGGCGTCGACCGCATGGTCTTCCTGATCAACTTCGACCAGGTCGTCCCGCACGAGAAGATCCTCGCCTCGCTGAAGCGATTCGCCGCCGAGGTGATGCCCGCTTTCGAGGAGCCGGAGCGAGCCCCGCTGACCCGGCTGCCCGACTTCGACGCGGTCGAGGAAGTAGGCCTGCTCGCAGCCGCCGGCGGCGGCGACTAACAGGCTGCTGAACTCTGCAATGGTCGGTGGAACACTCCTGTTTCGTCATTCCTGGCCTCAGGCCAGGAATCTCGTCCCACCAGATCACGCGGGACGCACACGGCGCCCTTCCAGGACAAGCCTGGAAGGGCGGGCCCTGTTGCACGTGCGTTGTTCAGCAACCTGCTAAGGCCTGAGCGCGCGAATCGTCCGCAACTGACAACCAGGCCACCCGACGCCCCTCCCTCCCCGCTCCAAGCGTGCTGCGCTGTGCTAAGTTGAGAACAGATGGTCTTGCGGTAGGAGGAGCCAGTGACGACTCAGCGCCCCTCCTTGATCATGTCTGCCCGCAATCGCGCGCCGACCATCGCGCACCTGGTGGCAAACCACCGTATCCGTTCGTCCCAATCCGAACAGAATCGAACAAACTCGAACAGAATCTGTCCAAGACGCGTTGAATCTGACCGAAAAAACCTGAAAAAATCTGAAAGAACTCGAACACGATCCCCAGCAATAGACGGGAGATCGGCCCAAAAGGGCCCTCAGAAAAAAATCATCTGAAACCTGAAAACCTCGAAACGTAAGGGAGATCGACACACCTCGACCACAGATGTCCCCGCCCGGCTGGACGGAACCTAGACTGCGTCACGACACGGTCTTCTGGCCGTGAAGGTCCATACGCAAGGAGCGAGCAATGGAACGCAGGAACTATTGGCAGCGGATGCGCCCTCCTGCGCGCCTCTGGTCGCGCCGGCGTCGGCGCTGCCGGGCTCGCCTTGGTCGGTTGCGGCGATGATGACGACGACGGGCAGGAGGCCGCCGCGCAGGTCCAGCAACAGGATCAGCCGCAGCAACAGCAAGCGCAGGATCAGCCGCAGCAGCAGGCCCAACAGCAAGCCATGCAGCAGCAACAGGCCGACCGGCAAGCCGAGCAACAGGCCCAGCAGCAGGTCGAGCAAGAGGCCGACGCGCAGGAGCAGGCCGAACAGCAAGCCCAGCAACAGCAGCAACAGGCGGCGGTCAGCAATCGCCAATATGGCGGCAACTACTCGATATACACGCCGGCCAACTGGGACGGCTTCGACCCACACCGCACGAATCTGGCGCATCCCTTCCATATCTTCAACGACTCGATGGGTCAGTTGGTTGAGATCTACAACAACGCAGGCCCCGTGTACGGCGCGGATCTTTCATCGCTGCCGGAAGTCCCAGACGACGAGACCTATATTTTTCGTATCGATCAGGGTGCGCGTTTCTGGGACCGCTACCCAACCGAGGGTGGACGTCTGTTCACGGCAGAGGACGCACAAGCCAATATTCAACGACAGATAGACGCGCTCGACGCGGACGGCGTGCCCGACGCCAGGTTCACTCGGCAAACAATCTACTCAACAACCGCATCCATGGATGTTCCTGACGATATGACGCTGGTCTGTAAGACAGCGGGCCCCGACGCGACCTACCTCGAGGCGGTCCATATGCAGTGGTCATTTATGACCTCGATAGAAGCGATGGAGCTTTGGGGACGCGAGTGGATCGACGAACAGACCAACGTTGAGCTGGTATCAGGCTGTGGCCCGTTCATTCCGACGATCTTCGAGCCCGAAGGTCGGTTGCATCTGGAGCGAAACCCGAATTACTGGAAGAGTCTGGATGGCCAACAGATGCCCTTCCTCGACTCGCTCACCTGGGTGATTTTGAGCGATCAGACGGCGGTGGAAACCGCCTATCGCAATGGCGATCTTGATGCGGTGAGCCTCAACTCGATTGCCATCGAGGGGATCGAGGCAGACTTCCCAGAGCACATCCGCTATGACCGCGGCGTCGTGCTGCCGCTGATGATGCGCTTCAACTACAACCAGCAGTGGGACGAGAACCCGTGGCTGGATCGGCGGGTGCCGTACGCGTTCCACGTCGCCATGGACCGAGACGCCATCATCGACGCGATCTACTTTGGAAAAGGCAAACCGTCCACGATTCAACACCTGAACTGGTATCACGGTTGGGCCATCGACCAGGAAACGACGCGAACGCTGCCTGGTTACCGACCAGACAAGGACGCCGACATTCAGATGGCCCGCGAGTTGTTGAGTGCTGCTGGGGTTGAAGAGGGCACTGAGTACCCGATGATCGTCGCTGACATCTTCGAAGGGTTGTACCCAGGTGCCTCGGAACTGTACCGCAACATGTATGAGAACGCGCTTGGCATCAAGACCAGTATCGAGCTACTGCCATACGACGCGATTACCCAACGGCTGATTGAAGGAACCTATCCAGGTTCGTTCCCGATCTGGGTTGGAGCTGGCACGGGTGATCCGACCTCTGCCTGGAACTCTCGGTATGTTCCTGGAGGGGGAGAGAACTGGGAGAAGTACGATTTCCAGCCGATCACCGACATTGTGACCAAGATGAAGGTCACGCTCGATGCTGAGGCGCGCCGCGAAATGGCGCAGGAGGTCTCTTGGATCTTGCTCGGTGAAGATGAGCGCTATGGGCTCGACGGCCTCGCCCCATCGGCGGTGATGGGCAACGGCATCGACACGAGCATCTACTGGCCGTACCTGAACGTGCCAGACCGAAGCCTGAACGTGTGGGAGCGCGAGGGCTGGCACTGGCGCAAGGAAGTCTGGATGGACACGACACATCCTGACTTCCCCGGCGACCGCGCATAGCGGCGTTCCAACCGTTGCAGGCCCGGCGAACGTAAACCACGCGATTGAGCGGCTCTGCCAGAGGGCCGCTCGATCGCTGTCTTCCCCGATCCGCCTCTATATCCTGTTCGCAATCGCGCTCACTGCGCTCGTGCAGAGTTTCACACGTACCCGTCCAGCTTGAGAGGCTCGCCGATATGGCTGACCCAGTGTCCGACGCCGACCAGCAAATCGCCGTTCGTTACCCGCGCTCCGCGTCATTGCGCGACGGCCACCGCATCTCCCTGCGGCTGATGGCGCCCGGCGACGAGGACCTGATCCTCGAGTTCGCTCGTTCGCTGCCGGCCGACGACCTGCTCTTCCTGCGCCGCGACATCACCCAGCGCGCCGCCGTCGACCGTTGGATGCAGGAAGTCGTCGACCAGCGCACCTTCACCGTGCTCGGCTTCGACGGCGACGAGCTGCTCGGCGAGGGCGACCTCAACTACTCCTCCGCCGACTGGACACGCCACCTCGGCGAGATTCGTCTGCTGCTTTCGCCGAACGCCCGCGGTCGCGGATTGGGGCGCGTCTTGGCGGAAGAGATCTACGCCATCGCACAACTGCTCGAGTTGCAGCTCTTGACCGCCCGCATGGTGCTCGATCAGGCCGCCGCGCAGTCCGTCTTTCGCCGGCTCGGCTTCCAGCGCGAGGCCGTGCTCTGGGACTACGTGATCGACGCCGACGGCAAGACCCACGACCTGCTGATCGCCACGCGGCGGATGAAGTCGCCCCGCTCCGGTTCGTAGTCCGAACCCTACGACATCAAGCCGTGCAGGCGGTTGAAGTCCAGCTGCTTTTCGGGACTCAGTTCCCGTCCCGCCAACCCGGAATAGTCGCCGGCGTAGCGCCAGGCGCGGAAGACCCAGTTGCAGACGTCGCCGCGCTGCTCGACCTGGAACGGGGAGATCCATTCCCAGACCACACCGCCGCTGCCGTCGACCTCAAACAGCCGGCCGGCCGCGCCTTCGGTGACCAGATAGTTGCCGTTCGCCAATCGCGACACACCCGAAATGTGAGCCGAGAAGAACTGCTCGCGCGGCATGCCCTGGAAGACGACGTCGAACTCGTCGGTCTCCGGATCGATGGACAGGATGCGCGAGTACGCCAGGTCCTGCAGACGGTGCATGCCGTTGTCATAGACCAGCACCCGACCCTCCGGCAGCCAGGACGCGTGGTGCTGATGTGAGATCTCCGGCTGGCCAAATCTCCAGCGCAAGGTGCCCGGGCCGTCGCCCTTGGGCGGATCGACGATGCCGATCGTGCTGACGTTGCGTGCCGAGAAGAGCAGCCCGCCGTCGGGCGTCTGCTCGATGCTGTTGACGTGGGTCCATTCCCACGTGTTCTCCAGCGGGCAGATGATTGCATCTTCTGGCTGGAGCACTTTCCACAGGTTGATCCGGCTGACTTCGGTGCCGTCGGCGTCGATTTCGATGATGTCGTCGCCCATCATGTTGGGCGGCATCGGCTGATCGGGCTGGCGTCCTCCGCCGATCACGGCGCTCTCGACATCTTTCGTCATCGGAACCCATTCCAGCGAGACCGTGTGGCCGTCGTCGAGCCGGTGGAAGTCGTGGTGGATGCCGGGGTTGTCGTACGACCAGACGACGTCGCCGTCCCAGTCAAGTTCGCAGAGGCCGTTCCCGCGGCCGCCCAACATGTTGAAGATTTCGGGAGGACCACCGGGATCGATGGCGAAGCGCGATTCATTGCCGCTAGTTCGCGGGGCGGGGGGATGTTCGGGCGCGACCATGGCCAACAGATTGCCATTCGGCAAGAGTTCGACATTGAACAGCTTGCGGTCTTCGACGTGCCAGCGATGGACGACGCGTCCCTGCATGTCAAGCAGCACCGCGTCGT
>DAOUHS010000177.1:0-2578 GCA_034428415.1 Dehalococcoidia bacterium
GTGACCGGCGAGATTGGACTGCCGGCGGGGGTGGAGATGGCGATGCCCGGGGACAACGTGCAGATGAGCGTGCGATTGATTTCGCCGATTGCGCTGGAGGAGGGCTTGCGTTTCGCGATTCGCGAGGGCGGCCGGACGGTCGGCGCGGGCGCGGTTACGTCGATCGTCGAGTGAGTTGGGAATAGCGCGGGAGCGGTCGTTCGTGCGAAGATGGTTCTAATCCGCCGACTCGATCAGTTCGGTCGGCGACTGGGGAAGGAATCTGGCCATGGCGAAGGGTGATCGCGTGTTCATCACGCTGCGCTGCCGAGAGTGCCAGTCGCACACGTACCACACGACGAAGAACCGGCGGAACGACGCCGACCGTCTGGAGTTGACCAAGTACTGCCCGAATTGCCGTGCGCGGCAGGCCTACCGGGAGACGCGGTGATCCGTGGCGAGATCTCGAGATAGTCGCCGACGACGGGGACGCCGAGGCGGACAGCCGCGCGCCGCATCGGCCGCTACTCCGCGACCGACGCGTCAGCGCGTTGCCCGAGCCGAATCCGAGGCGCCGGTTCCGGCGGACGAGATTGACGGGTCGGGCGGCGTGGCCGAGGCCGCGGCCTTGCCGGCGCGACCGCGACGGGAGATCGGCGCGTCACGACCGACCACTTCCGATGCGCCCCGCGTGCAGAGCCTGCTCTATCGGCTGACGCATCCGCGGGCGATTCTTGCGATCATCGACGAACTGAGGAAGGTGGTCTGGCCCTCGCGACAGGAGACGGCCAATCTGACGGTTGTGGTCCTGGTTGTGGCGATTGCGGTGGGGATTTTCCTCGGCGCGATCGACTTTGGCTTGAACCGCGTGGTTGAGGAAACGTTGCTGCCCTGATGACGACCTCAAGAGAAACGCCAGAGACGGAATCAAACACAGAATCGAGTGGGGCCGGGTTCGGGCGCAGCGAGATTTCCGCGGCAGAACGAGAGTTGCAGGAGATCTTGGCCACAGCGCGGGCGCTGGGCATCGAGACGGAACCGGAGCCGGCCGAGGCGGAGATCGACACGACCGCGGCCGAGGCGCTGGTCGAGCTGGGCCTGGATCGTCCGGTCGAGGAGGAGCCCACCCCGATCGCTCCGTTTCTGCGGGGCGAGGAGGGGGACGAAGGTGATGCCGAGTCGGCGGTCTCGCTCGAGGGGATTCAGGAAGCGGATGCTGCCTGGTTCGCGATCAACACGTACACGGGTCACGAGAACCGAGTCCGGGACGCGCTGGACCTGCGGATCCGCAACATGGATGCTGAAGATCAGTTCGTTGAACTGACGCCGGATCAGGCGGGCGCGGCCAAGAAAGGGATGGCGGACAAGCGATTCGTGTTGGTGCCCACTCAGCAAGAGGTTGAGATTCGCGGCGGCAAGCGGCGCGAGGTCGAACGCAAGCTGCTGCCCGGCTATGTTCTGCTCCAGATTCGCGTCAACGAGCAGACCGGCGAGCCGTCGGACCAGTCCTGGCACGTCGTCAACGGCACGGCAGGGGTAACGGGGTTCGTGGGCACGCGCGAAGACCAGCGCGACCACGCGCGCGCCCTGCCAGCGGCGCAGGTCGCGAAGATCATTGGCCAGACGCAGGTGGAGGAGCCGCGGGTCCGTGTGGGCTTCGCGGTCAACGATTCGGTGCGGCTGACTGAAGGTCCCTTTGTCGACATGGTGGCCGAGGTGGAAGAGATCAACGTGGAGAAGGGCAAGGTCCGCGTGCGGATCTCGATGTTCGGTCGAGAGACGCCGCTGGAGCTTGACTTCGACCAGGTGGAGAAGCAGTAGGCGGACATCGAGGCAGTCACCAAGTAGGCTGAGCACTTGCGTTTGCGCGCCGCCGAGGATTTCTCGGGGGCGATTTAGGGAGATAGCTGGATGGCGAAGCGTGTACGAGCAGTGTTGACACTGCAATTGGAGGCGGGCAAAGCCAGCCCCGCCCCGCCAGTTGGTCCCGCGCTGGGTCAGCACGGCGTGGGCATCATGGAGTTCGTCAAGAGCTACAACGAGCGCACCGCGTCCAACGCGGGTGAGCTGATCCCGGCGCAGATCACGGTCTACGAGGATCGCTCGTTCACGTTCGAACTCAAGACGCCGCCGGCGTCGGATCTGATTCGCCGCGCCGCAGGCCTGGAGAAGGGCGCCTCGGAGCCTCGTCGCGAGGTGGCCGGTTCGATCACCTCGGACCAGGTGCGAACGATCGCCGAACAGAAAATGCAAGACCTGAACGCGAACGACATCGACGCGGCGATGAAGATGGTCGCCGGGACGGCTCGTTCGATGGGCGTGGAAGTCGAGAACTAACGATGGCGAAGCGAGGCAAGCGCTACCGCAACGCACTGGATGCGTACGACAAAGAATCGCACTACCCGCCGGCCGAGGCGGTCGCGCTGATCAAACAGATGTCGACGGCGAAGTTCGACGAGACGATCGAGTTGCACATTCGCACCGGGCTCGATGTCCGTCACGCCGACCAACAGTTGCGTGGCACGGCGAGACTGCCGCACGGGCTGGGCAAGGAAGTTCGCGTCGCGGTGTTTGCCGAGGGCGATGCGGCGACGGCGGC
>DAOUHS010000178.1:0-19993 GCA_034428415.1 Dehalococcoidia bacterium
AGAGGCCGGCGCGCCGATCGCCTCCGCAGAAGTCATCATGCGAGCGACCAACACCGTCCCGGTCGACACCGACCAGGCCGCCAGGCTGATGCGCCTGATCGACTCCCTCGAAGATCTCGACGACGTCCAGCGTGTCTTCACCAATGCCGACTTCCCCGACGCCGCGCTCGTCGAGGCGTAGACTCGATCCATGGTGCGAATCCTCGGCATTGACCCCGGTCTCACAGCGACCGGTTGGGGACTGCTCGAGGTCGCCCCCGACGGCACCGCGGGATTGCGCTGGGGCACGATTCGCCCGCCGAAAGGCGACCTACCCGACCGCCTGAACACCATCAACTGGCGAGTCCGCGAACTGCTCGAACAACATCGCCCCGATGCCGTCGCCATCGAGCGACCCTTCAATCACAAGAACGTGAAGACCGCGGTCCTCTTGGGACAGGCCCAGGCCGCCGCCATGATCGCCGCCGCTAACCACGGCGTCTCCGTCCACGAATATCCCCCCAGACAGGTCAAGGAAGCCGTCACCGGACATGGCTCCGCCGAGAAGTCAGCGGTCAAGCAAGCCCTCATGGCGAGACTCGGCCTCGCCAAACTCGAAGCCCCTGTCGACGCCGCCGACGCCCTCGCCGTCGCCTTCTGCCACCATCTGATGACCCCAATCAATGAAACGTTGGAGATCCGGTGATCTCACGCATCCGCGGCCGAGCCGTCGACTGGCACGAGGACACCCAGAGCGTCGAGGTCGACACCGGCTCCGAAGCCGGAGGCCTCGTCTACGAAGTCCGCCTGCCCACCGCCGTCTGGCTCGCGCTCGAGGACAATCGACCCGAAGTCCTCGACCTCTTCACCCACTACCACGTCCCCGACCGAGCGCCAGTCCCCGTCCTCATCGGTTTTCTGAGACAAACCGAACGAGATTTCTTCAGAAAACTGATCGGCGTGCCCCAGATGGGCGTCGCTAAAGCCCAGCAAGCACTCGCCGCTTCGGTCTCAACGATCGCCCAGGCAATCGAGGCCGAAGACCGACGCACCCTCACCCAGCTTCCCGGCATCGGCACCCGCCAGGCCGACCGGATCATCGCCGACCTCAAGGGCAAGGTCATCGAGGAAGCCATGCTCGTCGACGAAGGATTCGACGCGAAGACCCGCCGTCCGATCCGCCCAACCGACGAAATCGCCGCCGACGCCGCTGAAGCCCTGATCGGTCTCGGCTACACCCGCCGCGACGCCGACCGCTGGATCGCCGCAGTCCTCAGCGCGCCCGACGTGCAAGCTCCCGACACAACCGAGAACCTGCTCCGCGCCGTCCTCGAACACATCGGCACCGCTCCCTAGCAGGCTGTTGAACGTTGCAGGGTCCGCCGGAACACCCCCGTGTCGTCATTCCCGGCCTCCGGCCGGGAATCTCGTCCCGCCACGAACCGCTGCCACGAACCGCTGCCACGAACCGCTGCCACGAACCGCTGCCACGAACCGCTGTATGTATCCCGACTCACAACTCGCGACCCGCAATAGAACCCATGTGCATGTATCATCGACTCACCGACTCCGGACCTGAGCAGGTACCAACCATCATGCCCCTTCGAATCCAAACCAACACAACCCCGACCCAGCCCGCCCCTACTCGTCCTGCTTCGCCCGTTTCCGCACAAAAATCGGCCAAATCCGACCAAAATCGAACAAAATCTGACCAAAATCGACCGCTCAACCCACCGAAAGTCCCTGAAGAAACCCGAAAAAGCTGAAAAAACCTGAAACTCCGCAGGCCTCGATCTCCCGTAAAACACTGGAGATCGTCCCTTCGGACCGCCCCGAAAAAAGTTTCCTGAAAACCTGAAACTCCACCCGCCCCTCCTCGGAACGACGCCCCGATGCCCCTAATCTCGCTAAGCTCTCTCTCATGACCACCGTTTCAGCCCCTGTCCACGGCTCGAAGCAGTTCGAACTCAGCGCCGACTATCAGCCCACCGGCGATCAGCCTTACGCCATCCGCCGACTCGTCGAGGGACTCGAAGCGGGTCATCGCGCCCAGACCTTGCTCGGGGTGACCGGCTCCGGCAAGACCTTCACCATGGCCAACGTCGTCGCCCAGCTCAACCGACCCACCCTCGTCCTCGCTCACAACAAGACCCTCGCCGCCCAGCTCTGTACCGAGTTCCGCGATTTCTTCCCCAACAACTCCGTCGAGTACTTCGTCTCCTACTACGACTACTACCAGCCCGAGGCCTACATACCCCGCTCCGACACCTACATCGCCAAGGAATCCGACATCAACCAGGAGATCGACAAGCTGCGCCACGCCGCCACCCGCGCCCTCTTCGAGCGCCGCGATGTCTTGATCGTCGCCTCCGTCTCCTGCATCTACGGTCTCGGCGAGCCCGAGGACTACCAGGGCATGGTGCTCAGCCTTGAGCAGGGCAAGTCCTACTCCCGCAACCTGATCCTCCGTCGTCTCGTCGACCAGCAATACGAGCGCGACGAGATGACCCTGAGCCGAGGCAAGTTCCGCATCCGCGGCGACACCCTCACGATCCATCCCTCATACGAGGACCTCGCCGTCCGCGTCCAGTTCTGGGACGACGAAGTCGAGCGCATCGTCGAACTCGATCCGCTCACCGGAGAAATCCTCGCCGAGCGCGACCGCGTCGATATCTACCCGGCTAAGCACTTCGTCACCACCGACGAGCGTATGGCCGCCGCCGTCGAGGACATCCAGGCCGAGCTGGCCCAGCGACTGGAAGAGCTCCGCCGCGAAGACCGCATCCTCGAGGCCGCGCGTCTGGAGGAGCGCACGCGTTACGACCTCGAAACGCTGCGCGAGACCGGCTACTGCCCCGGCATCGAGAACTACTCCCGCCACCTCGCCCGCCGCGCCGCCGGCTCGACCCCATGGACCCTGCTCGACTACTTCCCCGAGGACTGGCTGCTCTTCATCGACGAGTCGCACATGACCATTCCCCAGGTCCGAGGCATGTACGGCGGCGACACCTCGCGCAAACAGACCTTGGTCGATTTCGGCTTCCGCCTGCCCTCGGCCATCGACAACCGACCGCTCAACATCGACGAGTTCGAGCGCCACATCAATCAAGTCGTGTTCGTCTCCGCCACGCCGGCGCCCTATGAACGAAATCACTCCCAGCAGGTTGTGGAACAACTGATCCGGCCCACCGGCCTGCTCGATCCCGAAGTCGAAGTCCGATCCACCGACGGACAGATCGACGACCTCGTCAGCGAGATCAAGACTCGCGCCGAACGCGGCGAACGCACACTCGTCACCACGTTGACCAAGAAGATGGCCGAAGACCTGGCCGACTACCTGCGCGAGGTCGGCATCCGCACCTACTACCTGCACTCCGAGCAGGACGCATTCCAGCGGGTCGAAGTCC
Source organism: Dehalococcoidia bacterium (assembly GCA_034428415.1). Lineage (GTDB taxonomy): Bacteria > Chloroflexota > Dehalococcoidia > Bin125 > Bin125 > Bin125. The sequence goes on from DAOUHS010000178.1 coordinate 3,387, forward strand.
TCCGCGACCTGCGACTCGGGGTGTTCGACTGCCTCGTCGGCATCAACCTGCTGCGCGAAGGCCTCGACCTACCCGAGGTCTCGCTCGTCGCAGTGCTCGATGCAGATAAGGAGGGCTTCCTGCGCAACGAAGGGTCAATGGTCCAGACCATTGGCCGCGCCGCCCGTCACGTGAATTCGCACGCCATCCTCTACGCCGACCGGATCACCGATTCCATGCGCCGCGCGATGGACGAGACCCATCGCCGCCGCGCCGCGCAGGACGAGTACAACCGCCGCCATAACATCACACCGGTGGGAATCACCAAGGAAGTTCGCGATATCGCCAGCGACGTCGCCAAACAGGTACGAGACGAGTTCGAACAACGAATGGTCGCCGAGGACAGCCCGGCCTACGAAGCCGATTTGGGCGCCAATATTCCTGAAGACATGACCCCAGACCAGATTGCGCGAATGATCACCGAGGTGGAATCGCGAATGAAACAGGCCGCTCGAGACCTCGAGTTCGAGAAAGCCGCTGCCTTACGCGATCAGATCATCGAGCTCCGGCGCGACCAGGCTGCCTTGGGCGAAGACCTGCAGCGGTGGAGCGATCAGGCCTACGGACGCCGCCGCCGACCGCTCAAACGTCGCGAGCCAGTGTCACGGCAACGTTAATCCCCCAAGCTGGAGACTGTCCGCTTTACCCCGTTGGCCCCGGCTTGGTACCGTCAACCCGACGCCCGCGCGCCCGCCCTGTTACCATCTGGCGCGCCTGCCGTGGCGGGCGCCCGGGGAGTGTGAACCGGTGGCCGACGAACCCGAAGGCGAACTCTGGCGGCGTGCACACGTCGACGCGCCGCCTTCCTGGCTCGGTGGCCGCGCCGAGGGTGAAGAGGTCCGCGCCTGCGCATTTTGTGGTGAACAGCCGCCGCTTGGCTCCTCCTTTTGTCCCAACTGCGGACGCGCCGTGACCGCCTCCCTGCTTCCCCGGCAGGGAGAAGCCGCCACCGTGCTCTTCACCGACATCGAGGACTCCACTCACCTCACCGAACGGCTCGGCGACCTGCAATGGGAGTCGATCATCGACGAGCACAACGACATCGTCCGGGAAGAGTTGCACCGCCACGCCGGATTCGAAGTCAAGTTCACCGGCGACGGGTTCCTGATCGTCTTCGCCGACGGCATGCAGGCGCTGCGCTGCGCCGCTCACGTGCAAGAGAAAGTCACCCGACTCGCCGACCGGCGCGGCGCGGCCTGGCCGGTCCGACTCAGAATGGGCGTGCATCGCGGCGATGTGATCCTTCGACCCGGGGGCGACATCCTTGGCAGAACGGTCAACATGGCGGCCAGGATCATGGCCAAAGGCCGCGGTGGATCGATCGTCGTTTCGCAGGCGCTTCGCGATGATCTCGGGCGCCATGTCCGGCCCGAGTTTTGGACTGACATGGGCGCGCGAAGAATCCGTGGATTGGATCGCCGCGAGCGGATGTACCTCTTCGGTTGGCCTCAGTTCTTCGCTTGGGAAGCCGACCCCGACCAATACAACTCCGACCGCCAGGCGCAACTCTCGGATCAGATGGGCGACGGCTTCGACACGCTCCTCAGCGAGCCCGAAACGGCCGCGGTTGACGTGTAGCGATGCTGTGGGCTACTCGGAGCGGACCAACACCCGTCGCGAACGCCCGCCGTCCGAATGCTCGATTACCCCTGCCTCCGCCAACTGTTCGATTAATCGTTCCGCTCTTGGTCGGCCGATTCGCATCCGACGCTGGAGCAGCGCTGCCGAGATCCGCTCATATTCGCGAGCCAATGCAGTCGCTTCGCCGAGGCGGGTGTCGGCCGCTTGAGTCGTCACGGGAGACGACTCAAGCACAATGTCCGGCGCTTCTTGAGGCTCGTCGCCGGCCATCGCCGCCTCCAAGGTCGATGTCAGGGCGCGAAGCTCAGATTGCGCGGCCCGTGCTTCCGCTTCCTTCGCTGCGGCCGGGGAATCTTCCGTCAACTTCTGCAGCACTTCGTCCAGCGAGCCATGCTCCTTTGTTTGCTGGTTCGGGCCGCTCCAGGCTTGCAACAGCCTCTCAATCTCGGCGTCCGATACAAACGCGCCCTGGACCCGGCGCGGCTTGATCGAGTCCGCCGACATGAACAGCATGTCGCCCCGGCCCATCAGCTTCTCCGCGCCCGCCCGGTCGAGGATCACGCGCGCGTCGGTCTGTGAGGTCGTGGCAAACGCGATCCGGGTCGGGAAGTTGGCCTTGATCAGCCCGGTGACGATGTCGACCGACGGTCGCTGGGTCGCGACCACCAGGTGAATACCGACGGCGCGCGCGAGCTGGGCTAGGCGTACCAGTTGACCTTCTACATCGGCCGCGGCGGCCATCATCATGTCGGCCAATTCATCGAGGACGACGACCCAGTACGCCATCTGCTTGGGCGTCGAGGGCAGCGAGTTGTAGGCCACGATGTTGCGCGCTTTGTGCTCCTCCAGCAGCCGATAACGTCGATCCATCTCCGCGACGACGACGCCGAGCACCGAAACCACCTCGTCCGGCTCGGTCACGACATGCGAGAAGGCCAGGTGCGGCGCCGAGCCGTAGTTCGTCAGTTCGACGCGCTTGGGGTCGACGAGGATCAGTCGCACCTCCTCCGGCGACTTCTGCATCAGCAGCGAGGAGATGATCGTATTGATGCAGACCGACTTGCCTGAACCCGTCGCGCCAGCGATCAGCAGGTGGGGCATCTGGGTCAGGTCGGCGATGACGGGTTTACCGGTCACGTCTCGACCCAGGGCGATCGGTAGGCCACCCCTAGCCGCCATCGTCGCGAACTGATCGGATTCGATCAGGCCCCGCAATGCCACGATTCGCGTGTCGGCGTTGGGCACTTCCACGCCAACGATCGGTTGACCGGGCACGGGCGCCTCGATCCGGATCGAGGGTGCGGCCAGGGCCAGCGCCAGGTCGTCGGCCAGACGGGTGATCCGGTTGACCCGCACCCTCGTCCGCGACACCTCTTCGGTCCGCAAGACCTGTTGACCATGCTGATCCAGGAGCGGCGCGCCCGAATCGTCCCTGGCCGGCGACAAGCGCGTCTTCACTTCCCAACCCGGTTCGACGCCGAACTGGGTGATCGCCGGACCTTCGTTGATCTGCGTGATTGACGCATCGACGCCGAAGGACGCCAGCGTCTCGATGATGATGCTCGCCTGATCCTCCGCCCCCGAACGAAGCGTGGCCGCGGGATCGTCGTCTAACAGGTTGATCGGCGGCAGCCGCCAGCCATCGGCGGCGGTGCGCTCGAGCGTGCGCAAGGTCGAGGGCGGGGCAGACGACCTAGGTTTGGTTGGATTCTCCGGAGCGGATTCCGGAGGAGTGTCGGGTTCGGCGCTGTCGGTCAACGGCGGCCAGGCCGGCTCTGCTTCGCCGGTGGATGCGGGGATCGGGTTCGGTAGTGGCCGCGGCGGCGGCTGACCGAGCGGAGGCAGTTCTGTGCGCCGCCCTTCCCGCCACTGCGCCCCGATCACGCCGATGGCCGAGCGGAGCTCGCGACTGGACCAGACGATCGCGTGCCAGCAGATGAGCAGAAGGCCGACGAAGGCGCTCCAGACACCACGGGCGATCACAGCGAGCATTGCCGGACCCTTGTCGCGGCACTCGCGAATGAGGGCACGGAATCCGTTCTGCGCGGTATGTCCGGCGGAGCGCAAGAGCGATTGAGCAACGGAAGGCCAGATCAGGGCAAACGATCCGGCCAGGCCGATTGCGATGAACAGCCAGCCGAGCGGTGAGTCCAACCAGGCGCCGACACGGCCGCCCGCTCCGAAGTCCGAGAGCGAGGTGCCGCCGAGGGACGCCTGCGGCGCGAAGGCCCCGGCGATGCCCCAGACCGCGACCGCCGCGACGAACAGTCCCAAGCTCTGGCGGATCAGACGATGATCCTTGCGCACCGTCTGCCGGGCTCGTTCGATAGCGAGCAAGACGCCCGATAGCGCCGCGACAACGGCGAGCAGGTAAGCCCCGCCGCCGAGCCAGTGGACGACGAACTCGCGCTCGGCACCGAACGGCAGCGACGGCATGGTCACCCAGACCGCGAACGCGACGGCGGCCAGGGTGATGAGCGCGCCCAGCACCAGCCGCTTGTTCGCGGCGAGCCAGAGCGAAATGCGATCGGGCAGCGCCGGACGGTTAGCCGTTCTTCTGGCCATACATCTGCTTTAGCGCCCCGAGACGGGTCCGACGCTGCGGATCAGACCTGTACTGCCACCACTACCACCATAGGACGTTGCCGCGTCTCGCGTCGAAGGTAGGCGGAAACCTCTTGCTGCACCTGCCGTTCGCGCTTCTCCCAGGAGCCGACCCTGTTCGAGTTCAGTTTCGGTTTGAGCACTTCGCGGGCGACCTGGGCCGCGCCTGCGCGCAGACTCGCCGTTGCCCGGATCTCGGCGAAGCCCCGCGCAGTGACCTCGATCTCGCCCGACAGTTTGCCGGTCTCTTGATCGACCGGGACCGCGACGAGCAGAAATCCGTCACCGGCCAGCTTCTGCCGGTCGCGAATGATCGCGCGATCGACGCCGCCGACGTTCATGCCGTCCACGTAGACGTACTCGGCCGGCACCTGGTCAATCACCTCCGAGCGCTCGGAGGTGAGTTCGAGCACGTCGCCGTCGAGCAGGATGTGCCGCTCGCGGTCCGGCACGCCCATCGACTCGGCCAGCTTGGCGTGCGTTACCAGATGTCGAAACTCGCCGTGCATGGGCACGAATGCCTGCGGGTTGGTGAGTGAGATTACGGTCTTCAGCTCCTCCTGCGCCGCATGTCCGCGGACGTGCACATGCTCGTGGCCGGAGGCCACTGAGACGACATCGACCCCGCGCCGGTAGAGGTTGTTGATCGTGTTGTTGACCGCCGACTCGTTGCCGGGGATCGGCGACGAGGAGAGCACGACGGTGTCGCCCGGCTTGAGCGTGACTTCACGGTGTGAACCGGTGGCCATGCGCGAGAGGGCCGACATCGGCTCGCCCTGCGCGCCGGTGCAGATGATCACGGTGTTCTCGTCGTGGGCCGAACCCAGGTCGGTGATCGGGCGGAGACGACGGTCTTCGACTTCCACATAGCCGAGGTCACGGGACATGTCGATGTTCTTCTCCATCGACCGGCCGGTGGCATAGACCACCCGGTCGGACTCGTCGGCGGCGTCGATGATCTGCTGGATTCTGGCAATCTGGGATGCGAAGGTCGCGATAATCACGCGTCCGGGTGCGGTCAAGAGGATTTGCAACAACGCCTCTCCAACCAGCGTTTCCGACGGGGTCACACCGGTCTTGTCGGCGTAGGTCGAGTCGGAGCAGAGCAGGCGCACGCCTTCCTGGCCGTAGGCGGCCAGCTGTTGCAGGTCGGTCGGCTCGGACATAACCGGCGTGTGATCGATCTTGAAGTCGCCCGTGTGCACGACCAGTCCCGCCGGGGTGCGCAAGGCAATCCCGAAGGCATCCGGTATGGAGTGCGCGACGGGGAAGAACTCGGCTGTGATCGAACCGAAGTCGAATGCCGACCCCGCTCCCGCTTCGACCATTCGGGCGTCGAGGATTCCCGATTCTTCCAGCCGCCAGCCGATCAGCCCGAGCGCAAGCGGCGAGGCGTAAATCGGCGCCTGCAACTGGGGCAAGAGAAAGCGCAAGGCGCCGATGTGATCCTCGTGGCCATGCGTGATCAGGAATGCGCGCAGCTTGTCGCGACGCTCGAGGACGTAGGAGGCGTCGGGAATGATGTAATCGACGCCGTGCATGTCGTCCGAGGGAAACAACAGGCCGGCGTCGATGACGACCATGTCTTCGGCCGTCTCGTAGACCATCATGTTGCGGCCGATTTCGCCGAGCCCACCCAAGGGCACGACGCGCAATGCGCCGTCAGCTACATCCTGCTCGTCTGTCACGGTCACCTCAATCAATGGGCTTGTCGTTGGATCGGTTAGAGCAGCGAACGCTGCGAGTCGTCATCTTGGTCTGCGTGCCGGTGCGAATGGCCAATCTCGACCTGGCTGATCTGGGGTCGCTCTGCCTGGTTGAGCAAGGGCCGGATGATGGCGAAATCCTGGCGCAAGGTCTGCATCAGACCTGAGTTTCGTAGGGCGGCGGCGGGGTGATAGACCGGCAGGACCAACCAGGGACCGGCCTGGAAGGGCTGGCCGCGGGCGCTACTCATGGTCGCGTCGGGCAGGAAGTACTGGGTGGCGAATCGACCGAGCAGGACAATCAGCTTGGGCCGGATGCCCTCGATCTGCTCGCGCAGATAGACCTCGCAGCAACCGATCTCGTCGGGCATCGGATCGCGATTGTTGGGCGGCCGGCATTTGATCACGTTGGCGACGAAGACGTCGGGCCGGCCGAAACCGATTTCGGCCAACAGTTCATCGAGCAACTGTCCGGCGCGACCGACGAAGGGCAGGCCCTGCTGGTCCTCGTTCGCGCCGGGCGCTTCGCCGATGAACATCAGCTCGGCATTGGGGTCGCCGTTGCCGGGCACCGTCTGGGTGCGCCCTTCGTGCAGGCGACAGGCGGTGCAGCCGGCGATCTTCGCGTTGAGGAGTTCGAGTAGCTGAGCGTCCACGGCGTCAGTCTATGACCAATTCATGCTTGCGCCGGCGCTCGACGGATGTCCGGCAGGGTTCGAGGTTCGGTTGCTGAGGCGACTGTTCAATCAACTGTTCAGCCGCCTGTTCAGCCGAATTTTTTTCCTGGGAGAAATGAGACGATCTCCAGTGTTTTACAGGGGATCGTGCGTTCGAAGTGTTCAGGTTTGTTCGGTTTTGTTCAGTTTTGTTCAGCCTGGTCCAGGCCTGTTGGGTTTTGTCCAGCCCTATCGGGCATGGATCAGGGCGGTTTGTTCGGTGCCGTTCGGTTGTGTTCGACTTCGACCGATGTTGGACGTGTGGGTTGGACGACGGTTGGAGCGGTTTGAGGCCGGGGAACACGGGATTGCGCCGAATTTTCTCTTCTTCGGGGCGAAACAGGCGGAAGTCCAGTGTTTTAGGGGAGATCGTCCGATCTGAGTGAGTGGTCTTGAGTGATTTCGTGATGGTTTTGTCAGTCTGAGGCCGGCAATTGAGTGGTGTTGGCAGCTTGGTGAGCAGGTTCGTGGACCGGTTGGTCGGGCGGGGCGCGGTCCGCGGCCGAGCGGCCGGCGCGGAGGCGGGGAAGATACGTCGTCGGCGCTGTGCGGAGGAGTGGATCAGCGTTGTCTGCATACCGAACAGAAGTACTGACTGTATGCGAGGATGTCAAGTCGGCGATGTGTCAGGGGTTACGCGGGCTGACCCTCAGGATCGTCGTCATCGTCCAGGTCGGACTCAATCACCGGAATCAGCGTACGTTTCTCGACCAACTTCACGAGGACGATGCCGAGGATGTAGAGGCCGAGGGTGGGCACGGCGACGAAGGTCTGGGTGACGGGGTCGATCGAGGGGGTGATCAACGCGGCGAGCAGGAACGAACCGATGATCGCCCAGCGCCACATGCCCAGCAGCCGCTTGGAGGTGACCAGACCGATCGCGCCGAGGCCCATCAGGAAGAGGGGCAGTTCAAATATGATGCCGGTCCAGATCACGAAGCGGGTGAGCATGTCGATGTAGTTGTTGATCCTGACTTGCGGGTCGGCGATGTCCTGGCCGAAGTTGAGCAAGAACGACAAGGCGGGTGGCCAGCCGATGAAGAAGGCGAAGGCGCCGCCGCAGGCGAAGGCGACCGTCGCCAGGCCCACGATGGGCATGATCCACTTGCGTTCCGCGCCGGTCAGGCCGGGGTGGATGAACGCGTAGATCTGGTAGACGATGACCGGCATCGCGCCGGCCAGGCCGAGCATGAGCGAGATCTTGATGTAGGCCCCGATGAAGCCAAGCAGCTCGGTGTAGATCGGGCGAAACTCGGGCAGCGCGTCGCGTCCCGGCTGGAGCAGATAGTCGAGAATGGTCGAGGCGAACAGCAACGCGACGACGGTGGTCAGCACCATGGTCAAGACGGAGACCGTGAGCCGCTGGCGGATTTCGTTGAGATGTTCACCGAGTGTGAGTTCGGCGCCCTCGGGTTCCTCGGGCGGCGCGCCCGGCGGCATCCCGGGCGGCAACTCACCGCCCGCGCGCTCTTCGACAACATCCAGTTCCGCGAGTTCGGGCGGTTCGGGCAGGTCGGACGGGGAGGGGGCCGGTTGGGTGGCCATTAGCGGCAACCCTGTCGGAATGAGTTTGTCTGGATCGCGACGCTGCTACTGGGCATTGGTGTTCGGTTGGTCGACATCGCGGCGGCGGCGGTTGAGGGAGATGACATTCGAGGGGCGGGCCGGTTCCGTCGGTTGGTCCGTCCCGTCTTCGGAGGCCGAGGCCAGGGTCGCTCGACGGGGGCGGACCACGGCTCGGCGGCGACGCGTTCGGCGCACCTGGCGCTCGTCCGGTTGAGTGTCATTGTCGGTCTGCGTTGCCGTGGCCGCGCCGCTCGATCCTTCCGCTGCCGCTCCCCCGTCGCGGGCCGCCTCGATCGCTTCCTCGGTCATCACTTCGGCGTCGCGAACGGCCCCGCGAACGTCGGCTTCAGCCTGCTGCAGATCGGCGCGGATGTCGGCGTCGATCTGCTCGAGTTCGAAGCGTTGCTCGATGAATTCCTCGCGCACTTCCTCGAAGTCGGTCAGATATTCATCGCGGAAGTCGCGGGCGTACTCGCGCAGCTCACGGATCGCGCGGCCGAATTGCCCGGCGATCTCGGGCAGCTTGCCGGGGCCGAAGATCACGGCCGCCAGCAAGAGCACCACGAGGATTTCCGGAATTCCGACGCCGAAGATGTTCATCGGCAGTCAGCGTACCCGATTGCGGAGTGTTGGCCGTCAGCGAGCGCAGCGATTGCGCACGCTCTCCGTAACGCTATTCGTCGGAAACGCCCTTCTGCACGAGGAAGTTGATCGCGTCCTGTACGGTGCCGATTCCCTCGGCGTCCTCGTCCGAGATCTCCAGGTCGGGCACTTCGTCGCGGAATTCATCTTCAAACGACATGATCAGTTCGACAAGGTCCAACGAGTCTGCGCCGAGGTCATCGACGAACGAGGCCTCGGGCATGACATCGTCGGGGTCCGCCGAGAGTTGGTCGACAATGATGTCTTTGATTCGATCAAACAGTGCCATGCAGCTACCTCCGGTTACTCCGCAGTCCCAGCCTGCAGACGGTTCCGTGTGACCGCGCCCAGCACGCCGCTGACGAATCGCCGACTGCCATCATCGCCGAAACGTTTGGCCAGCGTGACCGCTTGCCGAACCGCGGTGTTCGGGCGTACCGCGCCATTATCGAAGAGCATCTCATACAGCGCAATGCGCAGGACGGTCAGGTCGACCAAGGCAATCTGATCGAGCGGCAACCGATCTGCCGTCTCGGCGATCAGGAGATCGAGTTCGTCGCGGCGGTCGATCACGCCGGCGACCAGCGTCGCGGCTCGCGCTGCACGTGGGGCAGACATGGGAACGTCCTCGTGTGAACGGCGTAGCGCGGATGTCGCGAGCATCACGCCGAACTCCGCTTCGAACAGCGCGCAGAATGCCCGAAGCCGAGCATTGTCTTCCGCATCCGGGCGGATGCGCGGCGTCCTCGCGCTACGCGCCAACGCTCGCCCGATCGCTGATATTGACCAAGGCCGGCGACTGCGGCAGTTTCAGCGGGCGCAGGGTCGTGCGGACGAGGCCGGTGAGCACCTTGCCGGGACCAATCTCGACGTATTGCTCGACGCCCATCTCTTGCATCTGCAGGACGGTGTCGCGCCAGCGCACCGGGCGGCGAATCTGCGCGGTCAAATCGGCTCGCAGCTCTTGGGCGGTGGTTAGCGGTTCGGCGTTGACGTTGCCGATCACGGGGGTGAGCGGATCGGACACCTCAGCCTGGGCGATAATCGGCGCCATCGCCTCGGCCGCGGGCGTCATCAACGATGAATGGAAGGCTCCGCCGACGTTGAGCATCACCACGCGGCGAGCGCCGCGTTCTTCGGCGAGCGCCGCCGCTGCTTCGACTGCGGGGACTGTCCCGCCGACGACGATCTGTCCGGTCGCGTTGAGGTTGCAGACCTCGGCGCCGGTTTCCTCGCAAACGGCCTGCACATCTGCTTCGTCCATGCCCAGCACCGCGGCCAGCGTGCCGGGGTTCTGTTCTCCAGCGGCTTGCATCAGCTCTCCGCGCCTGGCGACCAGGCGAACGGCCTCGGAAACGCTCAACGCTCCTGCTGCGACCAGCGCGGAGTACTCGCCCATGCTGTGTCCGGCCGTGCAGAGCGGCGCGCCGTTCAGCGCCTCGTGTCCGGCAATGGACGCCGCGCGCCAGGCGGCGAGCGAGGCGACCAGGATCGCCGGTTGGGTGTTGACCGTCTCTCTGAGGACCTGATCCGGTCCCTCGAAGATGACTTGCGAGAGCGAGCGGCCCAGCGCCTCGTCCGCCTCTTCGAAGATCTCACGCGACTCGGCGAAGGCGTCGAAGAGGTCTCGGCCCATGCCGACTTCTTGTGCTCCCTGGCCGGGAAACAGCCATGCCGTCCTGGGGGCTGTCTTCGCGCCGGCCTGGGAGTCGGCGGCGGACACGTTAGTCCTCCAGCTCGATCACGTTGCGTCCGCGATAGGAGCCGCAGGCCCAGCAGATGTGATGCGCCTGGTGAGATTCGTTGCACTCCGGACAGGTGACCAGCTTGGGCCGCTGCACCCTTAGGTGCTGGCGTCGCAGGCGTTGTCGGGTTTTGGCGTACTTTCGCTTTGGAAGCGGTGGCATCTGTTCACTCTCTCCGTCTTGGTCTCAGACGAGTTCAGTCTGGTTCAATCTCCTGCTTGAGCGCAGCCAGCGCCGACCAGCGGTCGTCGACCGGGGCTTCCGGCAACGAATCGGTTTGCAGGCCGGGGCAATCCTGGCCGCAACGCGGGCTCATCGGACGGCTCATCTCGATATATTGTCGCACGGCTTCCGACAACTCGATCTGCCCGTCGATTACAGAGAAGCCGATTTGCTCCTGAGGCGGTTGCAGGTATTCGTCCGAAGCAGCCTCCGACGGCGGCCAGAATTCCTCGTCGAACGACAATTCCAGGGGCAGCGTCATCTCGCGCAGGCAACTTCCGCAGATGTCGGTGAGGACTGTCGAGAACGCGGCGGTGGCCAAGAGCGAATGGTCGGTTCTCAGCAGCCTTAGGGTTCCGCTCACCTCGGCGCTTAGCCCGTTTCCGCGGGCGTTCGTCACCTCGAAACGGCGCAGGGAACCGATCGGTTCCTGCAGCAGAGTCGAGACGTTGAACAGCAGCGATGTCGTACGTCGGACCGCGGAGCCGGCGGCTCCGCCCTCGGCAGTCATGGTCAGCACAGCCTATCAGCGGCATCGACAGATTCGTCTTGGTGGTGCTGCGATATTGGCTATCCCAGTCGTCGCGCATACACTCAACACACCAGGTGACTGAGTTGCGACTGAGTTCCCCTGCATCCGTTTCCGCCGCAACCAACGAAGATGAGCCGCCCTCATGGACCTTGAAGGGATGCAGCAGCTCCAGGAAGTTGATATCCAGCGGGATCATTCCAAGCGCGAACTCCAGGCGGTTCTCGACCAGATCTCGGATCCGCCGTTCATCGGCCAGCTCGATGCCGAGATCGAAGCCCAGCAGGAAGAGGCGCGGCGCGCCGATCAGGCCGTGCGCGAAGCGCACGCCGTCGTCCAGACCGCCCAGCGCCGGATCGAGGTCACCGATCAGCGGCTCTATTCCGGCTCGATCACCGACCATCGCACGCTCGAGGAGCTGCAGCGCGATCTGTATGCGCAGCGCCAGCAACTGCCGCCGTTGACGGAGGCGGAGAACCGCGCCAGTTTCGAAGCCGAACAGGCGCATGACGCCAGCGGCTGGCTACAACGTCTACGCACCGCCGCGCTCGACGTCTGGAACGCTCGTCAGACCGAACTGGACGGCGAGCGGCACGAGGCGCAGGAACGGGTCGACGAGTTCGCCCGCCAGGCCGAACTGTTGCGCGACAGACTGACCGAGGACGACCTCGACACGTACGACCAGTACCGCCGTCGCCGGCCGCGAGTCGTCGCCACCGTCGCCGGCGGCGTCTGCGCTGAATGCCGGCTGACCTTACCGACGATTGTGGTTACCCGCGCCCGCCGAGGCATTCGAGCCGTCGAGTGTCCCTCCTGCGGTTGCCTGCTGCGCGTGGTCTGAGTGCCGGCCCTCAGTGGACGAATCCTGTCAACGACTCCCACCGATTTGTCAACAGCCATCAACTGCTTCCTAGTCCTCCCGCCTTGGGCGACATAGCATCGCCGTGTGCGTGCCATCGGATACCTCAGCCAGCCCAGCGCTCACTCACTGAGGACGACCTCAGGCGTCCGAGCGCAGCCGTCGCTGGCGACCCAGAACGCCAACTTCCTCGAGTACTGCCAGTGCAACGGCTTCGAGCCGACCGCCACTTTTCTTGATGCCGACACATCACTCGGTCGCGGGCGCCCAGGACTGCGACAGCTGCTGCGCCATCTCAACGAGGAGGCGCGCGGCTTCACGTTCGTGATCATCCAGGACTTCAGCAATCTCGGCCACGACGCCACACAGGCCGTGAGAATCGTCCTACAACTGCGAGCCCGCGGCGTGCAGCTCGTCTCGCTTGACGACGGACCGGTTGACGAGTCCTCGCTGGTTGACCTCTGGAGGTTGCATCGCGACCCCGATCCTGACGCGGAACGCCGTCGCGAGCGGATGCAGGAGCGGGCTCGTCTCGGCCAGGCCATTGGACGCCCTCCCTACGGCTATCGAGTCGGCGACGATGGTCGCTACGAGATCGACGACGACGAAGCGCTCATCGTCCGTCGAATCTTCAACCTCTACCTGCACGAAGGACTCGGCATCCGCCGGATCGCACAGCGACTGAACGAAGACGGCGTGGAGACCCGCCGCGGACGCAATTGGAGCATGGTCAGTATCCGCGATCTGCTGCGTAATCCCGTCTACATCGGTCGCTACGACAAGCTCGGCGTCACGGTGTCCGCGAATCACCACGCCATCGTGTCGGAGCCTGACTTCGCTGCTGTGGGCCGGCAGATGGCGGAACGTCGGACCGCGCCGGGCGTGAGTCATCCGTCCGACTTCCTGCTCGCGGGACTCGTCTGGTGCGGCGAGGACCGGACTCGGATGATTGGCGTCACCCGGCGTCAGCAGTGGCGTCTGGCCAGCGGCGAGAGCGCGACCGCCACCTATCGCTATTACCAGTCCGAGGCGCGCACCAACCAGTCGGTCGGCGGCTACCACACGCGCCGCGCGGACGAATTGGAGGAGGAAGTGCTCGCCCACATCCGGGGCGAACGGCAAGGTGGCGAGACCGCCGTACTCAATATCGGCCGGGACGACACGGCGCTCGCTGCCGAGACCGCCGTAGCGGTTTCGTCAGCGGAGGCGCGGCTGCGAGCGCTCGATCGCAAGCTCGCGCAGTTGCTGGAGGACGTGGCCGCAGGCGATCCGCCGCCGTTGACATTGCAGGAGGTCGGCGCAGACATCATCGGCGAGTGGGAAGCGGCCGACGCCGACTTGGCCCAAATCAAAGACCGAGCGCGCGCTCAAGAACAAGAGGTCGATCGTCGCCGGCGTCGAGATCAACGTCTGCAGCGGGTCCGAGAGGATTGGGACGACCTCAGTTTTCCGCAGCGGCGGGATCTGATCGAGCAGCTTGTCGACCGGGTGGTTGTCTTCGACGACTCGGTGACGACCCAACTCAAGGCCTGAGCGTTCCGCGTCCTCCCTGATCCCGTTTCCCTCCACGCGAATCGCGGGCATGCGCCGAAGGCAGAGAATGGGGCCTGGACCGTCACGACGCTAAACGGCGCTACGCTCTCCGACATGCAACTGATCGCCTACGCCGACGGCGCATCCCGAGGCAACCCCGGCCCCGCCGCGTACGGCGCCGTCCTCTGCGACGCTGACGGCGTAGAACTTGACGCCTGGGGCAACCCGATCGGACGCGCCACCAACAACGTGGCCGAGTACCACGGCGCCATCGCCGCCGTCGAAGCCGCCCTCGAACTTGGCGCGACCAAGCTGGAGCTTCGCCTCGACTCGGAACTCATCGTCCGACAGCTCGAAGGCCGCTACCGAGTCAAGAACAAGCAACTCAAGCCGCTCTTCGAGCAGCTCAGCGCCTTGGTCGACCAGCTCGACTCCTTCCAGCCCACTCACGTCCGGCGGCACCTCAACGAGCGCGCCGACGCCATGGCCAACGAGGCGCTCGACCGGCGTTAGTCCTGCTGAACAGCGCTACAGTGAGTCTCGCCAGGCCGCCGGGCGGTCGCGGCGCACGTCTTGTACGGGCGTCGAGGAAAGTCCGGGCTCCGCGGGACAGGGCGCTGGGTAACTCCCAGGCAGCGCGAGCTGACGGAAAGCGCACAGAAACACACCGCCTACCCGTTCCGGCTTCGGCCAGCGCGGCGGCAAGGGTGAGATGGTGCGGTAAGAGCGCACCAGCGGTCGGGTGACCGGCCGGCTGAGCAAGCCCCGCCCGGAGCAAGACCAAATAGGGAGACGATGGCTTGTCCCGGGCCGTATCCGGGTAGGTCGCTCGAGGCGGCGGGTAACTGTCGTCCCAGATGGATGACCGCCACCCGACGCTCGGCGCAACCCGGGCCGTTGGGTACAGAACCCGGCTTACAGGCGGCCTGGCAACTCTCCCGTCTTGGGAGAGCGCAGCGCTATCTTCTTTCCTCCCCCTGCAAGGGTGAGGAAATCGGAGGGAGAGTCGATTGATGAATAGGCAGCTGCGTGAGATCTTCAAGTCGTACGCGTCCCCGGATCAGTCACAGATTCCTGATGTCCCGGTCAACGGAGTCTCCCAGGATTCCAGAACCGTCCGACCAGGCAGTGCCTTCGTTGCCATCCCTGGATTCTCCGTCGACGGCCACCAATACCTCGACTCGGCCATTGCCAACGGAGCAGCCGCTCTCATCGTCCAGGCAGACCGACGGCAACTCTGGCAACCAATCGCCGACGCGAATCCAGAAGTCGCCATTGTCAGCGTCGACGACACCCGCTTTGCGCTGCCCAGGATCGCCGCCGCCTTCCACGACTACCCGGCGCGAAAACTGACAGTTGTCGGAGTCACCGGTACTGACGGCAAGTCCACCACCACCTACCTCGCCCACTCCATGCTCAGCGCAGCGGGACACCCAACCGGCCTGCTCAACGGGGTCGAGTTCCATATCGGCGGCGAATGGACCCGCAACGAAACCGGCGAAACCACACCCGAGGCCGACATCATCCAGGCCAAGCTCGCCGAGATGGTCGCCGCCGGCGACACCCACGCCGTGCTCGAAGTTAGCTCCCACGCCCTCGAACTCCACCGGGCAGACGAGATCAACACCCAGGTCGCTGTCTTCACCGGCCTCTCCGACGACCACCTCGACTTCCACGAAACTCGCGAACAGTACCTCGCCGCCAAGCTGACGCTCTTCGAGTCTCTCGACCAACACACCACCGTCATTCCCGCGCAAGCGGGAGTCTCGCCCCTACCAGCTGCCGTGGTTCGAGCGGAGGACGACCGTCGCGAAGCGATCACTTCGGCCCATCACCAATCCACCACGATCGTCACCGCAATCCCCGACACAACCGCCGACGTCAGCGTCATCGCCAGCTCTCAAGACGCACGGGGTTCAGACATCCGAGTCGTCACCCCGGCCGGGGCCCTCGGCGCCCGACTGCCCATGCCCGGCGAGTACAACCTCGGCAACGCCGCCCTCGCCGCCGGTGCAGCCTGGAGCCTCGGCGTCGGACCGGTCGCTATGCAGGCCGCACTGAACAATCTGCGGCCCGTCCCCGGACGCATGGAATCGATCAACGAGGGCCAGCCATTCACCGTCATTGTCGACGCCGCCGCCACCGGACCAGCGCTCGAGTTGGCTCTCCAGACCCTTAGGCCACACGTCATCGGACGCCTGATCCTCGTCTTCGGCGTCGCCGGCGAGCGCGATCCGATCCGCAAGTCGAGCATGGCCGCCGCTGCCGCGGAGTATGCCGACCACACGGTGATCACCAACGAAAACCCACGCTCCGAGGACCCAGTCGCGATGGTCGAAGAGATTGCCAATCAGTTCGTCGCGTCGGGCGGAGCGTCCTTCGACCAGCACCCCGACCGTCGCGAGGCAATCCGCCGAGCGATCTTGCTCGCGCAACCCGATGACCTGGTCCTGATCGCCGGCAAGGGTGCCGAGCCGACCCTGATTTACGCCGACCGCATTGAGCAGTGGGACGACCGTCTGGTCACCCGCGAACTCCTGAACAGTCTCGACAGTCTGCCAATTGCTCGCCTATCTCAGTAACGATCCAGCGCATACTCTGCCGCCATAGACCTGCCGAATGTTCCGGAGCCCACCAATGGACAACGCCCAATACCGCGCGCTTGTTGAGGACGATCTCAATCACTGGGTACACCCCCTCTTCCATCCGGACTTCCACCAGGAGCCGGTCATGTTCGAGCGCGGAGAAGGCGTCTACATCTACGACGCTGATGGCAAGCGCTACATCGACGGTCTGTCCGCGCTCTGGAACGTCGCCGTCGGACACGGCCGCGAAGAACTCGGCGAAGCCGCCAATGAGCAGATG
>DAOUHS010000179.1:0-14283 GCA_034428415.1 Dehalococcoidia bacterium
AGAGCAACTCATTGCCGGTCTCGATCGCGCCGCGGGAGTTGCCGTATGCCATATAGCTAGCCGTTGGGATGAGGAAGGCGAGCGACGCAGTTGCGCGATCACTCCGATCACTGAGTTCACGCGGCGGGCGTACGACAAAGGTGATGTGATCTTCCTGGTCTCCGGCCGTGATGCGGGCGGCGTAGAGACCGCTCGGCGTGTCGGCGGGGACTTCCAGTTCGAAGTCGACATCCCATTCGCAGTCGTAGAGCGAGTCATCGAGAAAATGGATAGCGGCGTACTGATCCGGCGCGTGTCGGAAATCCAGCTCAACGCCAGTCCAGTTGGAGCCGCGCACGGCGCGAATTGGGAGATTGATCAACTGTCCGTGCACTCGGTTTGGCGAGATGTCGATGATCTCGTCGGTCTCGACCCCGTGGGCGAAGTCCCAGGCTGCGCAGATGTCGGCGCGCAGGGCGACGGGAAGATCGTCACTGCGCAGCGCTTCGATTTCGCCGCGCTCAAGGGCGCGGGAGGCGACGACCGGGCGCTCGATGCGACCGTTGAAGATCATTTCCCCAATGGGTCTCCCTCGGGCCTCTTCACGGCTGGCGGCCGCGATTAGGAGTGGCGCGTCGCAGGCGACGGCAGCGGTCCCTTCGCTTGTATGTGCAGCCTCGCCGCTCGATGTGTCCAGGGCGTATGAACCCAGAAGCTGTTGTCGCAGGTGGACGTCTCCGCTCGCGGCGTCGTACGTGGCGCTGACCAGGTACCACTCGCGGGAGACGAAGGGCTGACCAAGGGCGAATTCCTGCAGGCCGCCTGCGCCGTCTCCGAGCTGCAGGATCAGGCCGTCGGCGGGATCGGTCCAGAGGGCGAAGCCGCGACCAGCGTCGACGTCCATCTTCGAGATCAGGCATGCGCGACGGAGACTAGGGAGCGTAGGAAAGATCGTGGCCTGGAGGGAGAGGTCATCGAGGCCGTCGAAGGCCGGTGCATGAGGCACGATGGCGTAGGAACCGCAATAGGTCTCTTGGGTGCGACCGGGGTATTCGCCGCTGACGGGCGTTGGCAGGAGCTCGTCGATGTAGCCGGGACCCCCGGGCTGGCGATCGCCGGAGATCAGGCGGACGATGTCGGCCTGGTAGCGGTCGATACCGGGCTCGCAGCTGACCATGAAACGGATACGTTCGCCGGGAGCCACGCTGATCTCGTCGCTGTAGCCCGCAATCTTGTGTTCGAGCATCGATCGCTCCTTTGGGGCTATGTCAGTCGAGGCTGAGTGGCGTGCCGGTGATCTGTTCCCAGCGGAGTTTGAATACCGCGCGCTCTCCGTCTTCGATGGAAGTGAAGACCTGGTCTTCGTCGAGGGTCAGATCGACGCCGCGCTGGCCGGAGAGCCGGGCAAGACCCCACTCCTGGTACGGGACAAGCGTGACGAGGACGTAGCGGCCTGCCGCTTCGGTGTCGCGCATGCGCGTGACGATGCGCTGCAGCGCGGCGCTGTGCGGGCCCATGGGGTTGGCCATGAACTCCCGGGCGAGATCGGTACGGCTTGGATCGATCGGGTACTGAGACGGCATCCACGCCTCCACTCGTTCAATGGCAAGGCTAGGCCCGGCGCACAGACGTTGCAATCTGGAGCGCGCGACGGCCCGATCACGGGCGACTCCGGCCGAGCTGGCACGGCTCGCTGCCGTGCTCTCTCCAGCGCGCCACCCGCTTGTCTCTGCTGGAGACGATCGTGATTGTTTGATCGTCCTCGTCCGAGGCGATCACACGATCATCGATATCGCAAACGATTCCGGCGGGCCAGAGCCAACCGCAGTCAGTTTCGGCGGGCCGGTCGGTCGGCTCTGCAGGCCCGCGCCGAACCACGCCGCGCCTTCGTCGTCCCAGTTGTTAACTCGCAGTGGAGCGCCAGTGTCGAAGGAACCCCGGCCCAGTCAGTAGATTCGTCCCTCCTTGCCGATCGCGAGGTCGATCGGGTTGAAGGTCCGGGGCGTCGCCCGAGCGTCTGCTCATAGGGCAAAGCCGGCCCGCAGCAGGACCGCGTACGAGCCGTTGGCCTTCGCCCCATTGGCACCGTTGGTCTCGACGGTCATCAGCCCACACCCTCTCTCCGATCGGCTCACGGTACGGGTGGATCTGCTCAAAGCTGCCACCCATGATCTCGGTCAGGTCGACGCCCAGCCACTGGTCAAGCATGGGGCTGTAGATGCTGCTGACTATTCCTTCTACATTCCCACCAGCTCTCGTTTGGTTCATCCTCATGAAACTCAGTCGGCTAGAGAGTGTCCGTTGCGAAGCCTATTGTCTCGCGGTGAGCAAGCGACATCAGTGCGTCGAATTGACTGATCCGATTACCGGGGTCTCCATTCAGCCAAGCGTTCTGAGCCTTGCCATATGCCTGAACAAATGAATCGCCGAGCGTCTTCCGAGTGATCGCCGCATGAACGTGTACGCATACAGGCACGACGTTCTCTGCGTCATTTGCGAGGTCGGGAAAATCGGATCGCGGTAAGAGATGGTGCAGATCTACAGGAAGCCTCCCACAGTAGCGACATTGTGAGTAATCCATTTCGGGGTTGCTTCGACGAAAGGATTGGCTGCTCCAGTGGGATGCCGTGTCCGGCTCGAGGCCCAACTCGGAGGCAAACTCCCGCGCAACCGAATCCAACAGTTGCGCGACGCCGTAGCCGGTGAGATGAAGCGCACTCATGCCGGACGCTCGCAACATCGCACCGGTGACAAATCCGCTCTCTTGATACCTTGCGTAAAACCTTCGTTTGGCATGGTCAACGCCTTCGGCCGACTTCAGACCATCTGAGAGGAAATTGAGGTATATGTGTTTCACGAGGCCAACGGCATCCTGTCGACCGATCGCAGTTCGTTTGGTCTGAAGGAAGAGCGCAGGGAGAAGATTCCTGTTGTCAGCGAACGATCTGCCCGGCCAAATGTGACAGATGGCGAATGCGACGCGTGTAAACCCATCCTCAATCCACTCCGAGTAGCCGGGGAGTCGCTGCAGGTAGCGACCGTCGACCAAAAACCCGAATGGCTTCTGTGGAGTCTTGATCCGAATGAGGCGTTCGACTACGTCATCCGCATCGAGGTCGATCTGAAGCTCTTCGACAACGTAGTACTCCCACGCTCGCTCAAGGATCGCACGAATGTTTGTGGTCGATTGATCCAACGTCAGCCGCCACGTGGACCGGTCAATCACCTGACGCGCGTTCGGATTGCTACGCAACCAGTTGTCCACATCATGCTTTGCGATGCCATACTTCCATCTCAGGACCCGCGGCGGTGCCCACGGGTGCATAAGTAGAAAATCCTTCCATTCGAGCGGAGTGCCCACGCTTATCTGCCTTTCCTCGAGTGGCTCTCAGTCCAGTCAGATAGACCAAGATGCCAGTGTAGAGTCTGTTCTTCATCGCAGTCCGGCACGATCTCTTCAGACGAGGGCGTGTTAGCCAACCGAAATGAGCGATTTGCAGGACCAGCGACACGAGCGTTAGCGCCTGCTGATGGCATCGGAGATCGTTCAGCTGTAGCGATGGCCCTTTCTCCGCTGATGTGCCCTCGCGGGTCTGATGAACGAGGCCGAGAGGTACGAAGAAACACCACACGTTCGGCCGCGTGTCAATCACCTACAGAAGTCGCGAGATGCGGTGATCGGCGTACGTCCACTCACTTCATTGGACAAGAAAGCTCGCACCAACTCACGATGAAGGCCTAGGTCGTCTATCTTCCCTGCGATCCCGATCTCAACGCAGGAGGCTTCATGGACTACGGCATCGCCTTTCCCTCGTACATTGATGCGTGGCGCGACGCGGCTGAGGCTGAAGCGGCTGGCTTCACTCACGCCTGGTTCTTCGATTCACAACTGATTTACAGCGACGTCTACGCCACGATGGCGTTGGCGGCGGAGCACACCAGCCGGATCAAGCTGGGCACGCTGGTGGCGATCCCGAGCAACCGTCTCCCCGCGGTGACGGCTTCCGCCATTGCCACCATCAACTATCTGGCGCCCGGGCGGGTCATCTTGGGCCTGGGCACCGGCTACACCGGACGCAACACGATGGGCCTGCCGGCGGTGCCGGCGGCGGAGTTCCGCGAGTACACCCAGCAGGTTCGCGGTCTGCTGCAGGGCGAGGAAGTACTGATCCGCGAGGGCACGCGTGAGCGTTGGATTCGGCTGCTGCATCCCGATCGCGGCGACTTCATCAACATCGAGGACCACATCCCCATCTTCCTGGCCGCGAACGGTCCCAAGGCGCTCGCAGCGACAGGTGAGCTTGCCGATGGTTGGGTTACGGGCGCGCTCACCCCTCAGCTTGAGACGGGTTTCGAGGCGATTCGCGCCGCTGCTGCTGCCGCCGGCCGAGCCACTGACAAGCCCTACACGGTCGGGCTGACCAGCGGCTGCGTGCTGCGCGACAGCGAGTCGCTCACTTCGTCCCGGGTCGTAGAGCGAGTCGGCCCCAACGCGCTGCTGGGTCTGCATGCGATGTGGGAGTCGCACTACGGTCCGGGGGCGAACCTTGGCATTAGAGATCCCGACGCTGCGGCTGCGTTCCATAGGTACATCGTGGAGTATGGCGACGCGCGGGGCAGCAAGGCCGATCGGCGGTACCTGGACGTGCATACCGGTCACATGGTCTTTCTCAAGCCGGGCGAGGAACAGTTCATCAGCGAAACTTCGATCGGCCAGACGCTGACCGGCACGCCGGCGCAGATCATCGAGCGGCTTGAGCAGATGGAAGCGGCCGGGATCGACAATGTCGCGATCGCCTGCACAAACGCCGCCGGCGCACGCGATCTAATCGCGGACTTCGGCAGCGAGATCATTGCCAAACGGTCCACCGTGTAGGGGCCGGATGCTCCCGGCGGCGAGGGCATGCTGCCGCCTGCATGGTTCGGCAGATTGCGGCTTCCTGAGGGCATCGGACATGCGCTCGTTGAGTTTCGCTGCTCATGCACATCGTCGTTCCTGAGGTCGCAGCAGATAGGAGCCCTGGGGCTAACCTTCGGTCTCGATTCCGAGTGACTGCGCTAGTGAGGCAACCGGAACCGCCGCTTGCTCCACCGCGTTCTCGATCGCCCGCTGCCAGTACTGTGCGACTGGCTCGAGTTCCTCGGCGTTGAAGCGACGCTCGCGCATGGTGAATGAGTTGCTGCGGTAGACCAGGGCGTCCATGGGCGGGCCGACGTCCGCCGAGCTCGCTTCCGTCGAGTTGAAGGAGAGCATGCCCAGACGCAGGGCCAACTCCAGTGAGGCGTCATAGCGCAACACGCGATCAAGAATAGGTTTCCCGAATCGGGTGTCGCCGATGATCAGGTACGGCGTCCCCTGCGAAACCTCGACCCAGTTGCCCTGGGGATAGAGCAGATAGAGATGAGGAGCATCGTCTTCCGGCAACTGGCTGCCAACGATGCAGTGCAGATCGAAATGTAATCCTGCCTTGATCAGCCACTCGTTGTCCTCGTTGTAGACCCGCCTGATCTCTTCCGCGAGAGCGTTGACGGCATGGTAGGAGCGGGAGAGATGACTGCCGTTCTGACGCAGGCGCTCCTCGAAGTAGGTGATCGCCTTGTCGCGAACCGATCGCAATCCGCTGGAGAGCACAAACATGGCGTGCCCCTCGCCCTGGTGAACGGCGATCTTCTTAGCCGTGGACACCTCGGAGCCGCTCGTGATCCGCGTGTCGGCGATCGCGACGAGACCATCCTGGCACTTGATGCCGACACAAAATGTCATTTCAGGCCTGGTTGATCTTCGTTTCGGTCTGGGTTTGCCGTTGTGCTTGCACCGCGATCGGCTCCGCGCGGAACATGTCGTCCGTGATCGCTCGGTTGATGTCGATCAAACGCTGCTGGAAGCCGTCGATGAACTCGTGCAGCCCATCGTCGATGAGTTGCTCCATGTCCATGGCGCCGATGTCGAGGTGCAACAGGGCGATACCCCGTTCGGCGGCGGCCCGCCTGCGTTTCGGCGTCTCCTCCGACGCCAGTTGGTAGTGACGCTGCAGCGCCTGCACGCAGAAGGCGAGACTGCGCGGAAACTCCTGCGAGAAGATCAACAATTGGGCGACCTGAATGCCGTCGACTTCGCTATTGCCCATCCGGCGGTAGGCTTCGCGGGCCGAAGCCGAGCGTAGCACTGCCATCCATTGGAAGCGGTCGAAGGGTCCGCCGATCGCATCTCCGCCGGACAGCAAGATGTGATACTTGGCGTCAATGATGCGGCTGGTCATGTCGGCCCGCTCGAGATACATCCCGCAGCGGAACCACTCTCGACCTTCATCTCTGAGCACGGTGTTGTCGTACAGGCCCAGGATCGTCTGCGTCCGGCGTTGGGTCTCAGTGCAGAACTCGTGGAGGTCGTTGGCGATGTACTCCTTGCGCAGCGCGAGGTCGAGATAGAGCGCGTTGATCTCCTCCCATACCTCGCGCGAGATGTGTTCGCGCAGTCCGCGGGCCAGTTCGCGCGCGCGAACCAAGGTTGAGCGGAGCGAGGCCGGGTTCTGGGCCGAGTAGATCAGGAATTCCGAATGAGTCAGATCGGGAGATTCAATCAGCGTGTCCCAGAAGAGTTGATTGGAGGCGGTCGTGCTAACGAGGCTGTGCCAGATCTCCTGGCCGCTCTCGAGCTGTACCTCGTGCTCGACGCGCGCCATCCGGGCGATGTTTTCGGCGCGTTCGAGGTAGCGCCCGAGCCAGTACAGGTTCTCGGCCACGCGGCTGAGCATCAGCCAGGCTCCTCGTTCAGTACCCAGGTGTCTTTGCTGCCGCCTCCCTGCGAGGAGTTGACGATGTACGACCCTTCACGCAATGCGACTCGGGTCAGGCCTCCGGGGATCACCCAGGTTTCCTCTCCCGAGAGGACAAACGGACGCAGGTCCGCCCGGCGCGGTTTCAATTGGTCGCCGTCGAAGGTGGGGATGGTGCTGAACTGGAGCAGCGGCTGAGCGATCCAGTTGCGCGGCTCCGCCTCAACCTGGGCCAGCGTGTCTTCAAGTTCGGCGTTCGAGGCCTGCTCGCCGATCAGTACGCCGTACCCGCCCGAGGCGTTGGCCGGTTTGATCACCAGTTCACGCGCGTGGGCGCGGATGTAGTCCAACTCGGACGGGACCAGCGGCGAGTACGTCTGAACATTGGGCAGGAGAGGGTCCTCGTCCAGAAAAAAGCGAATAATCTCGGGCACCCATCGATAGACGACCTTGTCGTCGGCGACGCCGGCGCCCGGCGCATTGATCAGTGTTACGTGACCATTGAGATAGGACCGCATCAGTCCCGGCACGCCCAACATCGAGTCTGCCCGGTACACGGTGGGATCGAGGAAATCGTCATCGATCCGCCGATAGATGACGTCGATGCGTTCGAGCCCCGTGGTTGAGCGCAGGTAGACGTAGTCGTCGTCGCCCACGGTCAGGTCGGATCCTTCGACGAGTGGAATGCCCATCTGGTTGCTGAGAAACGAGTGCTCGAAATAGGCGGAGTTGAAGATGCCTGGAGTGAGCAGCACGGCACGGGTCGGATCGCCACTGTCGGCCGGCCGCACGGAGAGCAGCATGGCCAGGAGCTGGTTGGGGTAATCGGCGACGGCACGTACGCCCCAACGAGGGAATAGATCGGGCACAACCCGCAGCATCACGGTGCGATTCTCGAGCACGTATGACACCCCCGATGGGGTTCGGAGATTGTCCTCCAGCACGACCAGGCCTTGCTGCTCGTCGCGGAGCAGATCGCAGCCGGCGATGTGGGCATACACGTCCAGCGGCGGTCGAAAGCCAGCCATCTCTGGTCGGTAGCCCGGGGCGCCGAAGATGATCTCTTCCGGAATCACTTCTTCCTTGAGGATCCGCTGGGGCCCATAGATATCCAACAGGAACAGGTTGAGCGCGTGAAGACGTTGTTTCAGTCCTGCCTCGACGCCTGCCCATTCCTGCGCTCCGATGATCCGCGGAATCAAGGAAAACGGGAAGATGCGTTCCGTTCCTTCTTCTTCCGAATAGACGTTGAAGGTGATGCCCGAGCTGAGCAGCGCGAGATCGGCTCGCTCCTCACGTTGCAAATGTTCTTCCAGCGACCAACCTTGTAGGATCTCGCCGAGCTCGCTGTAGTCATTGCGGAACGCTCCGGCATCGTCGACCATTTCATCGTCGGATGAGCCGACGGACTGGTAGCCCTGCAGGAGATCATTTGTCATGGACCGACCCTATCGGCGGAAATTGTACCGTAGCGGCGGTATCGGACCGCTGTCCGGTCCTGTTTCAGCGGCCCGCTGCGACACATCCTTCCGGGTGAAGGCGACGGACGTAGTCTTCGAATGATTGACGGATTCCAACAGGAGGGCTTCGCGTGGCAAATGGATCCCTGGCTCGCGTGAGATATCTCACCTTCGACATCTTCGGTACGGTGATGGATCTGACCGGCAGCCTCGCGCCTCCGGCGGGCGAGTTCCTGGCGGCCCATGGCTCTCAACTGTCGGGCGAGGCGTTCTACGCCGATTGGCGCGCCCGGCAACGCATTGAGCAGTTCCAGGACAATCTGCTGGCGCTCGGCCACAGCGGCTACCTCGAGACTTGCCGGCGCGCTTTCGTCTACTGCCTGAAGCTGCACCACGTGACTTACACGGATGACGCGGTGCAAGAGTTCATGAGGGTCTACCGGCACCTACGGCCTTACGACGACGCCATCGCCGGGCTGCGGTCGTTGGCGGAGCGCTACCGGTTGGTTGCCCTGTCCAACGGTGAGCAGTGGTACCTAGAGGAGCTGTTAGCCAACAACGTCCCGATCACGTTCGACGCGATCATCTCCGTCGACCAGGTCGGCGCTTTCAAACCGTCGCCGGGGATCTACCGGAAAGCAATCCAGCAACTGGGCTGTGAGCCGGGCGAAATCATGATGGTCGCTGCGCACGCGTTCGACATCCTGGGCGCCCAAGCGTCGGGCTTTAGAGCCGCCTACGTGAACCGCTACAACTTGCCAACGGAGGACTCGGATTATCAGCCCGACATCATCGTGGACGACTTCGTCGATTTGGCAGGGGAACTGCTTGGCTGACTCACGGCCTCAGATCACGCCGTGCCAGACTGAGCGCTCTTCCGCTCGCCAGTGGTCCTCGACCCGGATCTGTGCACCAAACATGACTCGACTTCTCGTCTCCGTGTCGTAAGACGGCCAGTTCATACCCGAAGTGGAGGGGTTGCCGGTCCGGGCGAATGACGTCCAGGCATCCATAACGCAATTCGCGAGGGCGTCCGCCTCAGGGCCCGAGCCGGCGAATTCCGGCATCACGGCATGAGTCCCGAATGTGAATGGGATGTCGAGGGCGTGGCAGGAACCTAGCACGCCGCCGAAGCCGGGCGACTTCCAGTCGAAGGTGTACGAGAAGGTTTGCGGTTGATGCTTCGACTGCGAGTCGGCCAGACGCTCGCTGCCGACGATGAACCAGGAGTCCCCGGAGGCCGCGTTGAGAATCGCCGTCGGGCTGACCGATTCGCCTCGGCTTTTACGAGCCCGCCGGTAAGTGTCATAGACCTGGCGGCCATTGCCATGCAGCAGGTTCAATCGCTCGACGACATCGCCTTCATCTGGGGGCTCGCCGGCGAACATCAAGCCGAACAGGTTCCATTCTTCATCCATGGTTCCGATGAGCGTTGATACGCCAGCGGCGCGACCTATAGCGATTGCATCGAGTTGCGGCTCGAGCAAGAAGTCGCCGTCGATCACCGGCGCGGCAGTCGGCTCTCCGGCCGCTGCGCCGGCGCTCTCTTCAGCATCGGTCGTCAGCACTACGTTGTTCTGCGCATCGAGGATCGCTTCGGCGCTGACAGCCCTCAGTCCATCGACGTCATCCGGCTCGAGCCCGAGGTGGGCGCAGATTGCCTCACCGATGGCGGCGGCGTCGACTGGCTGGACGTGGCGTCTGACGCCACCGCTCTGGACGATCGCTCGCTGAAACAATCCGTCGGTCCTTGGCGATGCCATGAGCGAAGCAACGCTGAGGCCGCCGGCCGATTCGCCGAAGATCGTCACGTTTCGCGGGTCGCCGCCGAATCTGGCGATGTTGTCTCGCACCCACTCGAGCGCGGCCAGGGGATCTCGCAGGCCGAAGTTCGTTTCGCCGAGCGCCGGCAGATGCAGGAAGCCCAAGACGCCGAGTCGGTAGTTGATTGTCACCACGACGACGTCGCCACGAGCCGCCAGGTTGCCGCCGGCGTAATAGGTCTCGGAACCTGAACCGATGGTCAGGCCGCCGCCATGAATCCAAACCATGACAGGCCGCGCCGCGTCGTCGAGACCGGGAGTCCAGACATTGAGGAAGAGACAGTCTTCGCTCTGCGCTTGCGGCGCGCCGCCCATAATCTGATCGAGCGCCTCGTTTGGCCGTTGGAGGGCGATCGGTCCGAACTCGCTCGCATCTCGGATGTCATCCCATCCATGATGAGGCTGAGGCGCACGGAAGCGCAGATCGCCCACCGGCGGGGCGGCATACGGCACCCCACGAAAGACATGAAGCCCATCTTCCCGTCTGCCTCGCAGCTTGCCCTGGGTCGTCTCAACCACCGTGTCCATCTGTTCCTCTTGACAAACTTCCTGCCAGTTTCGGCGCGATCGGTCTTCAACCGCTCGGAAGACAGGCCGATGCCCAAGTTCCACGGAGATACCGGGCAGCGATCGCAGAAGATGCCGCGATCCGCTGTCGACAATCAGGATCTCACCTCCACACCCCCGAAGAGGCAGAACCCAGTCAGTGTGAGCTGGCCGGAGGGGCACGCGGGCGCGACCCGTTTGGATGCCACTCCACCGAACACGGCTCTGGAGTGCACGTTGACCCCCCAGTCCTCAGGGACGAGTAGTCTCACACTGCCGAAGCCGACTATGACCTTGAGCGTGGCTCCTCCGTCGCCCGTGGCCGCACGACGCAAGTCAATCTCGCTGCTTCCGAAGACCGAGAGGGCCCGTCCACCGCGAAACTGGCCGCTGCTGATCTGGTTGTCGCTGCTGCCGAAGAGCGCAGTGACGTCAATCTCAGAGTCTGTCACTGCACACTCTCCCACAGCTTGGCCTTCCCGGGTCGGAACGCGACTAGGCGAACTGGTCCTGACCCGGCGCGATCATGTCGGCGATCTTGTCGGGCTTGTCGACGTAGTCGCGGAACGGGTATGGGTGGTCGTATCCGAGAATCTTGTGCAGCTCGGGGTAGCGCTCGAGCCGCTCGGGCGAGACGGCGCCTTCGTTCCACATGCTGAGACGCTGCATGTAGGAGCGGATCCAGACGAGGACCATCGTTACGCGCAGACCGGTGCTCTCGCGGTTCATGGCGCCGTGCCAGGTGTTACCGCCCCAGACGGCAAGTGAGCCGGCCTTGGCCTCGATCGGGACTGGCTCGAACAGCTTGTCTTCGCCCTCCCATTCCCAAAAGTTGGTCTCATGCGGCGCCGGCGCGCGGCCCCAACGGTGCGAGCCGGGGACAAAGACGGTCGGACCGTCCTCGCGCGAGGCGTAGTCGGTCAGTACCCAGCTCGTGTTGACCAGGTGCGTGTACGCGGCCTGAGGCGGCGGCACGCCGTGGGTGTCGTTGTGGATCGCGAGGTAGTTCTTTTCGTGCGGGGGTTTGATGATCGATGAAGTGCCGCCGAGCAGAGCGCTCTGGCCGCAGTGCCAGCGCGCCATGGTTAGCACGACCGGATTGAGCACGGCCTCGGTGATCACGTCGTCTTCGTTGATCAGTTCCCAGGCGCGTTCATTGGGCACCGGCAGATCGGCTGTGCGCCAATCGTCGATTTCGACATCGTGTCTCTTCTGATAGGTGTTCAGGAGCGCGTCGCGCAAGCGCTCGGCGAAGCCGGGCGAGGTGCCCAACTTTTCCGGTGGGATCACGGTGAAGCCGTACGCGTCGAGCTCCACGATATGGCGAGCGAGGTCGTGCTCCATGATCGTTTTGACCAACGAGTCGGCGTTGGGAGATTTCTCCAGTGCGGCGATGTCCATCTCTGCTCCTGCTTGGTACGAGGGCGCGCAGTCGGAGCGCCCAGTGAGAACACTCACAGTCTAGAAGCACCGCGAAGCTCGCGGATGATTGGTTCCCGGCCATCCAGGAAGCCGAGCGGCCGCCGTCGGCAGACATCGCAAGGCACCCTCATAAGAGCAAGGTCGCCGATCTGGCTTTCCGACCGCCCACGGGTGTGGCCAGACAACTATGGCCTCATGCCGTAGCGGACCCGGAAACCGAGCTGAGCCGGAAGCTGGGTTTCGTAGGCGACTTCGAGCCACTCGGCGAGCATCCGTCTGGTATCGCGCGGGTCGATGATGTCCTCGACGGCGAAGGCCTCGGCCGCGCTGAACACGCTGCGTAGCGCGATCAGGCGTTCCTCAATCTCAGCTCGATGGGCATCGGGATCGGCGGCGTCTTCGATCTCGCGGCGATAGGCTGCCGCCACCCCGCCTTCGATTGGGATCGAGCCCCACTCGGCCGACGGCCAGGCGACGCGGAAGCAGAAGCGGCTGAAGTCCTGATGCGCGCCGCCGGCGACGCCGTACAAGCGGCGCACGACGACGGTTGCCCACGGCACCTGTGAGTCGTCGATCGCGGCCGCCGCGCGCACGCCCGCGCGGAGGGTGCCCACACCCTCGCCGGGCCGGCCGATGAGGAATCCGGGTTGGTCGGCGAAGTTCACGATCGGCAGATGGAAGACATCGCAAAGGTCGACGAACTTCTCGAACTTGCGCGCCTCCGAAGCGCTCATCGCGCCGCCGTAATGCATTGGGTCGTTGCCCAGGACGCCGATCGGCATGCCGCCGATCCGGGCGAAGCCTGTGACCTGTGAGCGTCCGTAGTAGCGGTTGAGTTCGAAGAAGGTGCCGCGGTCAACGACCAATTCGATCAGCTTGCGCGGGCTGTATCCACGGTTGCGGTGACGCGGGATGAGCGAGAGCAGCTCCTCTTCCCGGCGGTCTACAGGATCGTCGCTCTCGATCACCGGAGGCATCTGATGCACGTTGGTCGGAAGATATGAGAGGAAGGTCCTGATCTGTGCAAACAGCTCCCCCTCGTCGGCGACATCGTTGTCGACGACGCCGCTCCTGCGAGCGTGGACTTCATAACCGCCCAGGTCTTCCTTGGAGATTTGCTCGCCCAGTGAGCGGGCAACGAGCGGCGGACCGCCGGCGAAGACTTGGGTGGTTCCTCGGACCATGACGGCGAAGTGGCTGGCCGGTACTTCCGCGGCGGGCAGACCGGCGACCGAACCGAGCGCGGCCGACACGACCGGCACCTCGGCCATCAGCTTGCCCCAGCGTTCGGGCCAGAAGAGCTCGGGCAGGTAAGTGCGACCCATCTGCGCGGTGGCGCGAATGTCGGCGCCGAATCCATCAATCAACCGAATCAAGGGAACCTTCAGCTCCAAGGCCATCCGTTCGGCCTCGCCGGTCTTGTCGCCGCCGCCGCCGTGAACTCGGAGCTTGCTGGTCTCCATCTCCGAGCCACCCTTGAGTCGTGCCGTGTAGTCGGCGCCGCGCACGACGACCGGCCGCCCGTCGATCCGCGCTGTGCCCATCACCGTGGCGGAGGGCAGAAAGCCGACCAACTCCTGGTCGTCGTAGAATCCGGCGCCGGCGAGAATCCCACGCTCGCGGAACGAATCTTCGTCGGTGAGGATGTCGATTCGTTCGCGAACCGTCAGACGATCCTGTCCGTGCTGCTCGGCAACGCGTTCCGGTCCGCCCATGCGCTTGGCCAACTCGTGGCGTCGTTCGATTTCTTTGATCTCAGGCTCCCACGACATCGGAACGCCCTTTCATCTTCTGTCATCCGGTTGTAGCGCCAGTATGACTCAGGCTCGCAGTGAGCATTCGACGAGCGGCCGATTCAGCGGTCGGGTGAGCTGCGGCGCCGGGAGTGAGCCGTCGAAGGACTGGAAGATGGAGTTGATCGAAGAAACTCTGGGTGAGTTGGGGTGATTCCGCGTTGACGGCTGGGAATTCGCGCCACAGATGTCCAGATTTGTCTACATTCGTCCAGATCTGTCCAGATTTGTATCGATTTCGTGAGTGTGTTTCCGCGGAACGGCAGGAAAAGTCCCGACTTGCCCAGGTGCCCGGAGCGGACCTCTCGGTTCCCTTCAGCGCGATCGATCGGTCTGTAGCGCGGTCGATCATATGCGCACGGCCGTTCCGTGGAAGTGCCGGCGGGCATAAGGTATCAAGGATCACAGATGGGCTCGTAGGAGTAGTTGCGGCTCTTCAGACTCTGGAGCGCAGTTCGCAGCCCCTCGACCGTCTGGCTGCGAT
>DAOUHS010000180.1:0-5839 GCA_034428415.1 Dehalococcoidia bacterium
GTCGCGCCCGACAACCTCAGCGAGAACGAAGTCGAGTCCGACTGGGATCGCTGCTTCGAGGTCAATCTCAAGGCGATCTGGAAAGTCAGCAGCGCGCTCGCTCCCCACTTCAAGGAGAACGGCGGCGGCAAGATCGTCAACATCGCCTCGATCGCTGCTCGTCAGGGTGGCACCATCGCGGCCTACTCAGCCTCCAAGGCCGGAGCGGTCAGCCTGACCCAGTCCCAGGCCATCGAACTCGGGCCGCACAACATCAACGTCAACGCTGTTTGCCCCGGTCTGCTCTGGACCGACATGTGGCGCAAGCTTGAGGCCATGCTCGTCGGCGACGACGCCGATGAGGTCGTCGACCGTCGCGCTGCGTTCGAGAGTGCGGTCGAAACCAGTATGCCGCTGCAGCGAGAACAGACACCCGAAGACATCGGCAAAGCCGTCGCCTTCTTCGCTTCCGATGACGCCAAGAACATCACCGGACAGGCCCTGAATGTCGATGGCGGCATGCGCATGAACTGAACCGAAGCTGGACTGAGACCGAACACATCCGTACACAATCGGACCCCGGCCCGAAGGGTCGGAACATGATCAGACCAATCGGGTTGCTGCCTGGGGCTGTCCGGTGCGCGGCGTGATTGGGGCGGTCATGATACTCCCTGAGCTCGACAACGACCATCAACCGGTCCTGTTCGGGAATCGCGGCCGTCAGTGCGTTGACCGTGGGACTGCTGATCCTCATGACCTGAGTCCATCGCAAGCCCTTGAAGCAACTGGCCGCTAGTCTGATCGCGAGCCGAACTGCAGCTCAGAAATGCAGATTCGGTGCACCATGATCAATGCACTCGCACTAGAACTGGAAGTGAATCATGGGACGATTGGATGACAAGGTTGCATTGGTGACCGGCTCCGCCCGGGGCATTGGTAAGGGCATCGCCACCGTGTTGGCCAGAGAGGGCGCCAACGTCATCGTTGCCGACCTGCTCAGCGATCTGGCCGACCAAACCGCCGCCGAACTCCGGAGTCAGTACGGCGTGAGCACGCTGTCCCTGGAAATGGACGTTACGAGCGAGGAATCAATCTCGATCAACGTGGAGAAAGCCATCTCCGAACTCGGCGGGATCGACATTCTGGTCAACAACGCCGGCGTCCCGCCCGACAACTTCGGCGTTGAAGAGACGGAATCCGACTGGGACCGCTGCTACGAGGTCAACCTCAAGGGCATCTGGAAAGTTAGCTCGGCTGTCGCGCCCCACTTCAAGGAGCGGGGCGGGGGCAAGATAGTCAATATCGCCTCAATCGCCGGACGAATCGGTGGCGGGATGGCATCGTACTCGGCCTCCAAGGCCGGGGCGATCAGCATCACTCAGTCCCAGGCCGCCGAGCTCGGCCGATTCAACATCAACGTCAACGCGGTCTGCCCGGGTCTGCTCTGGACTGATCTCTGGCGCCAGATCGAGGGCATGTTTGCCGGCGACCACACTGAAGAAGTCGTCGATCGCCGTGAGCGCTTTGAGGCTGTCATCGCCTCCAACATGCCGCTCGGCCGCGAACAGAAGCCGGAGGACATCGGCAATGCCGTCGCCTTTTTCGCCTCCGACCAGGCGAACAACATCACGGGACAGTCTCTGAATGTCGACGGCGGCATGCGGATGAACTAGGCCAAACTCGAACAGCATCGAACAGGTCCGAACAGCGAGAGGCGGAATTCCCCGACCATGACCGAAGAACTGCTCTACGACGTCCAGGATCACATCGCCGTCATCACCCTCAACCGACCGGAGAAGCTGAACGCCTTCTCCAACGAAATGCTCGACGCCTGGCAGGAGTCGATCAATCGCGCGTCGGTCGACCAGGACGTGCGTGTGATCATCGTCACCGGCGAGGGCCGCGGCTTCTGCTCGGGTGCCGACGTGGGTCGTGAGCGAGCCGGCGCCGACGTCCTCGGCGGCGACCCCAACGCGCCCGCAGCGAACCGCAACTCGCTACGCAACTCCGTCCAGCGAGTCCCGCGAGCCCTGTTCAACTGCGAAAAGCCATACATCGCCGCGGTCAATGGGGCGGCGGTTGGGGCAGGCATGGACATGGCCTCGATGGCCGACCTGCGAATCGCATCCGACCGAGCTAAGTTCGGCATGGCCTACGTCCGCATGGCCCTGATCCCGGGCGACGGCGGCGCCTTCTACCTGCCCCGCATCGTCGGCATGTCCAAAGCGCTCGAGCTGATGTGGACCGGCAAGATCTTCACCGCCGAGGAAGCGCTCGAGATGGGCTACGTCAGCCAGGTCGTCGAACACGACGAGCTGATGCCTGCGACGTTCGAGCTGGCCGGTCAGATTTCCAGGATGCCTGCCGTCTCGGTCCAGATGATCAAGCGGCTCGCCTACCGCTCCGCCGAAACCGGCCTGCACGAGTCCCTTGAAATGGCCGACCACGCCATGGTCATTGCCCGCTCAACCGAGGACGCTAAGGAAGGCCCCAAAGCCTTCGCCGAGAAGCGCGAGCCGAACTTCCGGGGGTTCTAGCCGACATCGGAACGTCGCCTTTGGGCAAGGGTTTGCAGCGGACTGAGGGGATTCGACGGGTTGCATCGCTACTACGATCATGACATGGGTACGTTCAGTTGGCCTCTAGAGATCGAATCGCTTGAAGGCGGACCGAGTCGTGCAGTTGAAGCAACCGTTGATACGGGTGCGGCTTACACAACGTTGCCGGGTCCGTTGTTGAGGGAGCTTGGAGTCCGTCCCATTGGAACGCGGCGATTTCTGCTGGCAGACGGAAGCCAAGTGGAGATGGAGGTTGGCCGCGCCTGGGTGGAGATAGACGGGCAGCGAGAAGTCACGCTGGTCGCGTTCGGCGCTGACAATGCTCCGGCGCTGTTAGGTGCCTACACGCTCGAGGGGCTGGCACTCGCGGTTGACCCACTCGAACAGCGATTGGTTCCTGCCAACCTGCTCATGTATTAGCCGGCGCGCGCGACTAGTCGTCCGAGACGTAGATCGTCCCGTCCGAGACGCGGGTCTTGAACGTCTGGATTGAGTCCGGCTCGATCTTGTTCTTGATGAACGGCGGCGGCGGTGGCATCAGCTTGTGAATGATGTTCCAGAAGCCGTTGGGCAGCCAGGACTTGGTCTGGCCGGTGCGCATGTCGAACTCGGAGTCGTGCCAGGGGCAGACGATGTGCGCGTTCTTGAGCTCGCCGACCGAGAGCGGGGCAAACAGGTGAGGACACTTGTCCTGGACCGCGAAGATCTCGCCGTGCACATTCGCGATGCAAACCCGGGTACCGTCAAGATCAGCAGCGGTGACTTCGCCCGGCGGCAGTTCCGACAGCGGACAGACGACGGCTTCGGTCACAGCGGTCTCCTTTGCGCGCCACAGCGCAGAATCATCGTGCGTGCTCTGCGGCCAGTGTGACAGATCATCGCGCTCAGCCGTTACACAGTCAACGCAAGGGCAACTCGCTCATACACTGAGCCAATGCCGACGAAGATTGGATCACAAATCATGGACTTCGAGCAGTACGTCTTCCCGCCGCGCGTCGCCGTCGTTGAGGTGGCCGGACAGATCGGCGCCCGACTCAACCCGCGCGAGCTCGCCCGCACCTTCAACAGCATCGCCGAGAACCAGCGCTACCCGGCGGTTGTGCTCGACATCGACTCGCCAGGAGGCGGCGCAGCCGCGTCCGAAGCCCTCTACCTCGCAGCCAAGCGACTTTCCGACAAGAAGCCGGTCGCCGCAGCGATCCGTGGTGTCGGAGCGTCGGGCGGCTACATGATCGCCTGCGCAGCGAACCCGATTTTCGCCCTGCCGACCTCCGTGGTCGGATCGATCGGCGTGATCTGGACCGCGCCGATGATCTCCGAGGCGCTCGACCGCGTGGGCGTCAAAATGCGCACCCGGGCCGCCGGCGAATTCAAGGACATGGGATCGCCCTTCCGTGAGAACACTCCTGAAGAGGACGAGAAGCTCGACGCGCTGATCCACTCGGTCTATGAACGTTTCGTCGACATCGTCGCCGAGGGCCGGCCTGACTTGGATCGCGATCGAGTCGCCGAACTCGCCTCCGGAGAAATCCACACCGGTGCCGAGGCCCACGAGCTCGGCCTCGTCGACAAGCTCGGCGATCTCAGCGACGCCGTCGAGTGGGCGGCCGACGCAGTCGGGATCGAGAAGCGAACCACGCTCGTCCGACCCAAGCGAGGTCTCCTGCAAATGCTGATGACCCAGGGCGCCGACTCAATGGCTCAAGCGCTGGTTGATGCCTTTGTTGACCGACTAGAGGTTTCTAAGGTCGAGCGATTGCTGGAAGCTCGGTTGCGGATTCAGCGCTAGAGGCAAGAACTGAGCAACTTCCCCGCTCTGTCACAGCGTTCGCATCATCTTCGGACCGTTGATGATGTCGTCCGCGTGGTCGTTGTCGTGCGATGCCCAGGCCTCCAATAGCGATAACGCGTTGGCGGCGAATCCCATCCGCATCAACACCTGATCCTCCGTCAGCGCGGCAAAGTACATCGTCGACTTCTCGGCACCCGCCTGGAGCTGCTCGGCCAGCGATTCAAGCGGCTGGCCAATGAATCTCTCCGCATTCAGAGCGTTCGCGCGATCTAGCTCGGGACTCGGTAGCGCGGGATCTGGCTTCCAATCCTCCAACGGCGATCCGTTCAGCACAGCGATCAACACGTCGTGATATCGGCGATCGGATGCAGTGACGTGAGCTAGAACATCTCGACGCGACCACGCCGGCGCCGCCGATTCCTTCAGCCATTGCGGCGCAGGCAGGGACTCAACCATCTGGATCAACCGACGCCGCGCGCGCAACGCTCGTGTCAGCGGGACCCAGAGCGCTGGAACAAAGTCGTCGGCGGGCAGCGGCGGATCGGTCGCCAGTAGCGGCCGGTCGTCCATCTCCTGCACGCACATGACAGAGCCCAGTGCCGCGCTACCAGCTCATCGACGGGTCGGGCGGACCCATCTTGCGATAGTTGCCGCCGTAGAACAGGATCGGCTCGTCGTCCGACTGCTTCTCGAACGCCTTGACCTCGCCCACGATGATCTCGTGGTCGCCGCCCTCGAGCACGGAGTGAATTGTGCAGTCAAAGACCATCGTCGCGCTGGCGAGCCGCGGCTGACCCGTCTCACCCAGCGCGTGCTCGTGTTCATCAAACTGATGCGGTGGCGGCGGACGCTTGCTGCTGGCGAAGAAGTTCGACGTGTCCATCGCCGTGTCGGGCAGGATGTTGACCGTGAACGCGCTGGTCTCCTTGAGCAGCGGCAGCACGCTCGCGCCCTTGTCCACACAGACCAGCACCAGCGGCGGATCGAGCGACAGCGACGAGAAGGACTGTGCCGTCATGCCGACGAAATTTGGATCGGTCCCGGTCGTGACCACCGTGACTCCGCTCGGGAACATCCCCAACGCATTACGAAACTCTCTGTCGTCGAATGTCATGGCGATTCCCTCTCGGCGCTTGGCGAACCCCGTCATTCCCGCGCAGGCGGGAGTCTCGATCCACCGGGCACTCAGTTTAACGCAGCGGCAGATCCAACACCGTCATCAAACCCCGCCTGGTATGCGGGATCACGCGAGCTGCCCTCAGTACGGAGGCCGCGGTCGCATCATCTCCGAAGACGCCGCCTTCGAAACGCAGCTTGAGCGGCGGCGTGCCCTCGACCACGATTTCGTCGAACTCCTCCTCGACCGACGCATTGGCCTCGAAGTGCAACCGGACGGTTCGTCCGTCGAACGTTGAGCCTTCCAGCGTCTCGAGCGTCCCTGCGACCAGTTCTTGACCGGGCACCTCGCAAGGGACCATGTCGTGTCGCCAGTCAACGATCTTCCAGCCCA
>DAOUHS010000181.1:0-3761 GCA_034428415.1 Dehalococcoidia bacterium
CTTGAACTCTCACCACTCGCCGCCGACGGCATGTACGGCGACGAGGCGCCTGGAGCTGGGATCGTCACCGGGATCGGGCGCGCTTCCGGTCGCGAGATCATGATCGTCGCCAACGACGCGACGGTGAAGGGCGGCAGCTACTACCCGATCACGGTCAAGAAGCATCTCCGCGCGCAGGAGATCGCGGCACAGAACCGCTTGCCTTGCGTCTACCTCGTCGATTCGGGCGGCGCCTTCCTGCCGATGCAGGCCGATGTCTTCCCCGACCGCGACCATTTCGGCCGCATCTTCTACAACCAGGCCACGATGTCGGCGCAGGGCATCCCTCAGATCGCCGCCGTGATGGGTTCTTGCACCGCCGGAGGCGCGTACGTCCCCGCCATGTCCGACGAGGCGATCATCGTCGACGGCGTCGGCACCATCTTCCTCGGCGGACCGCCACTGGTCCGAGCCGCAACTGGCGAAGAGATCTCGGCGGAAGAGCTGGGCGGCGGACTCGTCCACACGCAAATCTCCGGCGTCGCCGACCACCTCGCAGAAGATGATGAACATGCCCTCGAACTCGTCCGCGCCGCCGTCGCCAATCTCGGCAGCGAGGCCGCAGCCGACTGGCCGATCACGCCACCGGAACAGATCGAGCCGCCCCTCTATGACCCCAATGAGATCTACGGCATCGTCCCCCAATCGACTCGCAAGTCGTATGACGTGCGAGAGCTGATCGCACGGATTGTGGATGGCTCCAGATTCCATGAGTTCAAGCCCTCATACGGCAGTACGCTCGTCTGTGGGTTCGCGAGGGTGATGGGTCATCCGGTCGGGATCGTGGCGAACAACGGCATTCTGTTCTCAGAGTCGGCGCTCAAAGGCGCGCATTTCATCCAGCTCTGCGCCAAGCGCGGGACACCGCTGCTCTTCCTTCAGAACATCACCGGATTCATGGTCGGCCGCCGATACGAACACGAAGGCATCGCCAAGCACGGTGCCAAAATGGTCACCGCCGTCGCCTGCGCTGAGGTGCCAAAGTTCTCCATCGTGCTCGGCGGTTCGTTCGGCGCCGGCAACTACGCCATGTGCGGCCGAGCCTATTCGCCGCGCCTGCTTTGGACCTGGCCCAACGCCCGAGTCTCGGTGATGGGCGGCGAACAGGCTGCCAACGTGCTGCTCACCATCCGCCAGGATGCCCTCGCCCGGCAGGGGAAGGAAATGTCCCCCGACGAGCAACGCGAGTTCATGGCGCCCACCCTGGAGAAGTACGAGGAGGAAGGCGCGGCCTACTACGGCTCAGCCCGAATCTGGGACGACGGCATCCTCGATCCAATCGACACGCGACAGGCGCTCGGCGTCGGACTCGCCGCCGCACGCAACGCGCCAGTTCCTGAATCCAACTTCGGCGTCTTCCGGATGTGACGACGATGTCAGGCGCAGCGATCGAACCACGAGCGGATTCGGCTGCTGGCGAGCGCGGCCTCCCTCATCTCACGGGCCTCGACGGCATTCGTGGCCTCGCCGCACTGGCCGTCGTCCTGTTCCACGCCGGAGTCTCCTGGTTGCCGGCCGGATTCCTCGGCGTTGACGTCTTCTTCGTCGTCTCCGGATTCCTGATTACGGCGCTCCTAGTATCGGAACGCGAACGCGACTCAAACACCGATCTCGCGAAGTTTTGGCTGCGCCGTGCGCGGCGTCTGTTACCTGTTTTGGCGCTGGTACTCGTCGTCACCACGATTTACGCGGCGATCATGCTCCAGGGCACGCTGGGCCAACACCTGCACGACGTGCTGATGGCCGCGATCTACGTCACCAACTGGGACCTCATCATCCGCGGCGTCTCCTACTTCGAGATGTTCGAGCGCCCCTCGCAACTGCGGCATCTCTGGTCGCTTGCGGTCGAGGAACAGTTCTACATTATCTGGCCCATCCTCTTCGCGCTGGTCATGCGCTTTCTCAACCTGCGTTGGCTCTGGTGCATCGTCGCCGGACTCGCCGCGATGTCCGTGATCTGGATGGTCATCCTCTTCACCCCCGGCGACGATCCGTCCCGTGTTTACTTCGGCAGCGACCCGCGTGCCTTCACCATTCTGATCGGCGTCGCCGTCGGCTTGTTCTGGAAACCGTGGCGATACACCTGGGGCAAGCCAGTCGGCTACGCGATGGACCTGGTCGCGCTGCTCGGCATGGTCGTGATCGTCGGGATCATGGTCATCGCTCGTCACTGGACCGATTGGATGTATCCCTGGGGCCTGCTGCTCACCTCGCTCTGCGCGATCGTGTTGGTGGCGTTCGTCGTTCGTCCGGGTTCGCTGCTCGGTCGAATGCTGGAGATCTCACCCCTCCGCTGGCTGGGACAGCGCAGTTACAGCATCTACCTCTGGCACTGGCCCGTGATGCTCGCCCTGCAGTGGGAGTTCAATTTCGTCCCCAACACAGTCGCGATCGTCGCGGTCGGCCTGCTGGCGACATTTGTTCTCTCCGAGCTCAGCTACCGGCTCGTCGAAGTGCCCATGCGCCGTCCGCAGTTCTGGAGCAAAGAGCGGTACCGCCGAGCACTCGCCAGTCCCGGCGCCCTGGCGACAATCACCGCCTCCTTTGCACTCGCCGTGTTCCTGGCCCTGTTGGTCGGCTTCACGCTGCTGCCTGGACGCTCGCCAGCCGACCTGCTGTTCTCAGCCGCCGCCGAGCAATCCGCTAACACCACCACGGTTGTCGACGACTCCGACGACGAGCTGCCTCCCGCCCGTACGGTGGTCGCTCGACCGGTCGTCCGAGCCGACCGGACTCCAGCATTCATGCTGCAGACGGGTTCGATTCCGGAACAACTCGGCACAGAAGCAGGAGCGCGATCGGGATCGCCGTCAGACCAGGAAGATCGATCCATTGCGGCAGCTCGCCCGCAGTCCATCAACCAGGACAAAGCAGAACCGGAAGCCCGACTGGCGGCCGACGAGCCCTTAATTCAATACCCGCCCGGCGAGTACTTCGCCAACTACACCGTCGAGGCGGGAGACTCTCCCTACGGAGTGATGAGCCGCTTCGACCTCAGCAGGAACGAATTCATTGAACTCAACGGCGACCGCGCACTCAACATGCTCCACCCGGGCGATGTCCTCACCGTGCCCTGCCCAGGCACGGCTCCCTGCGCCTTCGTTCGCATGGAACAGGTTGGCCAGGGCTGCGCGATCTGGGACTCGGGCGGAGAAGAACAGCGCCTGTGTAAGTCGTCCACATTCTTCGTCGAACTGCCGGTTCGCTTGACCGCGGAGTCCGGCGGTCCGCTCGATGCAGCCCCGACCTGGGTCTGGGATGGCGCGGAGTTAGAAAGCCGGGATTTCATCCTGTTGCTCGAACATCTGCAGGAATCCTCGGGATTCCCCGCGGTGCTGACACTGCAGTTCGGCCTTCCACCGCTCGCGATCGGCGACTCGGTCATGGTCGGAGCGCGATCGCGTCTACAGGAGGTGGGTATCGAGGTCGACGCCGAAGTCGGCCGGCTGGCGCACACCGCGATCGCCATCCTCCAAGCAGACATGGCCCAGAACGGTCTCCGCGACACCGTAATCTTCCAGGCTGTCGGAACTAGCTTCCTCGACGCCAAGGGTTTCCGCAGGCTGCTCGACGCGGCGGAAGGCGTCCGCCACCTGATCGTGGTCACACGGCAATTCCCGCCGCGCGAACCGCTGTTGAGTTTCGAACGCGACACCAACAAGATGCTGCGCGAGGAGGCCGCCAAGCACCATTGGGTTACTCTCGTCGACTGGAACGAGATC
>DAOUHS010000182.1:0-3266 GCA_034428415.1 Dehalococcoidia bacterium
AGCCGCCGACGCCCGCCTGGGGCGGGATGGTCTCGGACGCCTACAACACCCTGATCCGTCGCAATGGCTGGCCAATGATCGGCCCAGCGGGAGCCATCATCCTGATGGTGATCGCGTTCAACTTCGTCGGAGACGGCATAAGAGACGCCTTCGATCCAAGGCTCCGCAACGTCCGCTGACCAGAGTTGCAAAGGCGAACTCAGCTAGGCATACTGCCGAGACCTTGTGCACCGGTTACATCTACAGGAAAGAGTGAGACATGAGCGAGCGAAACTATTGGCAACGGATCAAGAAACGAAAGTACAGCCGACGGTCGATGCTGCAAGCCTCGGCCCGGGCGGGCATTGGCGCGAGTGGCCTGATACTGATCGGCTGTGGGGACGATGACGACGGCCAGCAGGCGGCGCCGGCCGCCGCTCAGGCGCAGCAGCAACAGCAGCAGCAGCAGGCCGCTCCGGCTCAGCAGCAAGAACAACAGCAGCAACAGGCTGCTCCCGCTCAGCAGCAGGAGCAACAACAGCAGCAGGCCGCCGTCGCCCAGGCTCAGCAGGCGGACGATGGACCGCGGAAGGGCGGCAGGCTGATCGCGGGCGACACGACGAACTTCGAAGATGACGTGACGCTGCCATACGCGATCGCCGAGGGCCGTTTCACTCAGCCGCCGGACGCCTCGATCTGGGACTGGCTGGCGCAGCGTGGAGACACGTTGGAGCCGGAGCCCCGGCTGGCGGAATCGTGGGAGCAGAATGGCGACGCGACGGCCACGATCTTCAAGTTGCGTCCGGGCCTCGAGTTCCACAATGGCAAGCCGCTCAACGCCGAGGCGGTCAAGCTCAGTTACGAGGCGATGAACTGGGAGGACACTCCAAACAGTCAGGTGCGCGGACTTGCAGGTGTGTATCTCGATTCGATCGACGTGATTGACGACGTGACAGTGCAGTTCAACCACTCGAACTGGCCAGGGCCGGTCATCTACGACCTGATTACCTTCGCACCAATCGCTGACTCCGACAGCATCACAGCTCTCGCCGCCATGGAGGAAGTCAATGGCAGCGGCGCCTTCAAGTTCGACTTCGACCAATGGGAACCAGGCGCAAAGTGGGTGTCGGTCCCGCACGAGAATCACTACGTGCAGCCTCACCTCGACTCGATTGAGTACCGCAAGATTGCTGACGAGGACACAATTGTGCTGGCTTTGGAGAGCGGAGAGCTCGACATGGCCGTTATTCCTCTGCCGCAATACAACCGCATGAGCGAGCTAGAGCACCTCACCACCTTCGTCGGCGCAGTCGGCGGCTACTGGGTCGTGGGACCGACCCAGACCGCACTCGGCGGCGGTCACCCGGCGAACGACGATCCGCGCTTCCGGCGGGCGCTGCAAAAGGCGATCGACCGCGAGCGGATCCACGAGGACGTGTTCTACGGCGTCATGCCAATCGTCAACCAGATGTGGCCGCCGCACTCGAGCGCGTATGACCCACAGTATGACGACCTTGCCTATGACCCTGAAGGTGCCCGAGCACTGTTGGAAGAGGCTGGACTGGTGGGCACGGAACTGGACATGCATATCTTCGAGGGCTGGCTCCCCGCCGGTGCACCGGAGATCATCCAGGCAAACTTCAACGCGATCGGACTGGAGGTCACAATCAAGGTGATCGACCGGGCGGAATGGATCGAGCTCTTCCTGGCCGGTCAGATGCCCGGTCTGTACATGGCGAGCACCGGCTTCTTCTGGATGGAGCCGGAGACACTGCCGAACATGAACTATCAGTTCCGTCAGCCGGTCAACGCGGTGGCTGAGATCTCGGATAGGTACACGGCAATTCTGGAAGGCTTCGCTTCACGACCGACGCCTGCGGAGCGGCAACAATTGTTCACTGATTGGAAC
Organism: Dehalococcoidia bacterium; assembly: GCA_034428415.1. Lineage (GTDB taxonomy): Bacteria > Chloroflexota > Dehalococcoidia > Bin125 > Bin125 > Bin125. The sequence continues at coordinate 1,889 of DAOUHS010000182.1, forward strand.
GAGCTCTACGCTGAGTCGCCGTGGCTGCTCCCCTACGCCGGCGCTGCCAACGTCGGCGCCTACAACCACGACCGCGTGGGCGGCTTCTACTCCCAGATTGTGTCCGGCAAGGTCTTCAAGGAGGACCTTTGGCTGAAGGCGTAGCCGATCGATTGGCTTCGCCCGGATCTCCGGGAGCACTCGGCAGCCGCTCAGCACGCGTCCACTAGTGCTGTCCATGCGGTTGTCGGCGCCACCTGGCGAGCGCTCGCTGCCCGCCTGCTGAAGATTCGGTATGGTCGGCTGCCAAAGGAGCGTTGTCCATGAGTTCGTTCCTGATTCGGCGCCTCGCTCAAGGCATCGTGACGGTGGTCCTGGCCAGCATCCTGGTCTTCTTCGTCATGCGCTTGATTCCGGGCGACCCGGCGTTGTTGCTGGTCGGCACCGACGCGAGCGCCGAAGACATCGAGCAGGTGCGCGAACGGCTCGGGCTGAACGAGCCGCTGATTCAGCAGTACATCGATTGGTTGGCCGGTGCTGTGCGTGGCGACTTTGGGCCCTCGTTCACAAAGGGCACCGAGGTGAGCAACCTGATGAGGGTCGCCCTGGTGCCCAGCGCAGAGCTAGCGGTGGCCGGATATCTGTTTGCACTGGCCTTTGGCATCCCACTTGGAATCGTGGCTGGCCTGAAACCAGGTGGACCGGGCGACTACGCCGCCACCGGTTTCACCATGTTCACGCTCGGGATCCCAAACTTTGTGCTCGGGATCATCTTGATCTGGGTACTCGCGGTGCTGCTGGGCTGGCTACCAATCACCGGACGAGTCGGGATCGACGAGGATCCCGTCGAAGCGCTCAAATTCCTGGTTATGCCAATGATCGCTGTGGGCGCCGGAACTGCAGCGGTGCTCGCCCGCTTTGTGCGCGCATCGATCATGGAAACGCTAAACCAGGATTACGTGCGGACGGCTCGCGCAAAGGGATTGCGAGAGCGTTCCGTGGTGATGCGACATGCAATGCGTAACGCACTGATCCCGGTGATTACCGTTGCCGCGCTTCAGATTGGCTTTCTGATCTCCGGCGCGGTGATCGTAGAGGTGGTATTCGCCCGCCCAGGCTTTGGCTCGCTGCTCATCGGCGGTGTCGTCGGCAGGGACTATCAGCTGATCCAGGGCATGCTCGTGGTGCTGGTCACAGTCTTCGTGGTAGTCAACACGCTCGCCGACGTCGCCTATGGGCTCGCTGATCCACGAATCCGGGTGAGCTGATGGCGAACTCACCGGGACAGGTGTGAGTCTTCAGAAGTGCGAGCCTGCGTGCGCGCGTCCTCGAACTGCGCCAGCAGTCGCAATGGTTCGACGTCGCTTATCGCGTGGCCCGTGAGCGGCGAGGCCAAATC
>DAOUHS010000183.1:0-31440 GCA_034428415.1 Dehalococcoidia bacterium
CTCCCGCCACAACCTCCACGGCAAGACCGTTCTGATGAGCAGCGCCACCGACCCCTATCAGCCCATCGAAGCCAAGCTGGAACTGACTCGCTCCCTACTGCCGATCCTCGCTGAGCGAGGCGCGCATTTGGCTGTCCTCTCGCGCAGCCCGTTGGTCACCCGCGACATCGACCTCTTCAAGCAGTTCGACCACATCAACATCACGATCAGCATCACCACCGACTCCGACGAGGTCCGCAAGCGATTCGAACCCCAGTGCGCCAGCATCGACCGCCGCTTCGAAGCCCTGCAACAACTCACCGAGGCCGGCTTCCGCACCCGCATCAACGTCGCGCCGCTGCTCCCGCTCAACAACGCCAGGACGTTCGCCGAGCGAATCATCGCAACCGGCGTCTCCCGAGTCCACATCAACACATTCCACGAAGCGACCGGTCCGTTCGCCTCCGGTACCCGTCAACCGGCGCTCGCCATCGCCAAAGAGATGGGTTGGACCGAGAATCGGCGAGAGCAAGTCCTGGAGGAACTTCGCAGCTACCTCAACCGACGAGACAGGAGGTTCGCAGCCTAGCCGGCAAACAACGAGAGCCAATCAACTAGAGGCTGGCGTACACCGCGTCGATCATCGGCTTCCACCGGGGGTCCGCCCCCAGCCCGGCCGACATCTGGTTCATCACATAGCCAAACCCGATCTCGGCATCGGGATCGGCAAAGCCCAGCGATCCGCCCGCGCCCGAGTGTCCAAAGGTCCGAGCGTTCGGTCCCCACTCATAGCGCCCGCCGGCCGTGCTCAAGATAAATCCTAACGATCGCCGAACCAGGAATCCCAACACCATGTCCTCGCGCGCTGCATACTCGGTCGGCCCGCAAGCCTCGATCGCATCCTGCGACAGCAAACCGCCGCCGCCCTGAGCAAGCGCGGAGTAGATCGTCGCCACAGATCGCCCATTCCCGTGACCATTGGCAGCCGGAAGCTCAGCCCCACGCCACTCACGCGAGTTCACGGTCCCCGCCAAGCGCGGCGCCGCCAATCCCAGCGCCCGCGCCGCGAGGTTGTCCTGTGGGGCAACGCCAATCGGCCCCGCGCCGGGAGCAGCAATCAGATCCGCAGTACGGGAATCCTCAGACTCCGGCAAACCGATGAAGAAGTCGACACCCAACCGTCCGGCAATCTCATCGCGCACAAACTCACCGCAGGTCCGGCCGTCGATCCGCCGAATCACCTCGCCCACCAACCAGCCGTAGGTAATCGCGTGATAGCCCATCCCCTCGCCCGGCGTCCACATCGGCGCCTGCCGTTCCAGCGCCCCAATCATCCGGTCCCAATCGAGCACCCCACCGTCGGGCAACTCCTCATCGACACCGGCCAACCCCGCCTCATGCGTCAGCAACTGCCGAACCCTGATCTCCGCCTTGCCCGCCTGCCCAAACTCCGGCCAATAGTCAACCACCGGACGTTCGACATCGAGCTGCCCACGATCGACGAGCATCGCCGCGGCAACCGCAGCAATCCCCTTGGTCGAGGAATAGACGTTGGCGATCGTGTCGCGCTCCCAGACACGCGTGCGCTCCGCGTCGGCGTGCCCGCCCCACAGATCGACGACGCTCTGCCCACCGACGATCACGCACAGCGAGGCGCCCACCTCACCATGCTCAGACCAGTTGGCCGCAAACGCGTCCCGAACCGCCTCGAAGCGCGGCTCGCATCTGCCTTGCAGCTCAACAGCGGTCATCGCCTAGTCGGCCGGTACCGGCTCGCCCGCCGCCCGGCCCGAGAGCTCCTCCGGCATCGTGCCCTCAAGCGCATGAATCGCTGGCAGCACCTCCGAGGCGAACAGCCTCATGCTCCGCTCAGCCGTCTCGGCCGGCATCCCGCCCGAGACCCGGAAATTCATGATCAGCTCTTCCGCCGCAGTCATCTGTTGGATGTGCTTCAGCTTCTCGAGCACCTGCTCCGGCGTGCCCCAGGCTTGCGGCATCGCCGCGAACTGGGCCCGCTGCTCGGGCGTCGTCTTCTCGTTCGTCTTACCGAACTCGGCGTAGTATTTGTAGCCCTTGGTCGCCGCGAAGCGCGCCGACTCCGAGAAGTGGTAGTGACGCTCCACGCTCTCCTGGAACTTGCCCGTGTGCTCCAGCATCACCGCCCAGGCCTCTTCCTCGGTGTCGAAGCAGGCCACGTTGGCCACCACCGTCGGCTGCTTCGGCTGCCAGCCACGCTCCACACGTATCTGGTTGAACCGCAGCACGTCGGCCTGGTACTCCTCCCACCGCTTACTGTTCGTGAACAGCATGCCCAGACCCGCGTTCGCCGCGATCTCCAGCGTCTCCGGGGAAATCCAGGCGACTCGCATCGAATCGAGCAGCGACTGCGGATTGCGCGGACGCGGTCGAATCGTGGTCTCCGGAATCGTGTAGAAGTCGCCCTCGTGCGAGAAGAACTCCTGGGTCAGACCCTTGCGCACGACCTCGAGCGACTCCATGAACCGGTCCCGCGACTCCCCCATCGGAGAGCGGAACGCCTCGAACTCACGCTTCGCCGCGCCGCGGCCCAGGCCCAGCGTCAGCTTGCGGCCTTGCAACATGTTGTCGAGCACCGTGATCTGTTCCGTAATCGCCACCGGGTCGTACCACGGCAGAACGATCACCATCGTGCCGAAGTCGATCCGCTCCGTCTTGCCGGCAAAGTACGTCAGATTCTGCATCGCCCCCGATGTCATGATGTAGGGCGAGAAGTGGTGGTCGATGCACCAGTACGAGTCGAATCCGAGCGGTTCGACCAGTCCACCGAGGTGAATCTCTTCCTCGTAGACCTGCTGGTCGCTGATCTGCGGTCGTTCCGAGACCGCCTGTGCCTCGAATCGGTCCCAGTCGCTGTAGTTCTGGTAGTTGAAGTGAACGCCGACCTTCATCAGGATTGCCTCATCTCTCGAGTCTCACGGTGTAACCAGCGCAGGATACGGCAACCAGCTCCCCCTTGCAGGGGGAGCTGCCAAAGCCTGAGGCGGTCCTGGTTGGGGGGAAGGCTCGAATGCCTAGGTGAGGACCTCGTCGAGTCGCTTCGCCAGGTCGCTCTTCGGCCGGAAACCGACGATCTGGCCGGCCACCTCGCCGCTCTTGAACACCAGCAGCGTCGGGATGCTGCGGATCCCGTACTCGGTCGCGACGCCCGGGTTCTCGTCCGTGTTCAGCTTGTAGAACGCCACCCGGCCGTCATACTCCTCCGACAGCTCGTCGACGATCGGCGCGACCATGCGGCAGGGTCCGCACCACGGCGCCCAGAAATCCACCAACACCGGCAGGTCGTTGTCCTTGACGTCTGCCTGGAAGCTTGCGTCCGTCACTTCCTCGGGCTTTGCCATCTCTCTCCTCCAAGTGATGTACCAATTTGTGCAACGCTAACCCGTCAAATGTATCCTATCGGCCTGCGCCCGGGCGGCACTTCAGCGCCGTTCGTAGCGCCAAGTGTCACTCACCTGACCATCGCTCCGCTCCGGCGATGGCTGATCGAAATCGTCGTCCACCGGCGCCGTCCCCGCGACCGCGTCGCGAATCGCGTCGACCACCCCCGCTTCAACCACGCTGCGAGCCGAACGAATCCCGCTGCTCACCGCTTCCGCGTTCGCCCGGCCATGGCCAACCAACACCGCGCCATCGATCCCGAACAGCGGCGCCGAGCCAACCTTGGCATAATCCCAGTGCGCCCGCAGTCCCTGGAACGCCCCGCGCATCAACCAGGCCCCCGCCATATGGACCAGGCTCGACTGGATGCTGCGCCTCAGTTCGCCGAACAACTGCTCCGCCACGCCCTCGGTCAGCTTGACCGCCACATTCCCGGTGAACCCATCCGAGACGATCACGTCCGCCACCCCGGCCACCATCCGGTCCGCCTCGATGTTCCCCACGAAGTTCGCTTCCTGCCGCTCCAGCAGGCGGTACGTCTCCTGGTGCAAACTCGTGCCCTTGATCTCTTCCTCACCGACGTTGAGCAAGCCCACGCTCGGATTGCGATGCCGCAAGACCCGCTCGACGTAGGCCCGACCCATCGTCGCAAACTGGCAGAGATACTGCGGCCGCGCCTCGACGTTCGCCCCGACATCCAGCAGCAGCGATGTCGTCCCGCGTCCGTTGCGGAACAGCGCGCCCAGCGCCGGCCGGGCGACGCCCGGCACCCTGCCCAACGAAAACAGCGAACCAGCCATCACCGCGCCCGTGTTGCCAAACGAAAGAAACGCGTCCGCCTCGCCGTCCGCGAGGAGCCCGAGTCCGACCATGATCGACGAATCGCGCATCCGCCGCACCGCGGTCGGCGGCGCGTCCATGGCAATCGCCTCCGACGCCTCGTGAATCCTCAGGTTACGTTGCGGCGCGGGCAACAGGCTGCGGATCTCTCGACCGCGTCCCACCAGGATGATGTCCACGTCGCGATCGCGAGCGGCGCTGAGTGCGCCCCGAACGATTGTGGCCGGCGCGTTGTCGCCGCCCATCGCATCCAGGGCGATAGTGATCGGTCGCGGACCCGGTCCTCGCTGCGCCGATCGCTGCATCAGGCTTGCTCCGCTATTCCCCGTCCTCTTCCGCTTCCTCGGCACGCTCCATCGTGCAGCGGAAACTCTCGATCAACCCTAATGCTACGGACTCCGGATCGTCCGAATCGAGCGCATGCAACACAAACTCACGCCCGCCCTCGCGACAGTACCAGGCAAACGATTGAATCTTCATCACGCCCTCGCCAAACTGCGTCTCTGTCTCTCCGGTGCGAGCCGGCGCGCCGTCCACCTCGCCCCCGTCACGGAAGCCGCTCACGTTCTCGATCCCCAGCGCGTCTTGCAACGATTGCGAAATCGCCGTGTCCCCGTCGTAGAACGCCTCGCCCAGCACCTGCCAGGTCAACACCGCCTTCAACGCCGTGGTTGTTTGCAGGACGAAAATGCCCGCCTCCTTGCTCGGCGGCGCATTCGTCGGTTGCCCGAACTCCTGCGCGAAGTCAACCGGGTCGTAGGAGATCGTGAAATCAAAGCGTTCGTAGAGCCCCGGCCGACCTGCAATCTCAAGCGGCAGGATGAACGAGTTCATCGCCCGATCCAGCGCGAACGCCACGCCCTCGTAGTCCTCCATCACCGAACCGGCGCGCAGCACGATCGCCAGGTCATCTGCCCGAATCAGCATCGCCTGCCAGCGAACGTGGAAGCCGCCCGTCGCCCGGCGATCCTCTTCCCAGCTGAACCGCTCGACCGGCTCTCCAGTGATCGTCGACGTCTCCTCCAGCTCAGTAAACTCCAGGTCGCCCTCCAGCGCGAGCAACGATCTGAGCAGTTCCGCAGACTCCGACGCCTCATCCTCATACACCTCAATGCTGATCAGCGCGCGCCCGTTCTCCGAGCGGAACATCACACGGTCGATGCCGGTCGAACTGGCATCGCAGAACGGAGAACAGATCAGCTCCAACGAGTAGCCATAGGTCGGACTCGCAAAACGCCGAACCACATCCTCCGACGTCTCAAGCGGAGCAGCATCCTGCTCGTCCTGCTCATCATCCGCTTGCTCTGCCCCATCCTCAGCCTCTTCCTCCCCATCTTGCGCCGACTGACTCTCGGGCGCCGCATCCCGCTGCTCGTCTTCGGACTCCTCGTCCCGCTCAGACCGCTGGGTCTCCTGCTCCTGCGGTTCCTCTTGCCCCGACTCCGCGACCGCCTCTTGCTGGTCATCTCCCGAGACCGAGGGGCGGAAGTACTCGTTCGACTGCACATGCTCATTCGGGTTCGAACCGCAAGCGACAATCAGGGCCGCCAACAGCATGATCCCAAAGCCGAAGACGATCTTCCCAGCCTTCATTCGGCCGCCTCCGCCACCACGATCAGTCGATCACCATCACCAACCTCATCGAACTGCCACGATCCAAACCACTGCGTCGGTCTCAGTCCCGACTCAGACAGTAGGCCCGCCATCTCACCCGCCGTCAGATTCACTCGCAACGGGAACCGCGCCAGCGAGCGGCGCAACAGGCCCGACTCGTTGACGGCGTCGTACTGGTAGGTGATCCAAGCGATCGCGAGCGCCCGATCAAGAGCGCTGCCGCAAGCGCGATTGAGCGCCAACTCCTGCGCCGCGCTCTTCGTGACCAGCTCACCCGTCGGCGCTTCGCGCACCCACTCCACTTGCATGACAGCGGGCCTCGGATCAACATCATCAGCGCGCGGCGCGGTCCAGTCGATCACCAATCGCCCATGGTCGGCTAGTTGTCGTCGCGCCGAGCGCAAGGCCGACAACTGATCCGATCGCATCAGCAAATGCTGGAAGGTCGAAAGGCCAAAGACCACAAGGTCGAATTCCTCGCTCAGAGAGAGACAACGCATGTCGCCGCGGACAACTTCGACGCCCGCCTCACGCATCCGCGCTTCGCCGGCCGCAAGCATCGCCTCCGAGCAATCCACGGCGGTCACGCGGCAGCCTGCTTCCGCCAGCGGCGTCGCAATCCGGCCGCTGCCTGCGCCCATCTCCACCACCCGTTCCCCATCGCAAACCAGGTCGAGGTACATCTCGACATCGTCGGTCAGCGAACCGAAGTCCAGGCCGTACCACGGGGCGATCGCGCACAGCGCACGCTCTTGGTCCTCGCCCGTCCAGTTCAGGGGATCGTCCAAAGGGGACTCCACTCGGCCTCAACACCGCTTCGACCCAGAGTATCAGCGATTCCGACACCCACGCCGACCGATGACTCAGCTCGCTAGTACGCTATACCGATGACCGACACGCCTACCCCCAGCGACCTGGTCGCGCGGTACATTCGCGCCGTGCCCGACTTTCCCGAGCCCGGCATCCTGTTCCGCGACATCACCCCGCTGTTGGCCGAACCCACCGCCTTCGCACACGCATTGGACTGGGTTGCTGAACACTGTCGCGACGCCGAAGCGATCGTCGGCGTCGAGTCGCGCGGGTTCATCATCGGCGCGCCGATCGCGCAACGTCTGAACCTGCCCTTCGTCCCGATCCGCAAGGCGGGCAAGCTGCCCGCCCACACGATCTCGCGCTCCTATGAACTCGAGTACGGCTCCGCCACGATCGAAATGCACTCCGACGCGCTCAGCTCCGGTTCGCGAATCGCCCTCGTCGACGACCTCCTCGCTACCGGTGGCACCGCCGAGGCCGCGATCCAGCTCATCCTCCACACCGGCGCCGAAATCGACAAACTCGCCTTCCTCATCGAACTCCAAGCGCTCAACGGTCGCGACCGCCTGGTGCCGCATCCCGTCGAGTCGATGCTCACCTATTGAACGCCACGAGGTCGACACGATGTCCCATCAACACCCGAACGCGCTCCTGGCCGTGGTCGGCGGCTCCGGCTTCTACCAGATGCCCGGCCTCGAGGATGTGCAGCGCTGGCAACCCGACACCCCCTTCGGACAGACCTCCGACGAAATCGTGATCGGCTCCCTGCACGGCAAGCGCGTCGCCTTCCTGCCCAGACACGGCGTTGGACATCGCCTGATGCCCCATGAGATTCCGGTGCGCGCCAACATCTGGGCGCTCAAGGCCCTCGGAGTCCAGGGCATCCTCGCCGTCTCGGCCGTCGGCTCGCTGCGCCAGGAGATCGTCCCCGGACAGATGGTCGTGCCCGACCAGATCATCGATCGCACCCGAGGCGGCCGACCAACGACCTTCTTCGCCGACGGCATCGTCGTCCACGTCGGCTTCGCCGATCCGTTCTGCGCCGACCTCAGCGCGCGGCTCGTCGCAAGCGCCGGCCGCGTCGACCAGACCGTCCACGCCGGAGGCGCGTACATCGCCATGGAAGGCCCGCTGTTCAGCACCAGAGCCGAGTCACACCTCTACCGCTCCTGGGGCGCGTCGATCATTGGCATGACCGCCGTTCCCGAGGCGAAGCTCGCCCGCGAGGCCGAGATCGCCTACGCGATGCTCGCGACCGCGACCGATTACGACGTCTGGCACGAATCGGAAGCCGATGTCACGGCCGCCGCCGTTGCCGAGATCGTGGCCCAGAACGTCCACTCCGCGCAGCGAATCGTCGCCGATCTCACGCGTCACCTGCCCGCCGACTGGAGGTCAACCGCCGACGGCGCCCTCCTCGGCGCAATCATGACCGATCCGCGGCGCATCCCGGCCGAAACTCTGGAACGCTATTCCCTGCTGATAGAAGGCCGCCTGCCGTGACCCTCGGCTCCGCAGTCGAGTTAGCCGTCGTCGGAGCGATCGCACTCGACGAGATTCACAGCCAGGCGGGAGACATCGATCAACTGCTCGGCGGTTCGGCCGTCTACGCCAGCCTGGCCGGCTCCTTGCTGGCCGAGGTCGCGCCCATCTCCGTGATCGGTGACGACTTTGACGTCGCGCTCCTGGAGCCGCTGATCGACCGTGGAGTACGGCTCGACGGCGTCGTCCACGCGAACGGGCCCAACTTCCGCTGGGGTTGCCGATACTCGCCTGACGGCGACTTCCGCGAGACGCTCTACACCCGCGCCGGGGTCTACGACACGCATCCCATCGTCGTCGCCGAACCGATTCGCCACGCCCCCTTCGTGCTCCTGACCGCAGGCAACCCGGAACAGAACCGGCGCGCCATCGAGCAGATCATCGAACCGCAGTTGGTCGCCATCGACACCATCGAGCGCGAGGTCGCGGATCGCCGCGAGGAGTTCCGCGAGCAGGTCAAAGGTGCCGACCTGGTCTCGATCAACACGCTCGAAGCGGCTCACCTCATCCAGTGGAGCGGGACCCAGGACGACCCGGACCTGCCACTGGCCGCCTGGCGCGAGGTCAACGCGCTGGGCCCGTCCATCTTCATCCTCAAGAAAGCCTCACACGGAGTCGAGATCTTCGAGCGCCATCGCCGAACGAGCGTCGGCGCGGTGCCCAACGTACAAGCCACCGACCCGACCGGGGCCGGAGACACGTTCATCAGCGTTCTGCTCGGCGCCCTCGCGCGCGGGCACGACCTGATTCAGGCCGCCGTCTGGGGTTGCGCCGCCGCTTCCTTCGCCATTCAGGCATTCGGAATCAGCGGCATCCTGCAGGCGACGCCCGAATCGATCGCGCGGCGCATTCCCCAGATAACAATCGAGCACCTCGATCCGTCGACGCCGCTCCCGCAGAGCCGCTAACGTTGCCGCCATGGCGCTCTCTCTCCGTCTCGGCGACACCCGCGCGATGGTCGAAGTCGTCCCCACGCTCGATCGCGACGCCCTGGGCGAGCGATTGCAGGCCGATCGCTACAACGCCGCCTACGCACTCGCCCAACTCGACGACGACGCCTGGAACGAAGCAGAGTTTTTCCTCGGCAATACGCCCAACGGCATCGCGGTTGTTTGCCACTCTCGCGCTGGGCTGGGCCACGCTACTACCTCCGCCGGACCCTCGGATGGGGTCAGGGCGATTCTCGCCCTGCACCCGGGCTTCCCCACCACGTTCGCGATCGCCGACCCGCACCACGTCGAGGCGCTTGAGACTGCCTACACCTTCCGACATATCACGCGCATGATGCGCATGCTCGTCACTCGGGAGAGCTTCCGCCCCAACGACCGCCCCGCGCAGCCCATGCTGGCCGCCCACGTGCAACTACTCAACCGGCTCTACAACGCCGAGGGCGATCCAACCCATTACCGCAAGGAACACATCGCCGAGGGTTGCTACTGGGGCGTGATCGACAACGAGCGCCTGGTCGCCGTCGCCGGCACACACGCCATCGCACGCACCCACAACATTGCGATCCTCGGCAACGTCTTCACCCACCCGAGGTTCCGAGGACGCGGACACGCCACCACCGCCACCGCCGCAGTCACCGCGGCCCTGCTCGAGCAGGTCGACGAAGTCGTCCTCTCGGTCAACCCCGACAACGCCCCCGCCGTCCACGCCTATCGAAAGCTCGGCTATCGCCAGGTCGGTGAGATCATTGAAGCGTCTGCAACACGACATACGGGTACGCTGATCACCGCTGTCCGTCGATGGGCTGCGCGACGTCGCGGTGCCGACGGACAGCGGGAGGTCGTCAGCACGTGAGTACCCACGTGAAGGGCGCGGACAGCGACATCGCCGACAAGCGGCTGGCCGAGTACGGCGAACAGCGCATCGCCTGGGCCGCCCGTGAAATGCCGGTCACGGCTCAGATCCACGAACGCTTTGCATCCCAGCGGCCCTTTGACGGTTTGCGCATCGCCGGCTGCCTGCACGTCACCTCCGAGACCGCCATTCTCGCCCTCGCACTCCAGTCCGGCGGTGCCGAGGTCACCCTCTGCGCCAGCAATCCGCTCTCGACTCAGGACGACGTCGCCGCCGCGCTCGTCGAGCGGGCCGGGATTCGCGTCTTTGCCATAAAGGGTGAGTCCAACGAGACCTACTACGAACACATTCACCACGCGATCGACACCCGGCCGCAGATCACGATCGACGACGGGGCCGACCTGGTCTCGACCCTGCACAGCGATCGACGCGACGCGCTCGACTCCGTGCGCGGAGGCTGCGAGGAGACGACCACCGGGGTCATCCGCCTGCGAGCCATGGCCGCCGATGGAGCGCTCGCCTATCCGATCATGGCCGTCAACGACGCCGCTACCAAGCACTTCTTCGACAATCGCTACGGCACTGGCCAGAGTGCGCTCGACGGGATCATTCGAGCCACCAACGTCCTCCTGGCCGGCAAGACCGTGGTCGTCGCCGGTTACGGCTGGTGCGGGCGCGGCGTCGCCTCTCGAGCGGACGGCCTCGGTGCTCAGGTCATCGTCACCGAGGTCGATCCCTTGCGCGCGCTCGAAGCGGTGATGGACGGCTTCCGCGTCATGCCGATGACCAACGCCGCCGAAGAAGGCGACATTTTCATCACAACGACGGGCGACATCCATGTCATCGACGAACCCCATTTCGCTCGCATGCGCTCCGGTGCGATCTTGGCCAACGCCGGACACTTCAACCACGAGATCAACCTCGATGCGCTCAGTCAGGTCACCGAGCAGCAGCGTGAGTTGAAGCCGTACGTGACCGCTCACGCCACCGCCGACGGACGCGAGTTGCTCGTCCTCGCCGAGGGACGGCTGGTCAATCTTTCCGCCGCCGAAGGCCATCCCGCCAGCGTGATGGACATGTCCTTCGCCAACCAGGCGCTCGCCGTCGAGCACCTACTCAACGCCGACCCCGCACTCGAACCGGGCGTCCACGATGTGCCCAACCAGATTGACCAGAGCGTGGCACGGCTCAAACTGGCAAGCATGGGCGTCGAACTGGATGCGCTGACCGACGAACAGCGGCGCTACCTCACTTCCTGGGACGAGGGCACATGACCAATTCAGCGGCGAACGCTCGTGCGCAGGTCCACAACGTCTCCGGCCTCTGGACCTCCGAGTCGGTCACGGAAGGTCACCCCGACAAGGTCTGCGATCAGATCTCCGACGCGGTACTCGACGCCTGTCTCGCCGCCGACCCTGAGTCGCACGTCGCCTGCGAAACCGCGGTTTCCTCCGATCTGGTCGTCGTCATCGGTGAGATCTCGACCACCGCCTCACTCGACATCGAGCAAATCGCCCGCAACACGCTCAGGCGTATCGGCTACACCGACCCCGCCTGGGGGATCGATGCTGAAACTTGCAAGGTGCTGATTTCGATTAACCGCCAATCGCCCGACATCGACGCCGGCGTGCGCGGTCTCGCCGGCGTGGCTTCCCATGGCGGCGACGACCCGTTCGACCGACACGGCGCCGGCGATCAGGGCATGATGTTCGGCTTCGCCTGCGACGAGACCGAAAGCCTGATGCCCCTGCCGATCGAGTTGGCCCACCGCCTGACCAGGCAGCTCACGACGACTAGGACAGACGGGGGCATCGACTGGCTGCGTCCCGACGGCAAGGCGCAGGTCACGGTCGAATACGCCCACGGCCGACCGAGCCGAATCGACACCATCGTGGTCAGCACCCAGCACAGCGAACAGGTGGGCCAGAGCGAGATTGCGAAGTCCATCCGCAAGCACGTGATCGACGCCGTCATCCCTGAAAGCATGATCGACGACCGCACCCAGATCTACGTCAATCCCTCGGGGCAGTTCATCGTCGGCGGGCCGCTCGCCGACGCCGGACTGACCGGGCGTAAGATCATCGTCGATACCTACGGTGGAATGGCACGCCACGGCGGCGGCGCCTTCTCCGGCAAAGATCCGTCCAAGGTCGACCGCAGCGCCGCCTATGCCGCCCGCCACGCAGCACGCAACATTGTCGCCGCCGGTTTGGCCGACCGCGTCGAACTGCAGGTCAGTTACGCCATCGGCAAGGCCGAGCCGACCAGCCTGGCGCTCCACACCTTCGGTACCGGGCAGCTGCCCGACGATCAACTCACGTCCCTGGTCAGCGAACAGTTCGACCTGCGTCCCGCCGCGATCATCTACCAGCTCGACCTCAAACGGCCAATCTACCAACCGACCGCCGCTTACGGTCACTTCGGCCGGCCCGATCTGGACCTCCCCTGGGAACAGAGCCACCAGGCCGAAGCCCTGCGATCAGCCGCCAACCTCTCCGACTAGCCAAGCGACGAAGGGCGCCCATTTCGGACGCCCTTGCTCGCAGTGCCGCTGTACGCTGATCGACGCTTAGCGCTTCGTGTACTGAGGCGCCTTGCGCGCCCGCTTGAGTCCCGGCTTCTTGCGTTCCTTGGCCCTCGGGTCTCGGGTCAGCATGCCCGCCTGGCGCAGCGGTCGGCGCAGCGTTTCATCGCTCGCCAGCAACGCGCGAGCGATGCCGAGCCGAATCGCGCCGGCCCAACCGTTGATCCCCCCGCCAGTGCACTGGACGACCGCCGAAAAGCTGTTGTGCATCCCGGTGTGACGCAGCGGCTCCTCGATCAGACGGCGCTGCTCCGGGCGCGTGAACAGTTGATCGGCATTCTTGCCGTTGATCGTGATCTGGCCGTTGCCCGGATAGAGTCGCACGCGCGCGATCGCCGTCTTACGACGACCGAGCCCGTAGTAGTAGTGCCCTGCTGTAGTGGTCATCGGTTACTCCGCTCCCTCAACGGCGACCGCAGCCGCGACCTGGCCGGCGTGCGGATGGTCCGGACCGGCATAGACCCGCAGATGGCGGTATTGCATGCGTCCGAGTCGATTCTTCGGCAGCATCCCGCGGACCGCGTGCTCGATCACACGCTCGGGCCGCTTGGCCAGCATGTCCTTCAGCGAGGTCTCCTTCAACCCACCCAAGTAGCCGGAATGCCGGTAGTACATCTTCTGCTCAAGCTTGCGACCGGTCACGGCCACCTTGCTTGCATTGACGACGACCACATAATCGCCGATGTCCTGCGACGGATGAAACGCCGGCTTGTGCTTGCCTCGTAACAGCGTCGCGATCTCCGTCGCCACACGTCCCAAGGGACGATCGGCGGCGTCGATCACGTGCCACTCACGCGGGACCTGATGCGCTCCCAGAACGGTTGTCGTCATCCTTCAAACTCCCTCACGATCCCGATTACAGGTCTGTTGGCTGAATAGCGGCGGCTCGTACTCGACCTCGGTAAGCGTCAGCCCGCAGGCCGGAGCGGTGGGCCCCATCGATCCTGGTACCGCATGATCGAACGTTTGCCGGAACTCGTCCAGGCTCAGCCGACCGGTCGCCACCTCGGCGGCCGCTCCGACCATGCGACGAACCTGATGATGCAGGAACGAGTCGGCGCAAAAGCGAAAGGTCAGAGCGTCGCCGTCGACTTTGAGCGTTCCCTCGCGCAACGTGCGCAATGTCGAACGATCCTTGGTCGGAGGAGTGAATGCCGCGAAGTCGTGATGGCCGACGAGTTCCTTCAGAGCGCGCTGGGCCGCTTCGGGGCAGACCCGGCGCGGCAGAATCCAGGCCCGGCGCTCCCATAGCGGTTGACGCTGATTTGCCAGCCGGATCTGGTAGATGTACGTGCGTGAGAGCGCGTCGCGTCTCGGATCGAAGTCGTCCGCCACAGCCGTTGCGGCCTGCACCGCGACGCTCGACGGCAGGAAGTGGTTGATTCCGCGTACCCACCGATGAGCCGACATCTGCTCGGCCGATTCCTCGCTCACGAACGAGGCCGTCTGGCCCAGGGCGTGGACGCCGGCGTCGGTGCGTCCCGCAAGGCTGACCGGCGATTCCGTGCCAGTCAGGTCGCTGATCGCCGATTGCAGGACTCCCTGCACCGTTGGATGATTCGGTTGCCATTGCGACCCGGCGAACTCCGTGCCGTCGTACTGCAGTAAAAGGGCCCAACGTTGGCTGACTGCCATCGGCCGTCGTCATGCTTCCCCGGCTACTCTTCGACCGCCTCGTCGGCCGATTCCTCGGCGACTTCAGGCGCGGCCCGCTCGACGAGTTCGATGTGCGCCATCTGCGCACCGTCACCGCGCCGGGGACCCAGCTTGATGATTCGCGTGTAACCGCCCTTGCGCTCCGAGAAACGCGGCGCAATGTCGTCGAACAGTGTGCGCAGCACCTTGCGGTCGGTCAGGACCGCGCCGGCCTGCCGGCGGGCGTGCAGGTCGCCGCGCTTGCCCAACGTGATCATCCGCTCGGCGACCGGGCGGATCGTCTTCGCCTTGGCCTCGGTGGTCACGATCGCTTCGTGGCGAAACAGCTCAGTCACCTGGTTACGCACCAACGCGGCGCGATGGGACCGGCTGCGGCTGAGCGCACGCCCATTCTTTCGATGCCGCATCATCCCCTCCTCCGATTGCGTCCCGCTGAGCGCTGGACCGCTGACTTCTATCGTTCCTCTTCGACGCCACTGCCCGCTTCGCGCAGGGCCTCAAGCAAGGCCGCGCCGAGTGAGCCGGTAATCTCCGGATCTTCGTCCTCGCTGGCGACCGCTTCTGTCTCGTCGGCAGGCGCCGCGCTCAACGAGGGCAGCGGCGCGTCTTCCTCGGGCGCCGGGGGCAGCGTGGTAAGCACTTCATCGCTGCTGGGAGCGAAGACGCCATCGCGCGCGCGACGGACACGAGGGTCGTCGTCGTCGATCAGGCTTAAGTCGAGCAGCTTGTCAATCAGCTCGATGTACGACTTTTCGCCGAAGTTGCGCAAAGTCAGCAGTTCGTCGTCACTCTTTTCGAGAATCTGACCGACGAGCATCAGTCCGCTGCGCTTGAGGCAGTTGTGCGCGCGAACGGAGAGCTGCAGCTCTTCGATCGGCATGTCGTATTGTTCCGCGGTCACGCCGACCCTGGCGTGTGCTGGCAGTTGACGCGTGGCGATCGGCTGACCCATCGTCTCGAAAAGTTCAAGCTCCGTCCGCAATGAGCGGGCGGCGGCCTGCATCGCATCGACGCCCGAAATCGTGCCGTCCGTCCAGACTTCGATCAGCAACTGTTCGTACTCGCTGCCGCGTCCACCTGAGGCGGGCAACACCTCGTACGACACCTTGCGCACCGGAGTGAAGACCGCGTCGAGCGGGATCACCCCGAGCAATTGCTCGCCGTTCTTGTTCTGCTCCGACGGCCTGAAGCCGTAACCGGTCTCTACGTCCATCACGACGTCGAGCTTGCCTCCTTCAGCGTCCAGGGTTGCGAGGTATAGGTCGGGATTGACGATCTTGTAGTCGCCCGGGACCTGAATATCGCCGGCGGTGATTTGGCCTGAGCCGGACACGTTCAAGTGCATCTCTGCCGGTCGATCAGCGATCGCATGAATGCGGATCTCGCGCAGGTTCAAGATAAACTCGGTCGTGTCCTCTTTCATTTGCGGAATCGTGGAGAACTCGTGCTGGACCTGGTCGATCCGCACGGCGGTGATGGCCGCTCCGCGGATTCCGCTGAGCAACACGCGACGCAGCGCATTGCCTTCGGTGTGAGCGAACCCTCGCGTGAGCGGCTCGACCGCGATACGCGCGTAGTTGTCGCGTTCTTCCTCGATCGAGAGTTTGGGAGTTTCGGTAGCCAGGATCACGTTGTTGCGTCCCTCCCTGGGACTGTGAGGTAGTGCCTCGCCGGACTTATCGCGAGTAGTACTCGACGATGGCGTTCTCGTCGACTCGCATATCTAGGTCTTCACGGGCAGGTACGGCAGTGAGCTCGCCTTCCAACTGAATCGGATCGATCCGCAGCCAGCCGGGCACTTCGCGTGAGCCCTGCCAGGTCCGTGCGTTTTCGTAGAACTTCGTCTTCCGGCCCCGCTCGGTCCAGCCAATCTTGTCGCCGATCCGCATCTCGATCGACGGAATGTCGGCCTTCTTGTCGTTCAGCGTGATGTGACCGTGGCGCACGAGCTGGCGAGCCTGGGCGCGCGACTCGGCGATCCCAAGCCGATAGACGACGTTGTCGAACCGCAGCTCGAGCATCTGCAGCAAGTTCTCGCCCGTCGCGCCGGGGCGGCGGTTCGCCTCGGCGAACATGCGCCGGAACTGACGCTCGAGTACACCATAGGTCTTGCGGACCTTCTGCTTCTCTTTCACCTGTTCGCCGTAGTCGGAGATCTTGCGGCGTCGGGGCGAGCGCTGGCCGGGCGGTTGGTTTCGGCGTTCGATCGCGCACTTGGGGCCCACGCAGCGTTCACCCTTGAGCATCAGCTTCTCGCCGGCGCGCCGACAGATGCGGCAGACGGGTCCGGTGTATCGAGCCATGAGCGGTTCTCTCTGTCGGTCGCTGGAGCGCGAGTGGTGGCTGGGTATGTCCTATACGCGCCGGCGCTTGCGCGGCCGACAGCCGTTATGTGGAATCGGAGTGACATCGCGGATCGAGAGCAAGGTTAGACCCTGGGCCTGGAGCGCGCGCACGGCTGACTCACGGCCCTGGCCCGGACCCTTCACATAGACGTCAACCTGGCGCATGCCGTGGCTCATCGCCTTCTGGGCGGCGTCCTCGGCAGCGAGCTGCGCCGCGAAGGGCGTGCCCTTGCGCGAACCACGGGTCGCCGCTGTGCTGCCCGCGGAAGCCCAGGCGACGGGATTGCCCGCCAGGTCGGTCATCGTGATGATCGTGTTGTTGTAGGTCGACTGGATGTACGCGCGACCGTGGGGCACGTTCTTGCGCTCGCGACGACGGCGGGCTCGTTCTCGTCGTTGACTAGTAGCCATCCCGTTCCCCTCTGGTTTGTCCCTCGTGTGTGAACTAGCGTTTGACGGCTCGTCGGCGACCGGCGACGGTCTTCTTCGCACCACGCCTCGTGCGGGCGTTGGTGCGGGTTCGCTGGCCATGCATCGGTAGGTTGCGTCGATGCCGCTGACCGCGGTAGCAGTTGATATCGATTAGGCGCTGAATGTTGCCGCGCACGACTCGACGCAGGTCACCTTCGACGAGGTAGTCGCGATCGACGACCTCGCGGATGCGCGCCAACTCAGTGTCGGACAGATCACGGATGCGCTGTTCGGGGTCAACATTCGCCTTGTCGACGATCTCTTTGGCGCGCGTTGCGCCGATCCCGTAGATGTAACGAAGCGCGTAGGGAGCCTTCTTGTTGTCGGGAACGTCAACGCCCGAGATTCTTGCCATCCGTGGGTTCCTCTCGCCTCAGGTTGTGTGCCCGACCCGAGGTGCGCTCTCCTCAGCTTGCGCTAACTCTTGAATCGGTAGACGACCCGCCCGCGGGTGAGGTCGTACTCGGACAACTCCACCAACACTCGATCACCGCGAAGGACACGAATGTGATGTTGTCGCATCTTGCCGGCCAGGTGAGCCAGGACTTCGTGCCCGTTGGGCAACTCGACCCTGAAGGTGGCATTGGGCAGCAGTTCTTTGACGACGCCCTCGACTTCGATTTTGTCTTGCTTGGGCGGAGGTGAAGGCGCCGGCGCACGCCTGTCTCGCCGCCCACCGCCGCTGTTTCGATTTCTCGCCACCTAGCCCCCGTAGTTTGCGGTCCCGTAGCTTGTCGCTTCAGGCCCGAGTCAAAATGTCCGCCGGTCCGTATTCACGGAGCGCGACGGTGTGTTCGAAGTGAGCCGACAAGCTACCGTCGGCGGTGACGACGGTCCAGCCGTCGTCCAGCACAGCGGTGGCCGGATTGCCGACCGTCGCCATTGGCTCTAGGGCGACGACCATCCCGCGGCGCATGGTCATGCCGGAACCAGGACGCCCATAGTTGGGCATGCTTGGTGGCTCGTGCATGTCACGTCCTACGCCATGCCCTACGTAGCCGCGGACGACTCCGTAGCCCGCTGATTCTATCACTTCCTGGATAGCTGCGCCGATATCCCCTTTACGCACGCCGATCTTCGCCACCGCAATTCCTGCATCCAGGGATTCGGACGTTACGTCCAACAATCGCCGCGTCTCAGCCGAGATCGTGCCGACGCCTACCGTCGTTGCTGAGTCGCCGACCCAGCCATCGATCGTGGCGCCCAGGTCGATCGAGAGAATGTCGCCGTCCTCGAGATGCCGATCGGTTGCGAAGCCATGCACAATCTGCTCATTGACCGAGGCGCAGATCGTGTGCGGAAACCCCTGATAGCCCAGAAACGTCGGGATCACGCCGAGGCGCTCGAACTTGTCGAGCACATGCCGATCGAGTTCCGACAGTTTCCGTCCCGGCTTCACCATCTCGACGAGTTCGGCCAAGGTCTCGCCTACCATCCGACCGGCGGGCCGCATCTGCTCAATCTCGGCATCAGTTTTGAGAATCACCTGACGTGGTCGTTGGCTTGCCGACATCTCGTAGTCCGACTCTAGTCACTCGCCGAATCGAGCGCCGCGAGCAGGTCGACGCTCACCGCTTCGGGCGATTGCTGGCCGTCGACCCTCGTCAGCTTGCCCGCGTGGCGGTAGTAGGCCACGAGAGGCTCCGTCTGATCCGCGTAGACCTGAAGTCGATTCGCGATCGCCTCCGGCTTGTCGTCGTCGCGCTGGATCATGTTGACGCTGTCGCAGCACGGGCGATCAGCGCTGGGTGGACTGAAGATTTCATGGAACACACTGCCGCATGAGGCGCAGCTCACCCGGCCGCCGAGCCGACGCGTAATCTCCTCGTTCGAGACATCGATCAGTACCGTCACTGCGATCTCGTCGCCCACCTGCTCCAAGGCGACATCGAGCGCCCTGGCCTGCTCGACCGTGCGCGGGAATCCGTCGAACAGACAACCCACTCTTGCATCGTCGCGGCCAATCCGCTCCAGCAGCATCCGAATCGTGACGTCATCGGGCACCAGCTCGCCCTTGTCCATGTAGGTTTTGGCCAAGTTGCCCAGGTCTGTTCCGTTACGCAAGTTCTCGCGAAACATGTCGCCCGTCGAGAGATGCAGCAGTCCGGTCCGCTCGGCGGTTTGAACGGCCTGCGTGCCCTTGCCAGCTCCCGGCGGGCCGAGCAGGATGACGTACATGGTCTTGTCGGTCATCGTTAGCGAATAAACCCTTCGTAATTGCGCATTAGGAGTTGCGCTTCAATCTGACGCATCGTGTCGAGGGCGACGCCGACCACGATCAGCAAGCCGGTTGAGGAGATTGTGAGCGCCGTCGAGTCGGGAATGAACTCGGTCGCCAGGAATGGAACCACCGCGACAAAGCCGAGGAACAGCGCTCCCGCCCAGGTGATCCTCGCCAGCACCCGGTTGATGTAGTCCTGCGTTGGACGACCGGGACGTATACCGGGGATGAATCCGCCCTGCTTCTGCAGATTTTCGGCCAGGTTCTGCTGCTGGAAGGTCACGAAGGTGTAGAAGAACGTGAATCCGACCACCAGCACAAACGACAGTCCCCAGTAGGCCGGACGGCCCGGCGAGAGGTTCAACTGGACCCAATCAGCCGCTCGAATGATCCAGCCGGGACGTTCACCTAGCGTCTGTCCTTCGGCGATGTCGGGTGTGAGCGGGTTGTCGACGGGGTCTTCGTGCGTCTTGATCTCAGACTCTGCGATGAAGTTACCCGCCCGGTCGGCCAAGCGAATTGGTTCCTCGGAGATCTCGTTGGCGTCGATCCGCCAGGCGTAGAGGGTCTCACCGGAGACCGGATCGGACGTCGTTTCGATCTGTGTCAGGACGTTGGAGTCAGAGT
The DNA here is from genome assembly GCA_034428415.1 of Dehalococcoidia bacterium. GTDB lineage: Bacteria > Chloroflexota > Dehalococcoidia > Bin125 > Bin125 > Bin125. Next base: position 19,913 of record DAOUHS010000183.1, read on the forward strand.
TGGAATTGACGCGATCGAGCAGGTCCTGGAAAGTGTCTTCCTCCCCGCTCCATTGGATGATGCCATCGTTAACCACGAACTCGCCCGACGCGTCAAGGTTGGGGAACAAGGTCGCTAGCGGCTCATCGACATCTTCACGCGTGAAGGGCACTTCCACGGCCACCTGGGTCTGCGCCTCTTCGCCGGCGGCGCCGGTGACCCAACCGGCCAACACCGAGGGGAAGATGATAATCGAGAAGGCGAAGATCAGCGGGATCATGCCCGCGGAGTTGACCCGCAACGGTATGTAGGACTGACCGCTCTGGCGGTACATCCTCCCGCCTCTGAAGACTGATCGGGCATATTGAACGGGAATCCTCCGCTGCGCCTCCTGGAAAAACACGATTAGTGCGACCAGCGTGATCGCGATGGCTATGACGACGGCGATGCCCGACCAGCCGATGTCAGACAGGCGGACGGAGTTGAACAGCGTTGGGAAGCTGGCCACGATGCCGGCGAAGATGATCAGCGAGATGCCGTTGCCGACACCCTTTTCGGTGATCAGCTCGCCCAGCCAGATCAGGAACATCGTGCCGGCGGTCATGGTCGCCAACGCCGAGATCGTGGGTAGCCACTCGTCGGGGCCAAAGCCGATCCCGGTGATCGCGCGAGCGTTCTCCAGCAAGAGCAGTTGACCATAGCCCTGGACGAGCGCCATCGGCACGGCCAGCCAGTAGGTGTAGAGCTGGATCTTGTTGCGGCCGGATTCGCCCTCCTGGGCCAGCGCCTGCAGCCTGGGAATCATCGGCTGCATCAGGTTCATCACGATCGAGGCGGTGATGTAGGGATAGACCCCCAGCGCGACGATCGACAGGTTGTCGAGACCACCGCCGGAGAACAGGTTGAGGAAGCCGAGGACCGGGTTATTGTCCAGCGCGTTCTCGAGCTGCGTCTTGTTGATGTCGGGAATCGGGACGTGCGCCACCAGCCGGAAAATCACCAGCATGGAGAGCGTAAACGCGAGCTTTTGGCGGACGTCCGGCTGTCGCCAGGCGTCAACCAACGCCTGCAGCAGCTTAGGCCTCGTTGGGCCTGCTGCTGTCTGCGTTCTCTGCATTGATGACCTCGACGCTGCCACCGGCGGCAACGATCTTCGCTTCGGCGGCCGGAGATATTCGCTCGACGCGCAAATGCAGGGCGCTGGCGAGTTCGCCGCCGGCCAGCACTTTGAACCGTTGGCTCGCACGCCGCAGCAAACCCGCAGCGACAAGCGCATCTGCATCGACCGTATCACCGTCTGTGAATCGACGTTCCAGATCGACAACGTTGATTGGTTGCGCTTCCACTCGGAATGGCGCCTTGAAGCCTTTGCGCCGCGGCAGGGTGCGCATGATCGACATCGCGCCGCCCTCGAACACCGAGTTGTAGTCACGACCGGAGCGGGACAATTGGCCCTTGAGCCCGCGTCCCGAGTAGGTGCCTTTACCTGAGGCGTTTCCCCGGCCGACGCGCTTTCGCCGTTTGCGTGAGCCGGTGGGCGGACTCAAATCATTCAAGCGCAGGACCATTAGGCGTCCTCAATTTCAGTCACGGTGACGAGGTGGGAGACCTTGTGGATCATCCCTCGCACATCGGGAGTGTCTTCCTTGATCGTGCTCTGTCCCAGCTTGCGTAGCCCGAGTGAGCGGATCGTGTGGCCCTGATCGGAGCGATATCCGATGGCCGATTTGATGTATGTGATCTTGAGCTGAGACATGCGCTATGACTCGCTCGTTCCGGCCGTTGCGAGTTCCCCTTCGGCTTCAACCGGAGCGGGCGGGGCTTCGTCCGGAATTCGACCTGCTAGACGCAGCCGTTCGCGGCGCACCTGGACCGGGTCTCGCAGTCCCATCAACGCGCGGCGCGTCGCTTGGACGACGTTGACGACGTTGTTCGAACCCAGCGACTTGGTCAGCACGTTGCGCAGCCCAACCGCCTCGAGCACCGCACGCACGCCACCGCCGGCGATGACACCGGTCCCCGGTGCGGCCGGCTTGAGCAGCACCTGCGATGCACAGAATCGGGCCGTGATCGGATGCGGAATCGTGCCATTGCGAATCGGCACGGTGATCATCTCGCGACGAGCGATCGTCGAACCTTTGCGAATTGCGTCGGGCACCTCATTTGCCCGACCGATCCCAATTCCGACCCGGCCGTTGCCGTCGCCGACCACCACTACAGACGTAAATGAGAAACGTCGTCCACCTTTGACCACCTTGGCCACGCGTGAGACCGAAACGACCTTCTCGATGATGTCGTCCTGTGGTTCGTCGCGGTCGCGGCGGCGGCCCCTGCCGCGTCCGCCATCTCGTTGTTGAACCATGCTTCGCTCCTGCTCCCGTGCCCGCCGTGATGGAAATCTAGAAAACGAGCCCGCCCTCGCGCGCGGCCTCGGCCAGTGCGCGAACGCGTCCGTGGTATTGGTATCCCGCCCGGTCGAAGACCACGGCCGAGATCCCCGCTTCCTGGGCGATCTGCGCCAACTGGCGACCCACGGCCTTCGCACTCGCCTGTTTGCCTGAGCCGTCTTCCTCGGTCGCGGATGCTGCGCTCGCGCCGAGATCCGACGCGCTGGCCAACGTAACCCCCGCGTCATCGTCGATGATCTGTCCGTAGATGTGCCTGGCCGAACGGAAGACGCAAAGCCGAGGTCGCTGCGACGTCCCGTGCACTCCCTTGCGGACCCGCAGATGCCGACGCTGGCGCGCGGCTCGCGTGGTGCGCCGCTTGCGGCGAATCGTCGTCATCTCATCTTCTCCACATCAACGCGCGTCGACATCGAAGGCTCGGGGCCTAGGCGATGGCGCTCTTACCCTGCTTGCGTCGCACCCACTCGCCCTGGTAGCGAATGCCTTTGCCCTTGTAGGGCTCGGGCGGGCGCACCGCTCGGATTTCAGCGGCCTGCTGGCCGACGACCTGTTTGTTGGCGCCGCGCACGTGAACGAGCTGACCCTCAACGGCAAACTCGATCCCTTCCGGCGGCTCCTTGCGCACCAAATGCGAATATCCAACACGCAGCACCAGGGTTTCGCCGTCCATCTCGGCCCGGTAGCCAGTGCCTTGGATCTCCAGCGTCTTCGACCAACCCTCCGACACACCGGTGACCATGTTCTGGATCAACGACCGCGCCAGACCATGCTGCGACCGATGCTCGCGGCGGTCACTTGGTCGCGTCACCACCACCTCGCCTTCGTCCAGCGCGATATGCAGATCGGGGTGAACGTGCTGATCCAGTTCACCCCTTGGGCCCGTGACCGAGACATGGCCCGGCTCAATCTTGACATCGACCCCGGCCGGCACCGGCACGGGCAGACGGCCAACTCGACTCATCGTCCCGCTCCCATCCTGTTCCCGAGTATGGCTACCAGACGAAGCACAGCACTTCTCCACCCACGTTTTCACGACGCGCCTGCGCTCCGGTCATCACGCCGCGAGGCGTAGTCAGAATCGCGACTCCCAGACCGCCGTACGGTCGCGGGATCTCCCGTTTCTGCACATAGACACGAAGCCCCGGTCGCGATACGCGCTTGAGCCCCGTCACCACTGAAGTACCTTCTTCGTCGTAGAGCAATTCAACGTCAAGGTCGCGTCCGGTGCGGCCGGCCCGTTCCCTGACCTGATACGAACGAATGAAGCCTTCCTCGGCCAAGACGTTGGCGATCGAAATCTTCATGTTCGATGCCGGGATCTCGACTCGCGGATGGCCGGCGTGAATGGCATTGCGAATGCGTGTCAGCATGTCGGCGACGGGGTCAGTCACTGGCATTGCGAATCCTGCCTGCTAGCACAGTTCCTGTAGCTCACTGTCATCTCTCACTGGGTCCGTTCGAACGGGAAGCCGAGCAGCTCAAGCAATCGCCGGCCCTCGGCGTCGGTACGCGCCGTGGTAATGATGTTGACCTGCAACCCGCGAACCTTATCGACGCTGCCATAGTCAATCTCGGGGTAGACAATCTGTTCACGGATGCCCAACGAGTAGTTGCCGCGCCCGTCAAAGGCAGTACGGGAGACACCTTGGAAGTCGCGGATACGCGGCAACGCGGCGTTGATCGTGCGATCGAGGAACTCCCACATCCGCGCGCCACGCAGCGTGCAGGACACGCCCACGTTGTTGCCCGCACGCAACTTGAAGTTCGCGATCGACTTTGTCGCCTTATTGACCACCGGCTTCTGCCCGCAGATCGTCGTCATATCAGCGACGCAGTTCTCCAAGATTGCCGCGCCGCCCGGTCCGAGCGCCTCGCCGATTCCCGAGTTTACGACCACCTTGACCACCCGCGGGACCTGCATCACGTTCTCGTAGTTGAACTCCTCGAACAGGCGAGGCGCAAGCTCGTCATTGAAGCGCTGCTTGAGGCGCGGCGGCTGGGCCGTGGTTCCATTCGTAGTCATCAGTCGATATCCCCATCGCACCTGCGGCAGACACGGGTCTTGAAGCCGTCGGCCCGCTCACGGAAGCCGACCCGAGCCGGCCGATCGCAGCTCGGGCAGACCACCGAGACATTCGACTCCTGCAGTGGAGCCTCGCGCTCAATGATGCCCGCCGGCGCACCCATCTGCGTGGGCCGCATGTGTCGCTTAACCATGTTCACGCCAGTTACGACCACTCTGTTCTGCCTGGGAAGCACCTGCCGTACCTGACCTCGACGGCCGCGGTCCTTGCCTGTCCGGATCTCGACCAAGTCATCGCGCTGCACTCGACGCATCTAGACCACCTCCGGCGCCAGCGACACGATGCGCATGAAGTCGCGCTCGCGAAGCTCACGAGCGACTGGTCCCAGGATCCGGGTGCCGGTCGGATTCTGTCCGTCAGCGGCGAGGATGACCGCGGCGTTGTCGTCGAATCGGATGTATGAACCGTCGACTCGGCGATATTGCTTGGCCACGCGAACGATCACCGCCCGCACGACCTGTCCCGCGCGAATTTCGCGACCGGGATCGGCCTGCTTGACCGTGGCCACGATCGTGTCCCCAACGGACGCATAGCGCCGCTTGGTACCGCCCAGTACGCGGATGCACTTGATCACCCGGGCGCCAGAGTTATCAGCGACACGGAGTGAAGATTCCTGCTGAATCACTCCGAGTCCTCATTTCCAGAAGCGACGTCATCCAGCGACGGCGCGCCGATCTCCTGCGGTTGAATCTCGGCCACCTCGCGGCGTTCGAGAATCTCAACCACGCGCCACGACTTGCGCTTCGACAGCGGCCGGCACTCCTCGATCACCACCGAGTCACCGATCTTGCAATCGTTCCCTTCATCATGCACCAGGTAGCGCTTGCGGCGGCGCATGATTTTCTTGTAGAGCGGGTGACGCACCGTGCGCTCGACACGCACAGACACAGTCTTGTGGCGCGCATCGGCGACGGCGATCCCTACACGTCGTTTGCGTGCCATCGGCTATTCTTCCTCGCTCGCCGAGCCGTTCTCCGGCTCAACCATGTTGTCTGGATCATCGAATTCGACATCGCCAGCTTCGTCAACGGCGTCGGCCGTGCGGGCCAGCGGCTCGATCGGGGTTCCCGCCGCCTCGGCCAACTGCCGCTCACGCAGGATTGTGCGCAGCCGCGCGACCTGACGCCGGGCCTGGCGCATCGCCATCGGATTCTGCAACTGGCGCGTCCCGATCTGGAACTGCAGGTTGAAGACCTCGCGATAGGCCTCGTTGATCGCCTCGCCCAACTCGGCGTCGGTCATTGAGCGGGCTTCATCGGCCAGAGCATTGGGCATCGCTACACCACCTCAGCCTCTCGCACGACGACGCGCGTACGCACTGGCAGCTTGTGGCTCGCACGGCGCAGCGCCTCGCGAGCGTCCGCCTCGGGCACACCGGCCAGCTCGAAGATCACGCGACCCGGCTTGACGACGGCGACCCATTTTTCCGGCGCGCCTTTGCCCTTGCCCATCCGCGTTTCAGCCGGCTTCTGGGTCACCGATTTGTCTGGGAACACGCGAATCCAGACCTTGCCGCCGCGCTTCACGTAGTGCGTGATCGCGCGGCGAGCCGCCTCAATCTGGCGGCCGTCGATCCAGGCCGCCTCAAGTGATTGCAACCCAATCTCGCCGAAGGCGACCGAGTTACCCGATTGTGCCATCCCGCGGCGCCGGCCGCGGTGATGTTTGCGCCATTTCACACGCCTCGGCTGCAGCATCAGCGGCCCCCTCGTCCCCCGGCGACAGGCGGCTCGATAGCCTGGGCCGGTCCTCCGGACGCTTCCGTCTCAGCTCCAAAAGGCAAAATCTCGCCTTTGTAAATCCACACCTTGACCCCGATTCGGCCAAACACCGTCTTCGCTTCCGCAAAGCCGTAATCGATGTCCGCGCGCAGCGTATGCAACGGTACGCGGCCCGACATCTCCTGCGCCTTACGCGACATCTCGGCACCGCCCAGGCGACCGGAGATGATGATCTTCGCGCCCTCAGCCCCGCGCTGCATCGTTCGTTGGACTGCCTGCTTGATCGCCCGACGGAACGCAATCCGTCGTTCCATCTGCTCGGCCACGTTGCGCGCTACGAGCTGCGCGTCAAGCTCGGGCACACGAATTTCGGACACATCCACTCGCAGCCGGATCGGCCGCGCGATCAACGATTCGAGATCACGCCGCAGCTCCTCCACGTTTTGCCCGCCTCGCCCGATTACGATGCCCGGCTTCGCGGTGTGCAACTTCACGCCGAGCTGGTTGGCGTTCCGCTCAATATCAACTCGCGAGATCATCGCTTCGTTCAGACGCTCGTTGATGAAATCTCGGATCTTGCGGTCCTCTGCCAGCAACTCGGCGTACTGCTTGTCGGAGTACCACTGCGAGCGCCATTCGTAGATCGTGCCGATGCGGAAGCTCGTCGGGTGAACCTTTTGACCCATGGCCTTATCCGTCCTCTGCGTCCTGGCCGTCGGACACGACGACGGTGATGTGCGCGGTGCGCTTGAGAATCCGGCCAACCCGTCCGCGCGCCTTCGCCCGGAATCGCCGCAGCGTGCGCCCGTCCCCGGCATAGATCGACTTGATGTGCAGGTCGCGGGCATCGAGTCCGTAGTTGTTTTCCGCGTTGGCGACAGCAGAATCGAGCACCTTGGCCACGTCGCGCGCAATCGGCTTGGGCGTAAAACGAAGCTGCAGCCGCGCGTCCTCGACTCGCATCCCGCGCAATCCCTGCATGACGAGGCGCACTTTGCGCGGTGATGTGCGAACGAACTGGGCGCTTGCCTGAACTTGCATCAACGCACCCGTGTTCCGCGATCGGAACGGCCGATGTGGCCGCGGAAGGTACGCGTCGGCGCGAACTCGCCCAGCTTATGACCGACCATGTTCTCGGTCACGAAGACCGGCACGTGACGGCGACCGTCATGCACCGCAATCGTCAATCCCACCATCTCTGGCACAATCGTCGACGGGCGCGCCCAGGTCTGGATGACGGTGCGTGCACCGGAGGCGCGCACGCGCTGCACTTTCTGCATCAGTTTGTGGTCCACGTAAGGACCTTTTTTGGTTGATCGGGACATCGCGCAAACCCTCTGATCTCTGCCTTAGCGTCGTCGGCCGCGACGGCGAACGATGTATTTGTCGGATTGCTTCTTGCCCCGCGTGCGGCGGCCCAACGTGTACCAGCCCCAGGGCGATTTCGGACCAGGCAGACCAATCGGCGCCTTGCCCTCGCCACCGCCATGGGGGTGGTCAACGGGGTTCATGACCGAGCCGCGCACCTGCGGTCGGCGGCCGCGATGACGGTTGCGCCCAGCCTTGCCCAGCTTGATGTTCGAGTGCTCAACGTTGCCCACCTGCCCGATCGTTGCGTAGCAGACCGAGCGTACCCGTCGCATCTCGCCGGACGGCAAGCGCAACAGTGCGTAGTTGCCTTCCTTGGCCATGATCTGCGCTGAGGCTCCGGCCGAGCGCACCATCTGCGCCCCGCGCCCCTCGGTCAGCTCAACGTTGTGCACCTGCGTGCCGTTGGGAATCGCCGACATCGGCAGCGCGTTACCTACCCGAATCGGCGCGTCTGGACCCGACATCACCAGGTCATCGACCTTCAGTCCGTTCGGCGCGATGATGTATCGCTTCTCCCCGTCGGTGTAGAAGATCAACGCGATCCGCGCCGTGCGATTCGGGTCATACTCGATCGCCGCAACACGCCCCTCGATTCCGATTCGGTCGCGCCGCTTCCAGTCGATAATCCGGTAGCGCCGCTTGTGACCTCCGCCACGATGACGCACGGTGATCCGGCCCTTGTTATTGCGACCAGACTTCTTCTTCAACGGCGCGAGCAGGCTCTTCTCGGGCTTCTTCTTCGTAATCTCTTCAAACATATGGCCGGAAGAGTTTCGGCGTCCGGGAGAGGTCGGCTTGTAGTTCTTGATCGCCATGTCAGACCCCCTCGAACAGGCGAATCTCGTAGCCCTCGGCCAGCGTGATAATCGCCTTCTTCCAGTCGCGCTCGCGACCCGGTCTGCCACGACCAATGCGCCTCGACGAGCCGCGCACATTGATCACGTTGACCTTGCGCACCTGCACCGAGAACGCGATCTCGATCGCCTCCCGAATCTGCAGCTTGTTCGCGCGCGGGTCCACTTCGAATACGTACTTGCCCTGCTCGGCCAGCTCGGTCGATTTCTCGGTGATGATCGGCTGCCGCACGACGGCGAACGGATGAATGTCCTTAGGCATTTTCCCCCTCGCCCGCTACCGCCCAGAGCGCCTCGCAACGCCGCACGGCCGCCTCGGTCATGATCAGCTGGTCGTGAGTCAGGAGGAGATAGCTGCTCAAGGTCTGCGCCGGCATCGCTTGCACATTGGGAAGATTTTGCGTGCCGCGGACCAGCACCTCGTCGACACCGTCCGAAACCAGCAACGCCTTGCGCTCCACGCCAAGCGACGAGCAGAGGCTCGACATCGCGGAAGTCTTAGCTTCGAACTTGACCTCCGGCGCCGTCACCAGCACACCGCCTTCGGCTGCGCGCTGCGATAGCATTGAGCGGATTGCCAGTCGTCGCATGCGCTTCGGTAGGCGCTTACGATACGAACGCGGATGGGGTCCGTGCGCCACGGCACCACCGATCCGCGTCGGCGAGGACGGCGTCCCCATTCTTGCGCGTCCGCCGCCTTTCTGCCGGCCAGTCTTCTTCGACGCTTGCCGGACCCCTGATCGATCGAGCGTCGAGGCATTTCCTTGCCGCGCATTGGCGCGCTGCGCCGTCACAGCCTGGTGCACCACGTTAAGGTTCGGCTCGATCCCGAAGACCGAGTCGTCCGCGTCGATCTCGCCGGCGTGGTTGCCTTGTCCGTCAATCAGCGGAAGCTTCATCGCTTGCCGCCTCGCCGCTTGGTCTGTCGGATCCGAACCAGACCGTTGGTCGCGCCCGGCACCGATCCCTTGACGAAGACCAAGTGCCGATCCGCGTTGATATCCACCACTTCCAGGTTCATCGAAGTTTTCGTCTTGCCACCCATCCGTCCCGCCATCCGCGTGCCCTTAAGCACCCGACCGGGGGTCGTACCGGCACCGACCGAGCCGGGCGCGCGATGCCGGTCGCTTTGACCGTGCGTTCGAGGTCCACCGCGGAAGCCGTGCCGTTTAACCGCTCCGGCGAAGCCCTTGCCCTTCGAGATGCCTTGCACGTCTACACGGTCGCCAGCCGAGAATACCTCTGTTGCGTTGACCACGGTGCCGACTTCAAGGTCGCCCAGATCATCTGTTGCCGCTGGAAAGACGGCGAGGTGTTTCAGTGGCCCGTTGTTGCCGGTGTGTCCCAGCTCAGCCTTGTTGACCCGCCAGGCTGGTACCTCGTCATATCCGACCTGCACGGCGGAGTAACCGTCGCGCGATTCGGTCATGATTTGGGTCACGGGGCAGGGGCCAACCTCGAGAGCCGTACAACCCACGACCGCCCCATCCTCACCGATGACCTGGACCATGCCTAATTTCTTACCAAGGAGTCCGAGAATAGCCATGATTAGAGCTTGATTTCGACGTCGACGCCTGACGACAGCTGCAGCCGCATGAGGGAATCAACGGTACGACCGGTCGGTTCGATGATGTCGATGATTCGCTTGTGCGTGCGGATTTCGAACTGTTCCCGGCCATCCTTGTGGACGAACGGCGAACGAATCACCGTGTATTTGCGAATCTCAGTAGGCAGCGGAATCGGCCCGGCGACACCGGCACCTGTCTTCTCAGCCGTGTCGAGAATCTGGGCCGCCGACTCATCGAGGACGCGGTGGTCGTATGCCTTGAGTCGGATGCGAATCTTCTGCCGAGCCATGTTGCCGTCTCTCTGCCCTGCGATGCCTTTGGTTCGACTCACTCGACGATCGACGTAACCGCGCCCGCGCCGACCGTCCGGCCGCCCTCGCGAATCGCGAAACGCAAGCCCTCCTCCAGCGCAATCGGCGAAATCAATCGCACGCTCATCTGCACGTTGTCCCCGGGCATCGCCATCTCCACCCCCGCCGGCAGTCCAATCTCGCCGGTCACATCCGTCGTGCGAATGTAGAACTGCGGCCGGTAACCCGGGAAAAACGGACTGTGCCGCCCGCCCTCGTCCTTGCCCAGGATGTAGACCTCCGCCTCGAACGCCGTGTGCGGCGTGATCGAACCCGGCGCCGCCAAGACCTGCCCGCGAGATATCTCCTCACGGTCAATCCCGCGCAACAAACAACCCACGTTGTCGCCCGCCTCGCCCGTCGGCAACGTCTTCTTGAACATCTCCACCCCCGTCACCACCGTCGTCCGCGTGTCCTTGATCCCCACAATCTCAATCTCCTCGCCACTGTTCACCACCCCCCGCTCGATCCGACCCGTCGCCACCGTGCCACGTCCCTTGATCCCGAATACGTCCTCAATCGGCATCAAGAACGGCTGCTCCACCGGGCGCGGCGGCGTCGGCACGTACTCGTCCACCGCCGCCATTAACTCCACAATCGAGGCGTACTCCTCCGCACTCGCATCCGTCGACTCCGACTCCAGCGCCGCCAGGGCCGACCCGCGAATCACTGGAATGTCGTCGCCCGGGAACTCATAGTCCGAGAGCAACTCTCTGACTTCCAGCTCGACCAGGTCCAGCAGCTCCTCGTCGTCCATCTGATCCACCTTGTTCAGGTAGACCACCATCCGCGGCACGCCCACCTGGCGGGCCAACAGAATGTGCTCCCGCGTCTGCGGCATCGGACCGTCCGGCGCCGCCACTACCAGGATCGCGCCATCCATCTGCGCCGCCCCGGTAATCATGTTCTTGATGTAATCCGCGTGCCCCGGCGCGTCAATGTGCGCGTAATGCCGCGACTCCGTCTCGTACTCCACGTGCGCAATCGCAATCGTGATCCCCCGCGCCCGCTCCTCCGGCGCGTTGTCAATCGAATCGAAACTCGAAAACGACACGTTCTCCGACTGCAGCGCCAGCGTCTTCGTGATCGCCGCCGTCAACGTCGTCTTGCCGTGATCCACGTGGCCAATCGTGCCCACGTTCACGTGCGGCTTCGTCCGCTCGTATACCTGTCGCGCCATCGTCTCGTTCTCC
>DAOUHS010000184.1:0-4166 GCA_034428415.1 Dehalococcoidia bacterium
AGCCGAGGCCCTCTTTGCCCTGCATGGAGCGTCCGACGTTGATCTGGCCGAGGTGGTTGTTGGAGTGGTTGATGATCACCTGGCCGATGATCTCCCACTTGGGCATCTCGCCCTGGGGGACGATTCGGGTGATCGAGTTGAGGTAGTCGAGCGGCATGTCGGCGATGCGGGGGACGATGACGTCGGCGACGTCGTTGAGGTAGCTGGCGATGACCTTGCCCTCGGGGAAGACCCAGCTGGAGACCTCTTCGTAGCTGGTGCCGGTGCCTTGATCGACCTTGGGCAGGCCCCACTCCTCGTAGAGGTTCTTGGACATCCAGACCGGTTGTTCGCGCTCGAAGGCGAAGTGGATCAGGTTGTCGGCGGTGCGGGCGATGTGCCAGGCCTCGAAGCCGATGCAGTTCTGACCCTCGTGCGTGCGGAAGTGGACCTCGTCCTGGGACAGGTCTTCCATCGACTGCACGGTCCAGCGCAGGACACGATCGGTGAACTTGGCGAGCGACTCGGCCAGGGGGTTGTCTGCCATTGGTGGTCCCTTCAGCTTTCCTTGCGAACTCTCGGACGAAGTGTTGGATTCTTCAATGAACGTTAGCCGACGAGTCGGGATAGAGCTTCGGCCCAGACTTGATCATCCTCGGTGTCGACTGAGACCTGGTGGAGATCGACGCCTTGCGCTGTCTGCTCGTCGAGGTGATCGGCGCAGTCTTGAAGGGAGCCGCGGAGCGAGAACCTGGGCGTGATTTCCATGGCGATTTCGGTGGCGGCGCCGACGCCTCCGGACTGCCAGGCCTCGCGCATGACGGCGACCTCATCGGCGAAGCCCTGTCGCTCGAACTGGTGGAAGTAGCCGGGGCCGTTTCTGACGGCGAAGAAGGCGAGTCCCTGGGCGAAGCCTCGGTCGAGACTTGCCTGTTTGTCAGGGTCGGATTGCACCGTGGCTGAGCCGGGGGAGCGGACCTCGACGGCATCGGCGGAACGTCCTGTGTCGACCGACCATTGCTTGACTTGCCTGACGGATTCGGCCACTCGATCGTTGGGGATCCAGGTCGGCATCCAACCGTCGGCGATTTCGGCGGTCATCTTCACTGATGTCGGATTGAGCGTGGCGAGATGGATCTGCGCGGTCGGCTGTCCAGGGATCATGCCGCTGACGAGTGCTCGCTCGACGTGGATGGTTGGACCGTCGTAGCTGAAGCGCTCGCGAGACCAGTAGAGGCGGATGAGATCGACGGCTTCACGGATGCGGGCGAAGGGACGCTCGAACTTGACTCCGTGGAATCGCTCGATCGCTCCGGGGGCGCTGGCGCCGAGGCCGATCACGACTCGTCCTTTGGAGAGCTGGTCAACGGTGCCGAAGCTTTGCGCCAGGGTCGCGGGGGTGCGTGAGAACACGTTGACGATGGCCGAGGCGATACGGACGTTTGAGGTCTCGTGGGCGAGCAGGGCCATGCCGGTAAAGGCGTCGTGTCCGTAGCCCTCGAGCACGCTGATGGTGTCGACTCCGATCTCGTCGGCGAGGTGCGCTCGAGCGATAAACGTATCGACGAAGTCGGGGTTCCAGGGCAGATTGACGGAGATGCGTCGTTTGTCTGAGGTCATAGCCATGGGTCTCCTTCACAGACGGTGGCCGAGAGCAGCCAGATCTTGACGGCGCAGCGCACCTTGCCATCGGGATCGACGACGCGATCGTCTGCTCGCAGATTGCGGGCGATGTTGTCGAGCATCTGCTCGCGTCCGGTGGGCAGGAAGCCGAAGGAGCGCAGCATGTGCCACCAGTCGTCGAAGCTGTCCCACCAGACTTCGCGCTGGATCTCTTCGATTGTGACGTCGTCGAGACGGCGGCCGTCGATTTCGCAGAGCAGGGCCAGCTGCACGGCCTGTCGCGGATCGAACTGCAACTCGACCTCGGGCCAGGCGACGCCGCGCCGTTCGAGCAGGCCGAGCATCCGCATACCGGGCGATCCGAGGAATGGCGTTCCGATCACGGTGGCGGCGACTCGACCGCCCAGTCGGACGAGGCGGGTGGCTTCCTTGAGGATCTGCTGCGGCCGTTCGGCGTAGGGCAAGACCAGGCCTAACCCGACGGCGTCGGCGGAGCGGTTGGGCAAGCTGGTGGCTGAGGCGTCCTCCTGGATGAAGCGTAGTTGCAGAGGCGCTCGGCGAAATCGGTCGCGGGCCAGCTCCAGTTGGACCCTGGAAACGTCGACCCCAATGGCGCTGCCCCCGGTGATGGTTGGGGCTGCGTGCATGACCAGGACGCCGGAGCCGCAGCCCAGGTCGATGAAGTCGTCGCCTGGGGACAGGTTGAGGCGCTCGATCAGCTCGGACGCGGCGAGATTGATCAGTTCGGTCGCCGAGGACTCGTAGTCGGGCCCGCTGGCGTTGAAGGTCTCGGCGATATCCTCGTTGCGCATTCCCGTCGTCTCCTCAGACCAACCGCAAACGAGATCGCCGATGTCTCACGATACTCCGCTGGTGATTGCTCACCGGACCACGATGGGTCACGCGCCCGAGAACACGTTGCTGGGCATACGCAACGCACTCGAGATGGGCTGTGACGGGGTAGAGATCGATGTCCGGCTGTGCGCGGATGGCGTGCCCGTGTTGATCCACGACGATCAACTCGATCGGACGACCGATGCTTCGGGTCGGATCGCGGAGACCACGCTGCGGGAGTTGGCCGAGATTGACGCCGGCGAGGGCGAGTGGGTACCAGCGCTGCGCGATGCCCTAGCGCTGGTCGATGGACAGTTGTTGTTCATCGTCGAGTTGAAGGTGACGCCCGGTGACGATGTCTCGGCGCTGTGTGAGGCGGTGTTGTCGGAGATTGAACGAGCGGACGCGTTGCCCTGGACGTGGCTGTGGAGCTTCGACTCAGAGACGGTGATTGAGCTGGCCAGACGGGCGCCTCATGGACGGCGTATTGCGCATCTCTGTCTGTCACCGACGCCTGATGTCTGGCAGATTGCTGCGGAGCATCGGCTGGACGGGATCTCGATGCATGGCTCGGGATTGACCGCCGAGAATGTAGCCGGTTGCCGCTCGCATGGGCTGGCGGCGTTTGTCTGGACGGTCAATGAGCCGGCCGATATCGAGAGCTGTATCGATCTGGGCGCGACCGGGATCGTGGGGAGTTATCCGGAGCGCATCCAGTCAGCGCTGCGTGGCGGACCCGACAGACGGTTCGCTTAGAACGACTCCAGCGCCTCCTTGCGGTCACCGTGGATCGGAATGATCTCGGCGAAGCCCGAGAATTTGAACACGTCCTGAAGGTGGTCCTGCACCGCGCAGAGAACCAGTTTGCCGGCCTGCTCGCCCGCGCGCCTCGAGGCCATCAAGAGCACACGGAGACCGGCCGAGGAGATGTAGCTCACGGCCTCGCAGTTCAGCAAGATTCTGGTATGTCCACTCGAGATCCGCTCAAGCAGCGTGTCTTCATACTCCTTCGCCGTGCCGCCGTCGATTCTTCCGGTCGGGTTCAGCACGAGGATGCCGTCCTCGATTTCGGAACGAAGGTCCAACACAGTTCGACTCGCCTTCTGATCTCATCCGTGCAGAATAGGCAAAACGCGCAGGCTTGTGACTACCGCGATCGGCCTCGGCCACCTGCTATGCTCGGTGCTTACGGAGGGGTGTAGCTCAGTTTGGCAGAGCAACGGTCTCCAAAACCGTAGGTCGCGGGTTCGAGTCCTGCCACCCCTGCCAGAGCAACCAACCTTCGCTGCCGAGGTGGTGGAACTGGTAGACACGCAGCGTTGAGGGCGCTGTGCTCATTGCGAGCGTAAGAGTTCGAGTCTCTTCCTCGGCACCAATCAGCGGACAAACGCCGATCGGCCACAATTGCATTCGGCGTCTACAATGTCCTTTACGAGCGGAAGTGGCGCAGCGGTAGCGCGTCTCCTTGCCAAGGAGAAGGTCGAGGGTTCGAATCCCTTCTTCCGCTCCAGAACATCTCACCTGCGCACCCGGCGACGTGGCCAAGTGGTAAGGCAGGGGTCTGCAAAACCCTTATCACCGGTTCGAATCCGGTCGTCGCCTCCAACCCCCTCCTCTGACACATTCCTTTGCCTTCCTTCGACTCGCAGACCGCGCTGATCGTCGTTGATATCCAGAACGACTTCGCGCATCCGGACGGGTCGCTCTTCGTCTCCGGCGCGGACCGGGTC
>DAOUHS010000185.1:0-8036 GCA_034428415.1 Dehalococcoidia bacterium
CCCGGTGCGACCAGTGCGCGCGCAGTCTCGTGCAGTGCGTTGCTCATCGGGTGCTGCCTCTCGGGATCTCGGTCTGTCGGTCGGAGCCTGTCGGTGTCATTTGGCCAGTGTTGCGACGACGCGTTCGACCACGTCGGCGTTGCCCACGATCAGCGGCGTGCGCTGATGCAAGAGTTCGGGCTGGACGTCAAGGATGCGCTCGTTCCCGGTCGAGCCGGCCCCGCCAGCCTGCTCGGCGACGTAACAGAGCGGGTTCGCTTCGTAGCCCAACCGCAGCTTGCCCGCCGGCGACTTGACGTCGCCGGGGTAGAGAAAAATGCCGCCCTTGAGCAGGTCGCGGTGGAAATCTGCGACCAGCGATCCCACATAGCGCAGACCATAATCGGCCCTCAGTTCGGCAACCGCCGCCTGCATTTCTGGGAACCATTTGCTCTGATTGCCCTCGTTGATCGAGTAGGCCGCGCATTTGGCCGGAATCCGAATCTGGTCGTGGGAGTGAAGGAAATCGCCAGATTCCGGATCGAGGGTGAACCCGTCGACGCGACCAGGGGTCGCCACGACTAGGACCGTCGACGATCCGTAGACGAGATACACCGCCGCGCACTGTTCGCGGCCCGGTCGCAACAGCGACGCTTCGGTCACGGCGGAGTCGTCACTGCGCCGGTACACCGCAAAGATCGAGCCGATCGTGACCGCGACATCAATATTGTTCGACCCGTCGACCGGATCGAACAAGACGATGTACGGGTGGTCGGCTGCGTCGGAGACGAAGACCGCCTCTTCAAGTTCTTCACACGCCAGCGCGGCGACCGCGCCGCAATCGCTGAGAGAGGAAACAAATGCGTCGGTACCGGCGGCATCCAGGACCTGGACGATCTCACCCTGCACGTTGACTTCACCGATGTCTCCGAGCATGCCGGCCAGCGCGGCGCGGCGAGTCAGACCGCTGACTCGTTTGGCCCCGGCAGCGATTGCGCTGACCACGGTGAGGAAGCCGTCCGCAACCAGCTCCGCCGGCGCCGTCTCGGCGACGACATCTGCCAGCGTCTTCAGTGAATCTTCAGGATCAGACATAACCGCCCCGCCTGCCAGTTGCCTGAATGCTGCGCGACATAGCGCAACTGTCTCTGCAGGGATCGTCGCAGCATGAAACCGCCTGATCAAGTGGCGTACGATGAATGAATCAGGAAGCGGGACGGGCATCCACATCGCCATGGTGAACGGACCGATGTGGGTGGTCGCGTCGGCGACGAGTAGTCGAGCGGGGAGAAGTCGATGTCAGCAGTTGTCGGTCCCGGCGAACCGATCAGCGATTATCCGAGCGCAATCGACTGGCTGATGTCGTTCGCCGACTTCGAGCGAGGCTCCGGCCCCCGTCGCTCGAAGCCCGATTTCGCCCTTGACCGGATCCGCTCGATCCTGCGTCGCCTCGGCGATCCGCAGCACGGACGTATCACGATCCACATCGCCGGCAGCAAGGGCAAGGGCTCGACCGCGGCCATCCTCGAATCGATTCTGCGCGCCGCCGGATTCCGCACCGGTCTCTTCACCAGCCCCCACCTGCACGACTTCACCGAACGAATCCGCATCCTCAGCGCCCCGTTGCCGGATGACGAGTTCGCCCGCCTTTGCGAACATCTTCGTCACGTGATCGAGGTCGAGCAGGAGGAAGAACCCGGACACATCAGCACCTTCGAGATTCTGACCGCGCTTGGGTTCCACGCGTTCCACGCCCACGACGTCGACGTACAGATCGTCGAGGTCGGTCTGGGCGGCCGACTCGATTGCACCAACGTCTTCTCACGCACCGACGCCGCCGTGATCACCTCCCTCTCGCACGAACACACCGACATCCTGGGAGATAAGATCACCCAGATCGCCTCCGAGAAGGCAGGCATCATCAGCGCCGCCTGTCGCAGCGCCGTGCTCGCGCCACAGCGATACGCGGAAGCCGCCGACGTCATCCGCAACGCCGCCGACGATGTCCCGGTCCCGCTGGTCGACGTGGGCGCGGACTACGCCACCGAACCGGCCGGCGTCGAATCGTGGGGACAGTGGTTCCGCCTGCTGAGGCGCAATCCGCGCCCGGGCGAGGAGCCGTCAGCGATGCACCTGCTGCCCCTGCTCGGCCGCCACCAGATTGACAACGCCCTTACCGCGATCGCGACGATCGACGCGCTCAACGCCGCCGGCGTCGTCTCCGTCCCGTCCGAGGCTCTGCATAGGGGACTGGCCACCGTGCGCTGGCCGGCCCGCCTCGAGTCGTTCGACTTGCCCGATGCATTCGTGTCGAATGAGCCCGGCGGACCCCCCACCGTCGTGATCGACGGCGCCCACAACGCCGAATCAGTCCAGCGAGCACTCGACGCCTGCCGCGACTACTTCCCTCACGAACAGCTCCACGTCATCTTCGGAGTCCTCGGCGACAAGGCGCTCCAGGACATGGCCCACATCATCCAGACGCGTAGCGCACACGTCTACGCGACCACCTCCGATCACCCACGCGCCCGACCACCCGAGCAGGTCGCCGGTGCGTTCGCCGACCCCGCCTGGAAGGGCGACCTGGCAATCCACACCGACCCCCAGGCAGCCCTCAGCGCTGCCGGTCAGCAGGCGCACGCCGATGATCTCATTCTCGTACTTGGTTCCCTCTCCCTCGCCGCCGACGCGCGACGCTTCCTGAGCGCCCCGCCAGAGACGCAGATCGTCCGTCGTGCCGAGGATCCGACCGTATGAATGAGTCAGAGCCTGCTCCAAACCGACCCATCCGGCCCCGAGTAGTTGTCACCGGAATGGGCGCCATCTCGCCCTACGGGCCCGGCGTGGACCTTCTGTGGGACAACCTGCTCGCCGGAGAGAGCGCGATCAAACCGATCGAGAACTTCGACATCTCCGGCTTCAGCTGCACCATCGGCGCGGAGATCCGCGGATTCGACGCTCGCGACTTCATCGATCGCAAGTCGGCGCGGCGCATGGCTCGCTTCACTCAATTCGCAGTCGCCGCAGCGCGCGAAGCAATCGAGGACGCGCAAATCAATCTCGACTCGACCGATCGCAGCCGGATCGGCGTCGTGCTCGGCAACGGCGCCGGTGGCTATCCCGAAATCCAGGCCACGGCCAGCACGCTCTTCGACCGCGGAGGCATGCGCCTCGACCCGCTCTTCCTACCCAAGGTCCTGCCCAACATGGCCGCCGCCAACATCGCCATGCAGTTCGGTCTGCTCGGTTACAACACGACCGTCGTCACCGCCTGCGCCGCCGGCACCCAGGCCCTCGGCGACGCCGCCAACGTGATCCGCAACGGCCAGGCCGACATCGTCATCACCGGGGGCACCGAAGCTGGCTTCTGTCAGCTCGGCCTGGGCGGCTTCGCCGTGATGCGCGCGCTCTCGGGACGCAACGACGAGCCAACCGCGGCCTCGCGGCCGTTCGACGCCGACCGGGATGGCTTCGTTCCCGGCGAAGGTGCCGGCATCATTGTGCTCGAATCCGAGGCATCCGCTCGTCGTCGCGGAGTCGACTTTGCCGTTGAGCTGGCCGGATTTGGCTCCTCCGCGGACGCCCATCACTTGGTCATGCCCGACGCCGACGGAGCGGGACCGATTCGTGCCATCAACTGGGCGCTCGAAGACGCCGACATCCAGCCCGAAGAAATCGACTACGTCAACGCACACGGCACCTCAACGCCGCTCAACGACGCCTCCGAGACCCGAGCGCTCAAGATCGCGCTCGGCGAAGCGGCGCGCAGCATTCCCATTTCCTCTACCAAGTCGATGATCGGCCACATCTTCGGCGGCGCCGGCGGGCTGGAGTCCATCGCCGCCATCAGAGCAATCACCGACAACCAGATCCACCCAACAATCAACTACACCACGCCCGACCCCGACTGCGACCTCGACTACGTCCCCAACCAGTCGCGTGCAGCCGAAGTCAACGCCGTCCTCAAGAACTCATTCGGCTTCGGCGGCCAAAACGCCTGCCTCGTCTTCCGCCGAGTAGAGTAGGGGCGGCTCCAGCGCGACTCCTACTTCCCGCTCGGGAAAGGCGGGCGATACCGTTCGGGGAGCATCCGGTCGAACACTCGCTCGAGCGCCATCGTGTGCGAGCAGGTCTTCGCGTCCTGGAAGAAATGACAGTCGCAATCCCAGCCGTCCGGCCCGAGTTCGGCCGTGTGCGTCGTCGAGTCACCGCGTACGTCGCAGCGCAATGACACCACCTGGAATCGCTCCGGTTCCCCTGCGTAGATTCGCGCCTTCTCGATCTTCGAGATGAGGCTGCTCTGCATCGCTTAACTCCCTCGAAATCGCTCCGCCGGGCGGGCAATGTTACATCCGAATGTTACAACTCAGCCAATGCCAGTCGACGGTAGCGCGGCCCATCCTTCAACAGTGTCGACTGGACCAACGCCAGTTGCTCCACTGAGGTCGTGATATCCAACGGGAACACGGCATTGACGGCTGAGTGGATCGCGGCCAGATCTTGTCGGGTCGCCCGACGGCGAACCCGGCCAACTGTCAGGTGCGGCCGCAACGCGGCCTGCTCAGAATCGAAACCGGCACTCACCAGAGCATCGTCGAGACGCCGGCGCTGACGCTGCAGCGCCTCGAATCCATCATCGCGTGCGAAGCCGATCCACACCACCCGCGGCCTGCGGCCGCCAAACGTTCCGACCTCAACCATACGAAGATCGAAGCGGCCGGCACCGTCGAGCCTGGCCAGCGACGCCGTCAACTCTCCACGGCGATCGTCATCCACTTCGCCAAGGAAGCGAAGCGTTAGGTGCATCGCTTCTCGCTTCACCCAGCGCACAGCGCTCGCAGGGAAGCCAGGCATGCTCCCCATCCGCTGCCCGGCCGACCAGGCTTCGTCCAGTGACGACGGTTCCAGCACCGCTTCTATGAACAATCGCATGCGCTTATCCCCCGCGTTTCCCAATCTTCCTACCTGCAATCTCAGTCCGCCACTAGCATGATTGTGCCCCTCCGCGACGCCACATTGCCAGCGAAATCCAGAGCCATATGACCACATCAGCCGCGCCCGCAGCAGACACCGAAGCGCTGCTCGATGTCTGCAAGCGGATTCGACGACACATCGTGGAGATGACCCACGCCGCGCAATCCGGCCATCCCGGCGGATCACTCTCGGCCACTGAGATCTTCGCCGCGCTCTATTTCGGGGGCGTCGCTCGGCACGACCCGGCCAATCCCCTATGGGACCGCCGCGACCGCGTGATCCTGAGCAAGGGACACGCCACCCCGGTGGTCTATGCGACGCTGGCCGAAGCCGGCTACTTCAGCCCCGACCTAATCTCCTCCTTCCGCTCGCTGGGCACCGAACTGCAAGGACACGTCATCCGCAACAAGCCGGCTGGCGTCGAGATGTCCGGCGGAGCGCTGGGCATGGGACTCTCCTTCGCCGTCGGCGTCGCCCTCGGAAACCAGCTCAACGGCTTCCCCGATGACGAAGGCCAGATCTTCGTCGTCGTCGGCGACGGCGAACTCAACGAAGGTCAGAACTGGGAGGCCATCATGTCCGCTTCCCATTTCGGCCTGCATCGAATCACGGCCGTCCTCGACCGCAACCACTTCCAGAACGACGGACCCGGCGACGAGATCATGCGCATCGACCCGGTCGGCGACAAGTGGGCCGCCTTCGGCTGGGGCGTCCAGCATGTTGACGGCCACGATGTCGAAGCCGTCCGCGACGCACTGCTCACCGCCCGCGCCCGCACCGACGCGCCGCAGGTCGTGATCTGCGAGACCGTCAAGGGACGCGGCGTCTCATTCATGGCCGAGAACCCCGCCGGATGGCACGGCAAAGGACCGTCGGACGAACAGCTCGCCCAGGCGCTCAATGAAATCGAGGCGGGCCTGACATGACCACCAGCTCCGCACCTCCTGCCGCCGCCACCCGAGAGGCCTACGGACCGGCACTGGTCAAGCTGGCCGATGCCGGTTACGACATCGTCGCGCTCGACGCCGACCTATCCGCTTCGACCGGCGGCAACAAACTGGCCGCTTCGTACCCGGAGCGTTGGTTCACGGTCGGCGCGGCCGAGGCCAACATGATCAGCATCGCCGCCGGACTCGCCTCGACCGGCAAGACCGTCTACGCCGCCTCCTTCGCCGTCTTCATGCCCGGACACTGCTTCGACCAGATCCGCGTTCAGATCGCCCAGCAACGGATGAACGTCAAGCTGATCGCCTCCCACGGAGGCATCTCCGTCGGCGAGGACGGCGCCTCGGCCCAGGCAATCGAAGACCTCGCACTGATGACCTCACTGCCCGGAATGAACGTCGTCGTCCCCTGCGACGCCGTCGAAGCCGACGCAATGATCCGCCGCGCCGCCGAGGACAGCGACCCGTGGTACATCCGCCTCGGCCGACCCAAGCTCCCGGTCGTCTACACCGAGGGTCCATCCTTCGAGCTGGGCAAAGCCGATCAGCTCCGAGACGGCAAGGACGTCACCCTGATCGCCTGCGGCCTGATGCTCGAACCAACACTCCAAGCCGCCGACACCCTCGCCGACGAAGGAATCTCCGCCCGAGTGCTCAACATGGCGACGCTGAAGCCGCTCGACAACGAGGCAGTGATCCGCGCCGCCGCCGACACCGGCGCCATCGTCTGCGCCGAGGAGCACAACATTATCGGAGGCCTCGGCTCAGCCGTCGCCCGGACCCTCGCCCTCCACCGCCCCACACCCATGGAGCAAGTCGGAATCAACGACACCTTCGGCCAATCCGGCCCCTGGAAGGCACTACTAAACGAGTACGGCCTGACGGCGGATTCCGTAGTCGAAGCAGCAAAGCGGGCAATCGCTCGCAAGTAGCGCTGCCCCCAGGCGGTTCAGTCGGCCGCCGCAGTTCCAGAATCCACCTCGCCACGCTCCGCCAGTGCGGTGTGAGCGCGCTCCATAAGCGCCTGGCGCATGATTTCGAATATCTCGGGAGAGGCCCCGAAGGCCTTCGAAAGTGTCACGATTTCGTCACCAGTGAAATGGACCGTCAAACCCATCCTGCCCGAGGGTTCCCAGTCGTCTTCGGGTTCAAGTTCCTCAAACTCCCACAGCCCCTCCGGCTTGTAGGAGGCGATCTCGGCCTCGACCTCTGCCCGCACACGCGGATCGAGGGATTCCAGCCACTCCTGATGCCTTGACCCTATGTCCGCACTCATGATTGTTGATTGTATAGTTCCTCTTCGTCCGTGGTTACAGCCCAGCCGGTCACCACCTCTGACTCGCCGTCGATATCTGGTGCTTCAAGGACAAAGGTGACAATGTCCCTCTCTGTGCCTCGCCCGATCATGACCCAGCGCCCCGGCCGGGTTCCTGATCCCTCCTCGGGAAGGCGCTCTCGGGAAGGCTGCCAGTTCAAGACAGGGCCATGTTCGATGGCAAACTCGGCGTCCTCAAACTCGATACCTCGTTCAGCCAACTTCCGTCGCGAGTCGTCACTGACTCGAAGAGAGCGCGGTTTGCGTCGCCTGCGCATGGCTCACCCTGCGAGCCACCCAGCCACTGCAAGCAGGTCCTCGCACCAAACGACATCACAATTCAGCCCCGACGGCCGCGGCCGATCATCCTCCTCGACCAGCACCGCCCTCATCCCCGCCGCCAGCGCCCCCTCGACATCCGACTGGATGTTGTTGCCGATATGCACGCAATCGCTGGCATCCACGCCGAGGTCCCGCGCCGCATGCTCAAAGATGCCCGGCTCAGGCTTCCAGACGCCCACTTCTCCCGAGATGTACACCCCGTCGAACTGACCCTCAAGACCCGCCCCGCGAATCTTCTCGCGCTGCATTGGACCATCATTGAAGTTGGTAATCAGTCCAATCGGACCATGGGCCCGCGCTGCCGACAGGACGTCCGACCAGCCTGCAATCGCGGCCGCCCGATCGCTGCGTTCATCGCGATAAACCTGGTTCAGCTCGACGAACTCATCCGCGCTGACCGTTACGCCGCTGACGGCCAGACTCCGCTTCATCCACTCCTCGGCGTGCAGCCAGAGCGGCCACTGCCAATCGTTGTCCTCCAT
>DAOUHS010000186.1:0-8976 GCA_034428415.1 Dehalococcoidia bacterium
CGCTGCATGAGCGGCATCTGGAGGTGAAGCGGGAGCTGGGGATCGAGGAAGCGCCGGCGACGGTGTGGATGATCGACGAGGAGGCGGAGGCCCGGGCCTACCTGAAGGGGGTGCGGGACGGGCTGGAGGAGGCGGCGGAGATACGGGCGGCGGAGGAGGAAGAGGATGACGGAGACGAGGAATCGGGCGGAGCAGAGGAAGACGAACCTCCCTAATCCGCGTGCGCGCGCGGCGCGTTAGCGGGGCAGGAGCGAGGCCGAGCGCTGGAGGCGGGCTCAAGGCTGGTAGGGGCCCGACCGGCGGCCGGCATCATGCATCGGGTCTTGGCGGCGGCCCCGAGGCGGGACTCGGGGTATCCTGCTCATGTTGTGCGTTCGTCGTGCGTTCGTCGTGCGTTCGTCGTGCATTTGTCGCGCGTTCGAGGCTGCCGAAGATCTGCTAGAGGCCGAGGTGATCGATGACCACCAACGCGGCGGTACCGCCGATTCGTCCGGACGATATGCCGGCGGAACAGCACGTGATTTGCCGCGACCTGTTCAAGATCTACAAGATTGCCGACCTTGAGGTGGTCGCCCTGCGGGGACTGGATCTGACTGTGGGCCGGGGTGAGGTGCTGGCGATCGTGGGCGCGTCGGGATCGGGCAAGTCGACCTTGCTCAACGTGCTCGCCGGACTGGACGTGCCGTCGGCGGGCCAGGCGTACGTGAACCAGGCGGACCTGCTGGCGCTGACCGAGCAGGAGCTGGTGGACTACCGGCGCGAGCAGGTCGGATTCGTCTGGCAGCAGACGGGCCGCAACCTGATTCCCTACCTGAACGCGCAGCAGAACATCGAGGTGCCGATGATTCTGGCGGGGCGATCGCGCAAGCATGCGCGGGAACGGGCGATGCAACTGTTGGAGGCGGTGCAGCTGACGGACAAACGCAAGCAACGCCCGGATCAGCTCTCGGGCGGCGAACAGCAACGCGTCTCGATCGGGGTCGCGCTGGCCAACGACCCGCCGTTGCTGCTGGCCGACGAGCCGACGGGCGAGCTGGACACGCACACGTCGGAGGAGATCTTCCAGCTCTTCCGCGGTCTCTCGAACCAGTTCGGGCTGACGATCATCGTGGTCACCCACGACCCGGCGATCGCGGCGCGGGTGGATCGCGTGGTGGCGATCCGCGACGGCACGATCGCGACCGAGACGGTGCGCCGGGTGGAGAACCCGGGAACGGAGATCGCGGAGGTCGTGCACGAGGAGTTCGCGGTGATCGACGGGGCGGGGCGATTGCAGATACCGAAGCCGCTGCTCGACCAGGTCGCCCTGGGCCGGCGGGCCTACGTCGACTCGCGGGACGGGCGGATCGTGATCACCCCGGCCCACGAAGCTGAGGCCGGAGACGAAGAGGCTGAGCGACCATGACGACCCCACAGGCAACAAACGGAATGGCGGCCCAGGGACAACAGGACCTGGTCGTCGACGTGCGCGGCGTGTCGCGCAAGTTCGTGGTCGGAGGCCAGGACATCTGGGCGGTGCGCGATGTCTCGCTGCAGGTCGCCCAGGGGGAGTTCGTGGCCCTGATCGGACGCTCGGGATCGGGCAAGACGACGCTGCTCAACCTGATCGCGGGGCTGGACTCGCCGACCTCGGGCCACGTCACGATCGACGGCGAGAACATCACCGAGTACAACGAGCGTCAGCTGACGCAGCTGCGCCGGCATCGGGTCGGCTTCGTGTTCCAGTCGTTCGGCCTGCTGCCGCTGCTGTCGGCCTATGAGAACGTGGAGCTGTCGCTGCGGATTGCCGGAGCCGGGATCCGCGAGCGGCGGCGCCGAGCCGAAGAACTGCTGGAAGCCGTCGGACTCGCGGGACGCGCCCGTCACCGACCCTACGAACTCTCCGGCGGCGAGCAACAGCGGGTCGCCATCGCCAGGGCCTTGGCCAACTCGCCGGCCCTGATTCTGGCCGACGAGCCGACCGGAGAGCTGGATTCAACGACGGCGGTGTCGATCTTCCGCCTGCTGCACGACCTGGTGGTCGAGCAGGGCGTGACGATCATCACGACGACCCACGACCGCACGGTGATGGAGCTGGTGCCGAGGGTGGAAGAGATGAATGACGGACGCTTGCTGGAGCCGGAGGAGCAGGAACTGTTCCGCTACACGGTGCGCGACGAGCGATCGCGTTTCGCGGCGCAACTGCCGAGCGATGTCCAGGACGAGGTCTCGGCCGTGCGCAGCCAGGCGGCCGACTTCGCGCCGACGATGGACGAGCGCGTGGCGGCTGAACGGGCGGCGCACCCGGAGCTGAGCGACGCGCAGGCGAGGCAGGTCTTCGGCGGAGCGCCTGCGGCGGCAGCAGAGCCGGAACCGGAACCTGTGGCGGCCTCAGCGGCGGCGGATGGGCAGGAATCCGGGGAGGAGGCCTGGCGTCCGCAGATTCCTGAGGCGGAGCCGCCGTCGGAGGAGGAGGCGACATTCGCCCCGCCGGCCGGGGTGGAGCGTCCGAGCTGGGCGCGGCCGCGGGAGGACGAGTGACGGGGTGAGGGCTAGGGCTGCGTTTCGATCTTGGTGAGGATGAAGCGGCGCGGCTGCTGATCCCAGCGGACCAGGCGATGGGGCGGGTCGATCTCGTACCAGGCCCGGGAGATCTCGACGCCCGGGGTGGCCACGACCTGCCAGACGACGACGTCTCCCTGGGGTCCGCGCAGCGTGTCCTGTCCGCGGACGGCGACCTGGACCAGCTGGCTGCGGCGCTGGACGACGTTGACCGAGCGGTAGGTCAGCTCGAGGTCCTGCTCGAAGGCCAGTGAGCGCCAGAGCCAGGCCGAGGTGTCGTTGTCAAAGGCGAAGCGACCGGCCTCGACCGTTTCCTCGCTGACTTGGCCATCGTCATCAAGGATGACATCGGCTGAGATCCCGCCGTCGCTGTTGGTTCGGTAGTCGGCCTCGGCGGTGACCGTCTTGTCGGACGACACCGCCCGGCGTTCGTAGCGAATCGGCTGCAGGGATTGGGCGTCGACCCAGACGGTCACGTCGTCGGTGACGACCTCGCCGGATTCGGTGTCGAGTCGGAAGCGCAGCGAGAGCCGGTGGACGTCGTCCTGGCGGATCGTCTCGAGCACGAGGGTGCCGCGCTTGGCGTCGGTCTGGTCGAGGATGTCGTAGTGGAGCCGCTCGAAGTCGGGCCAGGCGATCTGAGCGACGGGGTTCTCGGGGTCGTCGAAGTTGGATTGGGAGCCGCAGGCGGCCGTGAGGACGGCGAGGACGGCGAGGACGGCGAAGAGGGCGAGGCTGGCGACGAAGGGGAGGAGGGATCGCGATTCCCGCCTGGGCGGGAATGACGGGGGTGAGGGCCGGTTCACGAAGCAGGGCCGCCGTTGGGGCCGATTTCGGCCTCGGCCATGCGGCGCAGGGCCTCGGCGCAATCGTCGCTGGAGAGGTCGGCGTGGGTGACCAGACGGATCCTGGTCCGATCGGGGGTCGTGACGAGTACGCCGATGTGCTTGAGCTGGGCCTGGAGCTTGGGCGAGGGCGCCTGATCGGTAGCGGTGTCGAGCGGGACGATGACGATGTTGGTCTCGACGCTCTGGGGATTGATATCGAAGCCGAGTTCGGCCAGGCCGCGCGCGAGTTGACGCGCGTTGGCGTGGTCGTCGCGCAAGCGGTCGACCATCTGATCGAGGGCGACCAGGCCGGCGGCGGCGATGATTCCAGCCTGGCGCATGCCGCCGCCGACCAACTTGCGGGTGCGCCTGGCCTCGGCGATGAATGGCTCGTCGCCGCAGATCAAGGAGCCGACGGGCGCGCCGAGGCCCTTGGAGAGGCAGAAGGCGAGGCTGTCGGCGGGGGCGGCCAGTTGGGCGACGCTGTGTCCCGATGCGACGGCGGCGTTGAAGATGCGCGCTCCGTCGAGGTGGACGCGGAGGCCGTGCTCATGGGCGGCGTCGGCGATCTCCTGGGTGCGCCGGAGCGAGACCACGGTACCGCCGCAGAAGTTGTGGGTGTTCTCGAGGGCCAGCAGGGTGGTGCGGGGCTGATGCATGTCGTCGGGGCGGACGGCGGCGGGAATCAGTTGCGGATCGAAGCCGCCGTCGGGCTGGTTGGGCAGGGTGGTGGCGAGGACGCCGCCCAACCGGGAGACGCCGCCGGCCTCGGCGCGGACGATGTGGGCGCGGTCGCCGACCAGCAGTTCGTCGCCGGCCCGGGTCTGGGAGAGCAGCGAGACGAGGTTGGCCATGGTGCCGCTGGAGACG
Organism: Dehalococcoidia bacterium; assembly: GCA_034428415.1. Taxonomy (GTDB): domain Bacteria; phylum Chloroflexota; class Dehalococcoidia; order Bin125; family Bin125; genus Bin125. The sequence goes on from DAOUHS010000186.1 coordinate 4,239, forward strand.
AACAGGGCGGCCTGCTTGCCGGTGCGGGCGGCGGCGGTGCGCTCGAGCTTGGCGACGGTCGGATCCTCGGCGAAGACGTCGTCGCCGACCTCGGCGTCGAACATCGCCTGTCGCATCGCGGGGGTCGGCTTGGTGACGGTATCGGAGCGCAGATCGATCAGGGGAAGCTGGGAGTTCTGTGCGGAGGTCACGGGGCCGGTCCGTTCGATCGTTCCCAGATGGTGCGGAAGCCCTCGCCGCCGGTGATTGCGGCGATGGTGACGGCGCGTTCGCCATCGAGGAGTTGTTGCTGGATGCTCTGGATGTGGTCGGGATCGGCGCCGAGGCTGATCAGCCGAGCGGCAATTTTTTCCCAGATGCCGGACTCGTCGAATGCGCGGATCGCGCGGGGCCAGGGAAATGAGAGGATTCGCTCGGGCAGCGGGAGCCGGGGCCGGAGCGACTTGAGGTGGCGGAAGCGTTCTTCGGCGGAGTTGACGCGGTCGACGAGCTGGATGATTGGGGTCTCCGGGGGATCGGCGCGGAAGTCGACGAGGAGGCGAGGTTCGAGGACTTCAAAGCGCACGATCAGCACGGCGGCGCGGTCGATCACGCGGAGGATTTCCTCGAGGTCGACGCCGTAGTCGTCGCTCATCCGGGGTGTGGTCCTGACTAGTCGGAGTGCGTGTCCGCCGCCTCTGAGTCTATGGAGGGAGGGGGAGAGCGTCCAATGATTGCGCGGGGCGGGGTGGAGGGCAGGGCGCCGATGCCGAGGAGGGCGTCGCGGGCGGCGTCGTAGCGCTGTTTGGCGCGGGCTTCGCGGTTGAGCAGGCCCTTGAGCTTGGGCGGTTCGAGGGGCTGGCCGTCGAGGAAGACCTGGTGCAGTCTGGTGAGCTGCTTCTGCCAGGCGTCCCAGGCTAGGCGGTATTCGGATTGGCGTTGGGGGTCGACTCGGACCATGGCGGTGTGCGTTCTCCTAGACGAGGTTGCGGTAGATGTTGATCACGGCGGAGTCGAAGACCATGGCCTCGCGCACGGCGCGGCGGAGTTTGGCGAACTCCTGGTCCTGTGCGGCGAGTTCTTCGAATTGCTCGAGCTCGCGCAGGTCCTCGAACTCGGCGACGATCTCGACGGTTGAGGCCTGGCCGGTGATCGCGTCCCAGACTGAGAATCGGGCTTCAATCCCTCGGGCGGCCTGGTAGTCGAGCGCCTCTTCGACGGCGCGCAGGAACTCGCCGTGCTTGCCCGGCGCTACGCGGCCGGTGAGGACTCGTCGGAACATCGGCATTGGATCGTCCCTTCAACTGTTCGGTTGTGTGCAGAGCAAGCCGGCTGGATTTCGCAGGTTGAGGGCTTGTTCGACGGCGATGAGGTCGTCGGGCCGGTTGATGTTGGTGAACGAATCGAGGTCGGGGTCGTAGCGGCGCAGTTCGTCGGCGTCCAGGATTCGGTGTTTGACGAGCGGCAGCAGCGCACGGATGCGGCCGTCGCCCTGATCCAGCAGACTGGTCGCCTGGGGGAGAATTGCGGGTCGGTAGGCGGCCAGGAGGGGCTGGGCGACACCGTCGATGCGCGGCATGGCGATCTCGACATCGGCGCAAGCGTCGGCCACGGCGCGCAGGAGGGCGGGTTGGAGGAGAGGCATGTCGCAGGCGACGGCGACGGCGAGGTCGTGCCGGATCAGCGGGAGGGCGGCCTCCAGGCCGGCGAGCGGGCCTCGGTCATGTCGGTGATCGACGGCCTCGCGCCAGACCACGCCGGATAGCGGTGGGAGCTGCTGGTCGGGGCGTCTGGCAACGACGATGTCGTCGGTCAGCTGGGAGGCGGCGAGCGCGCTCCAGTGGAGCAGCGGGCGCCCTCCGACCTGGGCGGTCGCCTTGTCGCGGCCCAGTCGGCGGCCGAATCCGCCGGCGAGGATGATCAGCGACCAGGTTTCAGTCATGGCTTGAGTTTAGGCTGCGGGCTGGAGGTAGCGCGTGGACCTGCCACTGCACGAGGCGTTGGGGATTAGGCGGCCGGCGGTGTTCGCGTCGGTGGGCGGCGGGGGCAAGACGACGGTGCTGTTCGCGCTGGCGGCTGAGTGGGAGGCGGGGGGAGGTGCGGGGTTGACCGTGCTGACGACTACGACCAAGATGACGACCCCGCGCGAGGGCCGAACGCTGCCGCTGGCGATTGGCCGGGACGACGCCTTCCGGGCGGGGGCGCTGAACGACATCCGCCTGCGGGGACTGTCCTCGGCGGTCGTCGGCAGCGGGCGGGGCGACCGGGAACGAGTGTTGGGCGTCGATCCCAGTTGGCCGCGGCGGGCCGTCGATGCCGGCCTGGCCAGCCTGGTCGGGGTTGAGGCGGACGGCTCCAAGGGCCGTCCCTTCAAAGCGCCGGCGGTGCACGAACCGGTCATCCCGGAGGGGGTGGATGTGGTGGCGGCGGTGATCGGCGCGGGGGTGCTGGGCAAGCCGCTGGATGAGCGCTCGGCGCATCGGCCGGAGATCGTGGCGCAGGTTGCGGGGGCGGAGATTGGGGATGAGGTCACGCCGGAGTTGGCGGCGAGGGTGTTGATGTCGGCGGAAGGCGGCCGGAAGGGGGTGCCGGAGTCGGCGGAGTTCGTGGTGTTGGTGTCGGGAGCGGGGCGGAATCTGGAGGGGTCGAGGGCGTTGGCGTCGGAGTTGGGGGGTCGGGTGGTGCTGTGGGACTCGGGGTCGGGGTTGTTGGAGTAGGCAGCGCAAACAGCGCAGACAGCGTAGACAGCGTGTGGCAGGCTTGCGGGATAGGCTTGCCAGCGGCTAGCGAAGTCGGCGGGAGTCCGAGGGATGGAGCGATGGTCGGTATTCGTCGCGGAGCATCCGCGGCGCGTGATCCTGATGTGGGTGGTGCTGGTCGTCCTGGCCGTCGTTGCGGTTGGCAACTTCGGCGGCACGCTGACCGACTCTTTCACGGTTCCCGGCACCGAATCGCAGGCCGCGTTTGACCTGCTTTCCGAGCGTTACCCGGCGCGCTCCGGCTCCGAACTCATGGCCGTCTTCCACACAGCGGACGGGCGGATCGAGAGCGCCGAGGCTCAGTCGGCCATGCAGGCGTTTGCCCGCCATGCGAGCGGCGTCGACGAGGTCGCCCGTGTCGATCTGCCGGATCAACGACCGGGCAGCATCTCGCCGGACGGCCGAACGGCGATCGTCCGTGTCGCTTTCGACAAGCTGTCCAACGATCTCGATGTCGAGAACATCGGCGCCGTGATCGAACAGGGCGAGACTCTGCGCTCGGACAGCCTGCAGATCGAATTCGGCGGCCTGCCGGTGCGGGAGTACGAAACCGAGGCGCCCGGCGCTGCCGAACTGGTCGGTCTGGCGGCGGCGATGATCATCCTGATCATCGGCTTCGGCTCGATCTTCGCGGCCGGCATGCCGATCGTCTCCGCTCTCGTCGGGCTGGCGATCGGCACCATCGGGATCGTGATTGCGGCCGCATGGCTCGACATCTCAACGATCGCTCCGACGTTCGGTGCGATGCTGGGCATCGGCGTGGGGATCGACTACGCGCTCTTCGTGATCGCGCGGTTCCGGGAGCAGCTCGCAGCCGGCATTGAGCCGGGCGAAGCGGTGCGTGCCTCGATCACGACGGCCGGACGCGCCGTGGCGTTCGCGGGATCGATCGTGGTCGTCTCGCTGCTGGGCCTGTTTGCGATCGGCATCCCGCTGATCGCCAATATGGGGCTGGCGGCGGCGATGGTAGTGCTGCTGGAGATGCTGGTCGCGATATCGCTGTTGCCGGCGATGCTGGTGATCATCGGCGGGCGGATCGACAAGTTCTCGATTCCCGGATTGCACTACACCGCCGGTGGCGAGCACGGCCGCTGGTACCGCTTTTCGCGGCGCATCGAACGCCGCGCGTTGGTCTACCTGTTGCTGGCCTCGGCGGTCCTGATCGCCCTGGCGACTCCCGTCCTGACGATCGAACTGGGAGTCTCGGACGACGGCAACCGGCCCACGTCATACACCTCGCGCCGGGCTTACGACCTGATCTCGGATGCCTTTGGTCCCGGATCCAACAGCGCCTTGTTTGCGGTCGTCGACAACGCGAACCAGCGACTGACCCCGCGAGAGTTGCAGGCGGTGACTCGAGCCGTCGCTGCGACTGATGGGGTGGCGGCGGTGCTCCCGCCGGACATTTCGGCCAACGGCGAGACGGCGCTGATTCCGATCATCCCCACGACCGCGCCGCAGGAGGCGGAATCGCGAGAGCTGGTGGGCAGACTGCGGGAGAACGCGGTACCGGCGGCGCTGGCCGAGGCCCTGCCGCGGACCACGGTCTACATCGCGGGCACGGTCGCGGCGTTTGAAGATGTGACCGCCAAGATGATTTCGCGGCTGCCCTATTTCTTCGCGATCGTGATCGGCGTTTCGATCCTGCTATTGATGATGGCTTTTCGATCGATCGTCGTGCCACTGAAGGCGGCGGTGCTGAACATGCTGGCGATTGGGGCGGCGCTGGGATTCACGGTGGCGATATTCCAGTGGGGTTGGGGACTCTCGCTGATCGGACTGGACCGAACCGGGCCGATCGAGTCGTTCATCCCGATGTTCATGTTCGCGATCCTGTTTGGGCTCTCGATGGACTACGAGATATTCCTGCTCTCGCGGATTCGAGAGCGTTGGCTGGAGACGAAGGACTCGGGCGAGTCGGTCGCGTACGGGATTGGCGCGTCGGCCCGGGTGATTACGGCTGCGGCCGCCATTTTGATCGCGGTGTTCGGCAGCTTCGC
>DAOUHS010000187.1:0-42736 GCA_034428415.1 Dehalococcoidia bacterium
CAAACTCCGAATCGCACCGAACCAGATTCTCCGAAAGCCGAACAAAGCCGAACAAACCCGAACAAAACCGATCGCCTTTCGCAAGTTCGAACGCCGAGCATCGGTCAGGAGAAGTCCGAACAAACCTGAAAAAACCTGAAAGGAAATGCCTCACGATCCCCCGTAAAACACAGGAGATCGACAAGAACCAGCCTCTGAGAAAAAAGTTGCGACCGAAAACCTGAAAACGGTCCTAAACCGCCGCCGATTGCCAACTCCGCGCGCTAAACGAGGAAGCACCCAGGGCCAGTCCAGGACGAAGCGGAAATCAGTCGCCTTGCAGCGACTCCGCCACCCGTTCACCGATCATGATCGCCGTCAGATTCGTGTTGCAGCTCACAATGTCCGGCATGATCGAAGCGTCGGCCACCCGCAAATTCTCGACCTGGTGTACCCGCCCCATCTGATCGGTCACGGCGAGCGGGTCGGTCGACTGACCCATCCGCGCGGTCCCGCAGATGTGCCAAGTCGTCGAAGTCGTCCGGCGGATGTAGTCGGCGAGGGCGTTGTCCGACTCGATAACCGCAGGGCGGGGCGCGATGACGCGGTCGACGAAGGGCATGATCGCGTCGGAGTGCATGATCTGCCAACAGAGCCGGGCGCCGTCGATCAGGCGGCGCAGGTCTTCGGGGTGCGCGGCGTAGTTCATGTCGAGCTGGGGCTGATCGGAGGGGTCGGTCGAACGCAGGGTGACCGAGCCGCGCGAACGGGGCCGCTGGATCACGGCGCCGATGCCGAAGGACGGGTGCTGGCGCGGCGCTTCGGTCAGGCCGCGCACTTGGTCTTCGTCCCAGATGGTCGAGATCGCGAGCTGCATGTCGTTGAACTGGACGGAGCCGGGGGCGGTGTAGCGCACGCCGATTTCGGTGACGACGTCGGGGTCATGGACGACGTCGGGCTTGGGGAACGCCTGCACGCCGGTGCCGAAGTGGTCGATCAGGTTCTCGCCGACGCCGGGCAGCGGCACGCGCTGCTTGATCCCGTGGGGCGAGAGCTTCTCCGCCGGGCCGATCCCGCTGCGCATCAGGATCGCGGGTGAGACGGCCGACCCGGCCGAGATGCAGACCCGCTCGGCGCTGATCTGTTCGCCGTCGCTGAGGATCACGCCATTGACGCGAGCGCCGGAGTCTTCTTCGAAGCTCAGTTTGTCGACGAGCACGCCGTGTCGGATGGTCAGGTTCTCGCGGTCGCGGATGCCGAGCAGATAGGCGATGTTGGTTGAGATGCGGTTGCCGTTGCTGCGATTGCGCGGCCAAGGTCCGACGCCGGTGGCGTCGGGCAGGTTGTGGTCCCAAACATCGTCGAAGCCGCCGGAGCGGCAGGCGTCGTAGAAGGCGCGCTGGAGCGGCTGCCAGTTCTCGGCGGGTTCGCGTTCGATTGGGATCGGCCCGGATTGGCCGTGGAAGTCGCCGCCTTCGGGGTCGGATTCGAGGCGTCGGTAGTAGGGCAGGACGTCCTCGAAGCGCCATTCGTCGCAGCCGTACGCGACCCAGGAATCGAAGTCGGCGGGTACGCCGCGCAGGGCGATCGTGCCGTTGACCGCGGACGAACCGCCCATCACCTTGCCGCGATGGAGCGGGAACTCGCGGCCGTGGCGGGCGTTGGCCTGGAATCCCCAGTCGTGGTCGCGCCAGGAGACCCAGGGCTTGAGCAGGTCTCGGGGCATGTCCTCGACGCGGGCGTAGTCGGGTCCCGCCTCGAGCAGCAGCACGCGCCGGTTCGGATCCTCGGATAGCCGAGCCGCGATCACGGCTCCGGCCGAGCCGGCCCCGATGATGATGTCGTCGTAGCGCATGTCGTCCTCCGCCTGTCGGCTGAGGATAGGTCAGGGTTGAGCGATCATCCGATAGCGTGAGGCTCAGCGACCGGGCAGGGCGACCGGACAGAGCGAAGGGGCGACGCGCGAGTGGCCGACACAGATATGGTTCCGGTCTACGAGGGGCTGGTCGTCGTCGACATCTCGAGGCGGATGTCCGGTGCGTTTGCGGCGCGGCTGTTCGCCGATCACGGCGCCGATGTGGTGATGCTGGAGCCGCCCGACGGTCACCCGCTGCGTCAGGAGGCGCCTTACCTCGATGATCAGCCGGGCCTCGAACGCTCGGCGCTGCATGGGTATGTGAACTGGAACAAGCGCTCTGCGGTGATCGCGGATGCTGGCGAGTCCGAGCCATGGATTGGCGCGGCGGACGTCGTGATCACGACCGACGGTCCGGCGTTGCTGAGCCAGTGGCCGCTGTCGGCGCTGCGGCGGGACGCGGTTCACCTGTCGGTCACGCCGTTCGGACTGGAGGGACCGCTGGCCGACGCGCCGGCCGGCAACCTGACGCTCAACGCACGCTGCGGCTGGGCCCACGTCAATGCGCTGAGCGATGAGCCGCCGCTCTCGCTGCCCTCGCGCCAGTTCGGGTACATCGGCGGTCTGGCCGCTTTCGTCGCCGCCACGGCGGCGCTACGACGACGATACGAAGCTGCCGCGCCGGAACTCGCCGATGTGCGCGAGTTGGAGGCGATGACGCATACGGTGTATCCGTGGACGATCGGCGCGATCTACCAGGGCACGGGCTGGTCGCGGGGGGCGACGGGCGGCCGGCCGAGGGGCGAGCCGGGACCGCTGTGGGAGGCGGCCGACGGGCGGATGAACTTCGGTTTCGGCGATTGGCACAACTGGTCCGAGGCGATGGAGCTCTTCAATCTGCCCGAGCAGGGCGCGCGCGAGGATCTGCAGGCGCGCAACGCCCGCTATTCGAAGGACCTCACTGCGGTCATGGCCGGAGTCGCGCGTGAACTGCCGGGGATGGAGAAGTGGCCGCTGTTCCACAAGCTGGCGGCGCTGCGTTGCATCTCCGGGGTGATGCAGACGATTCCCGAACTGGTCGATAACGAACAGTTCGAGGCTCGAGGCTTCATTGTCGAGACGGAGTTGGATGGCGAGGCAGTGCGCTCGGCGGGCGACCCGCATCCGATGTCGCCGCCGAGCTGGTCGCTGCGATCTCCAGCTCCGACGCTGGACTCCGTCTCGAACGAGGGAAGCGCCCTTCCGCCACTGCTTGGCATCTCGCCCCGCGAAACGGGCGGAGCAGAACAGACTCGAATCCTCGAGACTCGGAGGGGGCCGCTTGACGGGATCCGCGTGCTGACGTTCACACAGGCCTGGAGCGGAACGTTCGGGACCGAACTGCTCGGTTTTCTCGGCGCGGATGTCGTGCAGATCGAGGCCCTGCGCCGGGTCGATATCTGGCGTCTACTCAGACCCTGGGTCGGCAAGGCGATTCGGGACGAGTCAAAGACCCAGCACCCCGAGAACGCGCAAGGCGTCTACAACGCGGTTAACTTGAACAAGCGCGGGATCACGCTCGATCTGGGCAGCGAAGAGGGGAAAGACATCTTCTGGGCGATGATGCCGAACTTCGACATCATCTGCGAGAACTTCCGTCCCGGTGTGCTCGAAGGCTGGGGGATCACGCTGGAAACTCTGACGGAGAAGCGCTCGAATATCATCCTCGCTTCAATCTCGGGCTACGGCGTGACCGGTCCCTATGCCTCCTACCCCGCCAACGGAGCCACAACCGAGCCGATGTCCGGGCTGTCATCGCTGCACGGCTACGAGGGTGATCCGGGGATGAACACGGGCGGTCTGTATCCGGACTCGATCTCCGGTTACGCGATGGCTTCGGCGATCATCGCGGCCCTGGCGAGGCGCGAGCGAGTCGACGGTCCGCAACGCATCGACGTGGCCATGCTCGAGGCCATGGGGGTCGTCGTCGGCGATGCGATTACCGAGTACGACGCCTGCGATCGGATGCCGGTCCCGATCGGCAATCACGACCGACAGCGGGCTCCGCACAACATGTACCCCTGCGCCGGCGAGGACGAGTGGGTTGCGATCTCGGTCGGCACGGACTCGGAGTGGCGGTCGCTCTCACTGGAGATTGGCGCAGCGGACCTTGCAGGCGATCCGCGATTCGCCGACGCTGCAGCGCGCAAAGCGAACGAATCGAGGCTGGACGAGATGCTCTCGGCCTGGACCGGGCCTCGGGATGCTTCCGAAGTAGAACGCCGACTCCTCGCGCTTGGGATCGACGCGGCGCGTGTCGCCAAGCCGTACGAGCAATTCTCCGAACCGGACCCGCACTACCTGGCGAGCGAGTTCATCCAGCTGGTTGATCACCGGGAAGTCGGGCCCTCCTGGCTGCCCGGTGCGCCCTGGCGATTCAGCGGCCGCGAAGACCGAACTCTGCGTCCGTCGCCCTGCGTCGGGGAGCACTCGTTCGAAGTCTTCGCCCAGGAACTCGGCATGCCCGAGTCCGAGTATCGTTCGCTGGTGGAGCGCGGAATCAGCGGAACTATGGATGACGTAGCAGCGAAGTTAGCCGCTGTCGCTGACTGACGGAATCGGAGCGGGTCCCCTTCCGACGCCCGAGCGGATCCTGGCCGCTGATATCGTGTCGTCAACTGACGAGTCTGTTCGCTTCGTCCCGATCGAAGTTGGAGTGATGTATGCCGCCGAGTGGGTCTGTGTCGCCTGTTTCCAAGTTGCTGATCGCCAATCGTGGAGAAATCGCCATCCGAGTCGCCCGCGCGGCCTCGGACCTGGGTATTGCCACCGTGGCGGTTTACTCGAAGGACGACTCCAGGTCTCTCCATGTGCACGCCGCCGATGAGGCGTTCGAGCTCGACGGACTCGGCGTCCAGGCCTACCTCAACATCGACGGCCTGATTGACGCGGCACAATCGACGGGTTGCGACGCGGTCCACCCGGGATACGGCTTCCTCGCCGAGTCCGCGGACTTCGCTCGGGCCTGTCGCGATGCTGGAATCACTTTCGTCGGACCAACCCCGCACCTGCTCGACCTATTCGGCGACAAGGTTCGCGCGAGGCAGGCCGCCCGCGAGGCCGGCGTGCCGGTGATCGAGGGGTCGGACGAGGCGGTCAGCCTGGACGAAGCGCTCGGCTTCTTCGAGAGCCTGGGCGGAGAAGCGGCGATCATGCTCAAAGCGGTCGCCGGGGGCGGCGGACGAGGTTCGCGGGCGGTCAACGAGATTAGCGATCTCGAGGCGGCCTGGGAACGATGCGTCTCCGAGGCGCAGATGGCCTTCGGCTCCGGCGCGCTCTACGTGGAGCAGCTGATCCCACGTGCGCGACACATCGAAGTGCAAATCATTGGCGATCTCCACGGCGGCGTCGGACACCTGTGGGAACGCGAATGCTCGGTCCAGCGCCGATTTCAGAAGGTCGTCGAAATCGCGCCGGCGCCGCACCTGGGGAGCTCGACACGCGACGCGATCGTCGAGGCGGCGGTAAGGATCGCCCGGGATGTCGGCTACTCCTCGTTGGGGACGTTCGAGTTTCTGCTGGACGCCTCCGAAGGCTCGGGCGACAAGTTCTACTTCCTCGAGGCCAACGCCCGTCTCCAGGTTGAGCACACGGTGACCGAGCAGGTCACAGGCGTCGATCTAGTTCAGTCGCAACTTCGTGCCGCGCAGGGTTCGACGATCGCCGATCTCGGACTTGATGATCCGTCTTGGCTGCGACCGCGCGGCTTCGCGATCCAGACCCGCGTCAACATGGAGACCCTGACCGCGGACGGTTCGGTCCGTCCCGCTTCCGGCACGCTTAAGGCCTACGAGGCGCCGTCGGGTCCTGGAGTTCGCACCGACGGCTTCGGCTACGTCGGCTACCAAACCTCGACCGCCTTCGACTCCCTGCTGGCCAAGGTGATCGCGCACTCGCCGACGCCGCAGTTCGAGGACGCGCTCAAGCGATCGCTACGGGCGCTGTCGGAGTTCCGCATCGAAGGCGTCGCCTCCAACATTCCTTTCCTGACCAATGTCCTCGAGCACGAAGACCTGGCCGATGGCCGCGTCCACACCCGCTGGGTCGACGAGCAGATGGCCGAGCTGGCTTCGACCAACGGCGTCCAGCGAATCCGCTACCTCTCAACCGAGGCGCCCTCAGCAGACACCGGATTCGCCGGTGCCCGCGTCGACTCACGCGATCCGCTGGCACTGTTCCAACACGATCAGCAGGTCAAGCAGCAACAATCGATCGAGGTGATCGAGGAAGATGCGCCGGACCTGACCGGCCCGGAGGGATCGATCGGCTTGCCCGCGCCGATCCAGGGCACGATCGTCTCGATCATGGTCGAGGAAGGCCAGGAGGTGCGGAAAGGACAGGACCTCGTCGCGATGGAAGCGATGAAGATGGAGCACGTCGTCTCCGCCGACCGCGACGGGATCGTCAAGGCGCTCGGCTGCTCGGTCGGCGATGTGATCCGCGAGGGCTTCCCGTTGGTCTACATCCTCGAGGCCGAGGTCTCAGTCGAGGCGATCGGCGACGACGAACTGATCGACCCCGACTTCATTCGCTCTGATCTTCAGGAAAACTACGACCGTCACGCTTACACGCTCGACGAGAACCGTCCGATCGCGGTCTCCAAACGACGCGGGCGCGGCTACCGGATGCCGCGCGAGAACATCGAGCAGCTCGTCGATCCGGGCTCGTTCCAGGAATACTGGCCGTTGATTGTGGCTCGGCAGCATCAGCGCAATACCGACGAGCAGCTCCGAGAGAACACGCCCGCCGACGGCCTCCTCGCCGGCACGGCAACGATTAACGGCGACCTGTTTGAGGACGAGCGGGACGCCCGCGCGATCGTGGTGCACTACGACTACACGGTGCTCGCTGGCACGCAGGGCGGTCGCAACCACTACAAACAGGACCGCATGTTTGAGATGGCGCGCCGCTTCAACTTCCCGATCGTCTTCTACACCGAAGGCGGCGGCGGACGTCCCGGCGACGACCGCACCGGACCCGGCGTCGCATTCGACACCTACACCTTCACCCAGTTCTCGAAGCTCAGCGGACAGGTCCCGCTGGTCGGTGTCACCAATGGCCGCTGCTTCGCCGGGAACACGGCGCTGCTCGCCTGCTGCGACGTGATCATCGCCACCGAGGGTTCCACCGTTGCGATGGGCGGTCCGGCGATGATCGAAGGCGGCGGGCTCGGCATCTACACACCCGAGGAAGTCGGGCCAATGTCATTCCAGGTACCGAACGGCGTCGTCGACATTCTCTGCAAGGACGAGGAAGAAGCGACCGAGGTCGCGAAACAATACCTGAGCTACTTCCAGGGTCCGATCAAGGAATGGACCGCCCCAGACCAGCGTCGTCTGCGCCACATCGTGCCCGAGAACCGGCTGCGCCTCTACGACATGAAGGAGATCATCCACACGATCGCCGACGAAGGCTCAGTCCTGGAGATTCGCGAGAAGTTCGGCATCGGAATCATCACCGCCTTCATCCGCGTCGAGGGCCACCCGATCGGTGTGATCGCCAACAACCCGCATCACCTCGCCGGCGCCATCGACTCAGACGGCTCGGACAAAGGCGCACGCTTCCTCCAGCTCTGCGACGCGTTCGACATCCCCGTGCTCAGCTTGATGGACTGCCCCGGCATGATGGTCGGACCCGATGTCGAGGCGACCGCGCTCGTCCGTCACTGCGCGAGGATGTTCAATACAGGCGCCAACCTCAGCGTGCCACTCTTCGGCGTGGTCGTGCGCAAGGCCTACGGACTTGGCGTCCAGGCAATGTGCGGCGCCAGCGCCCTAGTGGGATTCTTCACCGTCGCCTGGCCAACAGCCGAGTTCGCCGGCATGAACCTCGAAGGCTCGGTCAAGCTCGGCTACCGCAAGGAACTGATCGCGATCGAGGATCCGGAAGAGCGGATCGAGACCTACGAAAACATGGTCAATCGGGCCTACGAAAACGCCAAAGCGGTCAACGCCGCAGCTGGCGGAGGCCTCGACGACGTGATCGATCCAGCCGAAACCAGAACCTGGATCGCCAACGGTCTCAAGCGTCTGCCGCCAACCCCCGAGCGCACAGGGAAGAAGCGTCCCTATATCGACACGTGGTAAACGAGGACCAGTTGGGAAGTTGGGTGGCGACCCCGAGCGGATTCGAACCGCCGGTCTCCACCTTGACAGGGTGGCGTGTTAGGCCGCTACACCACGGGGCCGTTCCGCTAGCTTACGCCGACTGGCCGGATCCGGCAACAGCGCGTAACGTGTAAGCGGAACGTCGGAGGTTGCAAATGGCACGCGGATCGCGGCGAGGACGTGGCGGCACGAACCGGGCCCAGCGAGCGGCGCGACCACAGGGTCGGCGAGGCCAGCGCGGTCGGGACGACCGGCTGCCGACGGCCCAGGCTGGCGCGGCGAACGCGCCCTCCGGGGCCTCGATCAGCGGCAACATCGAGCAGCCAGTCAGAGTCGGCGCACCCGGTACGCGAACTGCAGGTGGACCTCGCGGCGGCGCGGGTGGAGCCATGGAGCGGCGTGATCGCCGAGCCCGGGCCGCAGCCGCTATGCACGATTTCCACTACGTCCGAGGCGACCTGCGCTGGGTGGCGATCACGACGGTCGCCAGCGTCGCCCTGGTGCTCGCCCTCTGGGCGGCGATCACGCTGTAACGACGACTGAATCACGTGAGCTACATCTCGTCCGGCGGATCGACCAGGGCGAACGTCAATCGACCTTCCGCGGCGGTCTCCCCATCCACCGTAGCCTTCGCCGAAGCGCGCCCGATCCCTCGCCGCAGCCGTTCCATCTCCACATCCAGCCTGAGTTGATCGCCGGGCACGACCTGCCGACGAAAGCGGACGCCGTCGATGCCGGCGAACAACCCGAGTTTGCCGGAGAATTCGTCCGCCGAAAGCGCTGCTACGGCGCCGGTCTGCGCGAGCGCCTCGACGATTAGCACGCCTGGCATAATCGGGTTGCCGGGGAAGTGACCTTCGAAGAACCACTCGTTGGTCGAGACGTTCTTGAGTCCCACGGCGCGCTGGCCGGGTTCGAGCTCGACAATGCGATCGACGAGTAGGATCGGGAATCGATGGGGGATGATCCGCTGAATTGCTCGCACGTCAAGCGGCAGTTGCAGGTCGGTCATGGCGAGAGGTCTTTCAGGATCTCGATGGTTCGAGCGGCTCGGTGCTCAGGCATGGGAACCGTGCCCGGGCGAAGCTCGTCCGCGTGCAGTCCGTGGAAGTCGGAGCCGACGGTCGGAACGAGGCCGAGTCGCTGCGCCAGCTGTTCACCGTTGGCGACCTCTTCGGGCGAGTCGTTGCGGTAGTAGATCTCCAGGCCTTGCCCGCCGGCAGCGGCGAACGCATTCGCGGCTCCGAGCGGATCGTCGTAGCGGGTCGGGTGCGCCAGCGATGAGAAACCGCCCGTTCTGTGAATCATGTCCAGCGAGTTGGAGAGGCTGAGCAGGGTTCGCCGTACGTAGGCAGGACCGTCGTTGTGGAGATAGCGATCAAACGCCTCTTGGACGGATTCGACGTGCCCTGCCTCGACCAGGGCGCGGGCGAGGTGCGGTCGTCCGACCGATGCGCCGTCGGCGATGCGCATGACTGATTGGTATTCGAGCGATAGACCGAGTGTTTGCAGGCGTTCGACAGAGCGTTTGGCCCGCGACCTGCGTTCGTCGCGATAGGCCGTGAGTTGTTGCTCCAGCTCGTCGAGCGGCGCATCGGGCGGGAAATAACCGAGGACATGGAGCTCGCCGAGGTCGGAATCGTCGACCCCGATTTCGACGCCGGCGAGGCAGTCCACTCCGTAGTGTCTGCCTGCGGTCTGAGCTGCTTGCACGCCGGCCAGGGTGTCGTGGTCGGTGAGCGCGATCAGCTCGGCGCCGTGAGCCGCAGCCTGCTGCACGACCCACTCCGGAGGCTTCGTCCCGTCGGAGTACGTGCTGTGTGTGTGCAGGTCGAGCCGGGCCATCGGCCGCGTCGGTTCTAGCGCGCGTACTCGGCGGCGCGGGTCTCGCGCAGGACGGTGACGCGAATCTGTCCGGGGTACTGCAGCGATTCCTCGATCTGCTTGGAGATGTCACGTGCCAGTCGCATTGCGCCGAGGTCATCGATCTCACGCGGATCGACGACGACCCGGACCTCGCGGCCGGCCTGGATGGCGTAGGCCTGGCCGACGCCCTCGAACGATGTGGCGATCTCCTCGAGCGAGCGTAAGCGCTCGATGTAGCGCTCGACCGACTCGCGCCTGGCGCCGGGCCGTCCGCCGGAGATGGCATCGGCCATCTGGACGATGATCGCTTCGACCGTGCGTAACTCGACCTCGTCGTGGTGCGCCTCGATGCAGTGCGCAATCTCCTCGGACATCTTGAATCGGCGAGCAAGGTCGCCGCCGATGATCGCGTGCGTACCTTCGACCTCGTGATCGATGGCCTTGCCGACGTCATGCAACAGCGATCCGCGACGCGTAGTCTCCACGTCGGCGTGGATTTCCTGCGCGATCATCGCTCCGATGTGCGCGGTCTCGACGGCGTGGCGGAGCTGGTTCTGTCCGTAGCTGGTTCGGAAACGGAGGCGGCCGAAGATGTCGAGCATCTCGCGCGGGAGTCCGCTGCAATGCGCCTCGATCGCGGCCTCGTCGCCCGATTCACGAATGATTCGGTCGACATCGCGCTGCGCCTTGGCGACAGTTTCCTCGATCCGTGTCGGGTGAATCCGTCCGTCCGCGACGAGGCGGCTGAGCGATAACCGGCCGATCTCGCGACGGACCGGGTCAAAGCCGGACACGGTGACGACGTCCGGCGTGTCATCGATAATCAGATCGCAGCCGAGCGCGGACTCGAGCGCGCGGATATTGCGGCCTTCACGACCGATGATCCGACCCTTCATTTCGTCCGATGGAATCTGAACTACGGAGACCGTGGACTCGGTGGTGACCTCGGAGGCGACGCGCTGGATGGCGGTCGCGACGATCTTGCGGGCTCGCGCCTCAGCCTCGTCCTTCGCCTTCTGCTCCGCTTGGCGCACGAGGCGGCCGGCTTCGTCCGCGATCTCCTGCTCAACCTGGTTGAAGATGACCGTGCGGGCCTCGTCCCTGGTCAGGTTGGAGATTTCTTCCAGACGGCGGTCATGCTCTTCGGCTCGGTCGTCGAGCTCAGCACTTCGGCTGTCGAGTTGCTGGCGTTCACGATTGAGCTTCGAGTCGCGCTGATCGAGCGACTTGAGTCGGTCATCGAGCGACGCTTCGCGTCGGTCAAGTCGATCTACCGCTCGTTGCAAGTCGTCGCGCGCTCCGCGCACGTCAGCCAGGATCTGGTCTCGTTCGGCTTGGGCCTGCTCCCGCGCTTCCTGTAACCGCTCACGCGCCTCTCGTTGGGCCCCATCGCGGGCCCGTTGGATAGTGCGTTCGGCTTCCAGCGTGGCCTCGTCTCGTGGATCGGGCCCGCCGCGCAGGAGCCGCATCAGGGCTCCCCACATAGTGTCCTCGACTCAATTGGACTGGCATCGCGATGGCTCTGCCTGTTGTCACGGTCGTATTCGCTCTGTTGGCTGACCAGTTCGGGACCGGGATGAACCGACCTAGTCTCTCTTCTATGTAGGGTAGGCCGGCAATGAACACCGCGCCAGTGGAGGTTACGCCAACTCGGACCAGGCCAGACGCACGGCCTGGTTCGCGGAGCCCCCGCTGAAGCCTCGCATCGTCAAGCGTCGCGCTTGCGCGGGACCGAAATCGCTCCAGCTCAGAGCGGGGTTGCGGCCCTGCGCGTGGCGCAGCTTTTGTCGCGCAATATGCACAGCGACGGCGAGATCATTCAGTTCGCCCTGCTGTTCGAGCATGCTCAGCACGTTGCCGATCACCTCGTTGGAGAGTTCGGCCGCCTTCAACTTGGCTGCGATCTGGTTACGGCTGTATCGCTGTCGGCGGATCAGGCGGCGAGATTCGTGCGTTGCCAAATCAACCGAGGCCGACTCTCGCAACCGATCTACAAGGACCGGGTCGATTTCCTGTCCCCGAGAGATTTGGGAGCGAGCAGCGAAGTCACGCGTGCAGCGGAGGGACGTGCCGTCGTCGAAACTGACGGTCGAGAGCGCGCCGCTCGGCCGAATCGACAGGACCTCGGTCATTGCGTCGTCCAAACCGACCGAGTTGTCTGTTCAGCTGGCGCGAGCTCGACCCTTCTTTTTCGGAGGCGGCTTGGCGATTGGCGATGAATCGGCTGCACCTTCCTCGAGCAGTAGTTCAGCGGCCTGAGGCAGGCCGCGCTCCTCACGGATGCGCGATTCGATCTCCTCGGCCAGCTCAGGGTGCTCTCGCAGGAACGCCTTCGTCCGCTCGCGGCCCTGTCCGAGCCGCGTCTCGCCGTAGGAGTAAAAGGTGCCCTGCTTCTTGATCACCGACGGCGTCCCCGTCGGTGTGCCTGGGGATTGTTCGACGCCGAGATCGATGAGGCAACCGGTTTTGGAGATCCCGTACTCGGCGGCCGTGAACATGAGGTCGAACTCGGCGGTGCGGAAGGGTGGCGCGACCTTGTTCTTGACCACTTTGGCTTTGACTCGGGAGCCAATCACGAGCTGGCCGTCTTTCAGCGTTTCCGCGCGACGCAGTTCGATCCGCACGGACGAGTAGAATTTGAGGGCTCGGCCGCCGGGCGTGGTCTCGGGATTGCCGAAGACGATGCCGACCTTCTCGCGCAGTTGATTGATGAAGATCAGGACGGTTTTCGAGCGCGAGACGACGCCGGTCAGCTTGCGCAGGGCTTGGGACATCAGGCGCGCCTGCGCGCCGACCTGGACATCACCCATTTCGCCTTCGATCTCGGCTCGTGGTACGAGCGCCGCGACCGAATCGACCACGACGACGTCGATCGCGTTGCTGCGGACAAGCGCCTCGGCGATCTCGAGCGCCTGCTCACCGGTGTCTGGTTGCGCGATCAGTAGTTGCGAGGTGTCGATGCCGAGGCGGGCGGCGAACTCCGGGTCCAGCGCATGCTCGACATCGACGTAGGCCGCCTGACCACCGAGTCGCTGCGCCTCGGCGATCACGTGCTGCGCGACAGTCGATTTACCGGCGGACTCGGGACCGTAGACCTCGACGATGCGGCCGCGGGGAAGTCCGCCGATGCCGAGGGCGAGATCGAGCGAGAGTGCTCCCGTGGGAATACCGTCGACCGACAACCGAGCGCTGGCGTCGCCGAGGCGCATCAGCGCGCCTTCGCCGAAACGGCGTTCCATGTCGCCGAGGAGTTCCGTCACGGCGGGGGGTGGTTCGTTGCTGGTGGTCATGGGCAATGGTTCTTGTGCGTCGCTGGCGAGCGAAATCGGTTCGAGCAGGTCTGCGCCGTCACCACTAGTGGTCTGGCTCGATGTCATAATATGCGCTCCTTCGATGACGCTCGCGATAGCTGGTTGTGGGGGTGCGAACGCGTGTGCTGCGCACGCTAACGAATGACGCCGACAATGTCAAGCAAACGTTCTAAGCGTGTTGGTGGCGGGATCGATGGCTCTGCAATGGATGGAGAAGGGGAGCACCGGCCCTTGTACGGGCTGAGGGCAAGCTGTCGGGTGAGGTCGCGGTGTTGGTAGGGCCGAGAACAATTCGGGTAGATCGCACGGAATTGGCGTTGTGCCCTGAGAATTCGCTTGGAAGGGGTCCAAATCTGTCCAGATTCTGCTTGTTTTGTCCAGACTATGGGAGCGTTTCTGCAGAAAACAGCCAGGAGATTCCGGTTTAATCCAGATCAGTGCCGTGACGATGTCACCTTCATTTCGAGGAACGCTCGGAGCTAATCGACGTCAATAGTATGCGCACACGAGTTCTTCTTAGGTTGCCGACGGGCGAGCGTGTCAGGGATGGCAGCGGCTTGGGGATTCCGTCCCCTCGCTGCGGGGTGAGCCGGTCCTAGCGGGCGCTGAGCAGGGCGTTGCCGAGGATCTGCAGGCCGATCAGCGCGACCAGAGGGGACAGGTCCATCATCCCAATCACCAGATAGCGGCGAAGCGGAGCGAGCATTGGTTCGGTCACATCGAGCAGGAACTTGACAATCGGGTTGTAGGGATCGAGCGGTCGATTGGTGAACATCGGCACCCAGCTCATCAGCACGCGGCCGAGGAGAATGAATGAGTAGATGTGAATCACCGTGCCGATGATGGTCAGGGCTTCGCTCATTGCCGTCCCAATTCTTCCGCTCGTTGATGCGCAGCGGCGACCGCGTCGATCAGTGCTGCGCGGACGCCCTGTTGCTCCAACACTCTCAGACCGGCCGCCGTCGTGCCACCCGGCGAGGTGACCATGTCTTTCAGCACTGCCGGATGTTGCCCCGACCGTGCCGCAAATTCGCTGGAACCAATGATCGTCTGCAGCACCATGCGGCGCGCGTCGTCGGGCCGCAGGCCGATGTTGACCGCAGCATTGATCATGGACTCGATGATCAGAAAGACGTAAGCCGGACCACTTCCGGATACGGCCGTGATCTTATCAATGGCCGACTCATCCTCGACGTAGAGTTGTTCGCCCATCGTGTCAAGCAAGCCGCTGACGAGCGCCCGCTCGTCTTCCATGACGCTGGATGTCGCAGTCCAGGCGGTGAAGCCCTTACCAATCTGGGCCGGGGTATTGGGCATCGCCCGCACGATGCGTTGGGCGCCGGTAGAGGCCTTGACGTCGGCGATCGTCGAGCCGGCCAGGATTGAGATTAGGAGTTGAGTGCTGGTCGCACTGTTGCTGTTGAGCGAGCGTAGGTCCTGCGGTTTGATCGAGAGAAAGACGATCTCGCGATCATCGATTGCTTCAGCCTGATCGCCGGTAACGGAGATGCCGCTGAACTCTCGCTCGAGCCAGGTCCGCCGATCCCCGACGAGCTCGCAAACCGTCAGGTCGCTCATCGCGACGACGCCGGCGTCGGTCACGGCGCGGATAAAGGTCGCGCCCATCGTTCCGCCGCCGATCACGGCGATTTTGGTCATGCCCGCTCCTCCGGCCGATTGCCGAAGATGGCGCGTCCGATCCGGACCATCGTTGAGCCTTCCTCGATGGCTACAGCGTAGTCGTTGGTCATACCCATGCTGAGCTCGGAGAGCGAGAGTTGTTCGGCCAGGACTCGCAGTGTTCTGAAGATCGGACGCACATCTTCAGGGTCGGCAACCTCGGGCGCGACGGTCATCAAACCTTCGACGCGGAGATGCGGCAGTTCGACGATCTTTTCAAACGCCGCCGCGATCTGGTCCACTTGGAAACCTTCCTTGGAAGCCTCTTCGCCTACGTTGACCTCGAGCAAGATCGGCAGCTCCCGATCTAGCCGTTGTGAGATCGCCTCAGCCAGGCGGACGCTATCGACCGATTGGACCGAGGCGAAGCTGCCGGCGTGACGCGCCTTGTTGCGCTGCAAGTGGCCGATGAGGTGGACCTCGGCGTCGACTTCCAGCTTCGGCAACTGACGCAGCTTGGCCAGGCCTTCCTGGACCCGGTTTTCGCCGAAATGATATTGACCGTGCGCAGCGGCCTCGGCGATCGCCTCAGGAGGAAACGTCTTCGACACGGCAATGAGAGTGACCTCGGAAGGATTGCGCTCGGCTCGAACGCAGGCGTCGGCGATCCGCTGATTGACCTGATCCAGGTTGTCGCCGATCGACACCTCAGACCCCAAGGACGGTCTTCCGGCCGACCGCTTCCAGCGGCACGATGGTCGGCGAGTATGAAGGAATCTCGTTACCACCGCAGACGCCGCACATGTTGCAGCCGATTTCGGGCGGCGGGCAGGCGATCGTCGCCTTCTCGCGCCGGTGCTTCGAGAGTTCGCGTTCGAAGAATCGCGCCGTAATGCCGGTCTCGACCGCGGACCAGGGCACCGGTCCGGAACCCCAGGGCAATGGTCCGTCGAGATTCCAATCAGCTGCGGCGCGCATCCACTCGCGAGCCGATGGCGCTTCCATCTCGAGAATTGCATGCGCCAGGCGCTGATCCGAACGCGAACAAATGTCGTCGATCCGGGCCCAGGTGGGGCTGTCGCCGCGCAATCGGATGCCGGTTTTGCGGAACGCGGACTGCAAGATCTGTTGCCGCTGCTTGACCAGGGCTGCGTGCGACTGGACCAGCTCCTGGTATGCGGTCGCTGGTTTGGGCACGAGCGGCCCGACCGACATCACGAGTTCGGTCCCGTGGCCGTGGGCGTCGAGCCGCTCCTTGACCGCGAGTCCGAGCCGGGCCATCTCTTCGACGTCTTCATCCTCTTCGTCAGGCAGACCGATCATGAAGTACAGCTTGAGCCGATTCATCGCGGCCGCGCCGACCTTGTCGGCCGCGTCGATGATGTGGTCTTCCGAGACTGCCTTGTTGATGCGTTGCCGCATCCGCTCAGAGCCGGCCTCCGGGGCCAGGGTGACAGTACGCGTGCCGCCACGCGATAGGACGTCGAGCAGTTCCGGGGCGAGATTATCGACCCGCAACGATGAGACGGACACGCGGCCGCCGAGACGGTCGGCCTCGACCGCGAGTTCGGCGAGTTGTGGATGGTCGGCGACCGCTGCGCCAAGCAAGCCCACACGATCGCTTCTCTTCATGCCTTTCTGGACCTGATTCAGCAACGACTCGAGCGGGCGATACCGCGGAGGCCGAAAGACATAACCGGCGATGCAGAACCGACAGCCGCGACCGCAGCCGCGTGCCGCTTCGATCAAGGTCATCTGGTTGAACTCGGTCTCGTCGGTCAAGACCAGCGATCGCGCCTCCGTGGTGGCAATATCGCGCACCCACTGCCGCTCGACGCCCTCGCCAGCGCCTATCGCGGGGACGAATACGCCGGGGATCTTGGCCAGCGCGTCCAGCTGATCGGCTCGCGGGTGGTATGCGTACTCGCTGAGCGTGTCGATCAGTTCCTCGATGATCGGTTCAGCCTCGCCAATGACGAAGGCGTCGAAGCAGTCGGCTAACGGCAGCGGATTCGTGATGACCGCGGCGCCGCCGGCAATGATCAGCGGGTCGCCGTCGTCGCGATTGATGCTCAGCGGCTCAATCTGCGCAGATTGCAGTGAGCGGACGACGTGGTAGTAGTCAATCTCGTAGGTCAGCGTGTAGGCGACGACCGGGAAGTCGGCGAGCGGTCGCTGGGACTCAATCGTGATCGGACCGAGTGACGGATCGTCACCGCGCTCGCTTTTGTGCGGCGGGTCGTAGAAGGCGCGCTCACAGACGATGTCGGAGCGGGCGTTGAGCAGTCCGTAGATCGTCTGCAGGCCCAGGTTCGACATGCCCAGGTAGTAGCTGTTCGGGTAGACCAGCGCGACGGGCAGGCGTCCGCCCCAGTCCTTGACGACGGTGCCGGACTCGGACGCGAGGCGCTGCCGAGCCGTGGCAATTCCGCGGGACAGTGAACGTTGAGCCATCGCTTCCAGTTTAGGCGCGGCAGAGTCGGGCGATAGCCACTAGTGTTCAGTGTCGCCAACAATGAGCTGCAAGGCGTGCGGCAGCACCGGAGCGAGCGCGTCGAGATTCTCGCGGACTGCGCGCTCGGAGCCGGGCAGATTCACGATTAGCGTCCGTCCGGCAATGCCGCAGATGCCGCGCGAGAGCGCTGCCAACGGCGTCTGGCGCAACCCCTCGGCGCGCATCAACTCGGCCAGACCTGGAGCGTCACGATCGATCACCTGCTTGGTCGCTTCAGGCGTGTTGTCTCGCGGACCGAACCCCGTGCCGCCGGTCGTCACGATCAGGCTTACACCCGCAGCCACCCATTCGCGCAATCGACCAACGGTCAGGTCTGGATCGTCCGCCTGGATCGAGTGGTCGGTGACCGCGATTCCCAGCTCGGTCAGACGCTTTCTGACCGCGGGTCCCGAGGTGTCCTCACGTAGGCCTGCAGCGCCCTGGTCGGAGAGCGTCAGCACCGTGGCAGTGAATTCGCTGGACATCAACATGTCCTATCTGGAGGTTGCGGGTTTGCGAACCAAGTTATCCACATTATCCGCGAGCGGCGGCCGCCGAATCGACCTATCCCGCCGGTTCAGTGGACCAATGCGGGCTTCGACATGCGCTTGTGGCTCGATTGCAGTGGTTATGGTCTTGCATTCCCAACCATTATGTCCTTAGAGTGCGTCAGAGACCCAGAGATGGGGAAATGTGGGGAAATCGGCATAACGTGAATCGCAGACCGATTAGGGGATTCTCACGTGGCGAGCGTCGACTTCACCGGGGAATACGAACATCGCCTCGACGACCGAGGCCGACTGGCGATTCCCGCCGGCTATCGCGGGCTCTTCGAGCACGGCGGCTTTCTTCTCCCCGGTCCGGACGGTCAGCTCGAGCTCTACACCCCCGAGGGTTACAGCGCGGAGAAGCAGGTTCGCACCGTCGACGGCAGGCGCCACGCCACTGCCAGACGACTGGCACGGAGCTTCTTCGGACGCGTGCGACGAGTGGAAATCGACCGCCAGGGTCGCATCCTGATTCCACCCCAGTTGCGCGAGGAACGGAGCCTCGACGGCGCCACGGTGATCGTCGGGATGGGCGAATACCTGGAAATTTGGAGCGCCGAAACCTGGCGGGCCGAACAGGCCGAGATCGACCAAGCCTACGCCGATCTGTTGCAGGAGCTGGCCGTCCTTGTCGACGGTCAGGGCCAGTCGGAGGAGTCCCGATGACTGCCCCCGAGCTGCACGTCCCGGTCATGCTCGATGAGGCGTTGACGATGCTGGACGTTCGAACCGGCGGACGCTATCTCGATGCCACGGTTGGCCTGGGCGGTCACGCATCCGCCGTGCTTGAGGCGTCTGCGCCCGACGGCCGGTTGCTCGGGGCCGACGCGGATCCGGACGCGTTGAACCTGTCCGGCGATCGCCTCGCGCGCTTTGGAGCACGAGTAGCGCTACGGCGCTGCTGGCTCGATCAAGCCCCGGCGGCCGCAGCCGAAGCAGGCATGGAGCCGCTTGACGGCGTGCTCTGTGATCTGGGTATCTCTTCATTGCAGCTCAATGCGCCGACGCGCGGATTCTCGATCCACGCGGAAGGTCCGCTGGACATGCGGATGGGCCCAAACTACGAACCGGATGCGGTCACAGCAAACGAGATTGTCAACGAGTGGCCGGCCGATGAATTGGCCAATCTGATCTTCGAATACGGCGAGGAACGACGCTCTCGGCGGATCGCCCGCAGCATCGTTCACCGCCGACCGATTGCAACGACCACAGAACTGGCGCAGGCCATCGTTGAGGCAGTCGGACAGCGTCCCGGCTCGCGAATCCATCCCGCCACGCGGGTGTTCCAGGCGATCAGGCTTGAGGTCAATCGCGAGCTCGAACGGCTTGCGGAGTTTCTCGCCCAGATCCGGGGTGTTCTTGGCATCGGTGGACGCCTTGTCGTGATCGCCTTCCATTCGCTCGAGGACCGGATCGTGAAGCGATTTCTGTCCGAGCAATCTTGGGGTCCGAGGCCGGCCTTTCGCACGCTCACCCGTCGAGTGATGCGACCTTCGGCCGATGAGGTTGAGCGAAACCCGCGCGCGCGCAGCGCGCGCCTACGTGCTGCGGAGGCGATCTGATGCCTCAGCAGATCCAGAAGACCATGCGCCAGGCAAGCGAACAGGAGCAGCGTGAGCGCCGGGAGCGCGCTCGGAGATCGTTGAGCGGATCGTGCGCTGGGGACATTTCAACAGCCAATACAGTGAAGGAGAAGCCCCGCCGCCAACCCACTGGTCTACGGTTGCCCGTGGCCACAGGCCATAGCGAACGTGGACTACGTCCCCCTGTCTGCGCGCACGATCCGCTCAACGGTTCCCGAGCGCTCCTACACCGGACGCCGGTGTGTGTGTTTCACTTTACGTCGATTTTCCGTCCTCGGGCCGCCGGCGGAGGAACTTTCCGTAACCCGCTTACATGCCGACCCGCACCGGTTCGATCATGGCCCACGAGGGCTGGAACCTCGCGTCGGCTTGCAGCGTTCCAATGACAACGGCCAAACCCAGCTCGACGCTCGATGCGTCGTTGCCAACCTCTGCGGCCAGTGATGCCTACCACGCGCTGCCCGAACCGATCTTGCCCAGGCGACCGCGTTACACCGGTCGCATGCCGGCCTGGGCCTGGCTGGCCATCTTCGGACTCTGCATCGCAGCCGCGTTGCCGGTGATTCGAACGTCAAGCGTGACCGAGAGCGGCTCTGAGCTGCAGGCGTTGGAGGCGGAACGGGAACGACTGCACTCGGAAATTCGCGCAATGGCCGCGCACCTTGGACAGCTTGGATCGTTGGCCAGAGTCAAGCAGCAGGCAGTAGAGCGGCTGAATATGGTCCCTGCTCGACCCACAGTGGTGTTGGAAACGAATCAGCCGCCGCCGGCGCGAACCCTCCCCGCTCGCTTCTTGCCACCGGGTGGCCAGTCAGACATGGAAGCCAATCAGTCATCGGTTGAAGCAGATCGATCCGTCTGGCGCTCGATTCTCGAGATTCTGATCTTCGGGTAGCCCGGGTGGAGAAAAGGACAGGCCAGTGCCGAGTCCGTCCCTGAGTAGAGGCTTCGAGTCAGTCTCTCCCTGGCGGATGTGGATCGTCGTCGCGCTGTTCGTTGCCCTCGCGGCGGTTGTTGTTGTTCGACTTGTCATGATCCAGGTGATCGAACACGAGCGCCACGAGCTGGACGCTGACAGAACATGGGCGATTGAGACCAAGGGACCACGCGGCGCGATTCTGGATCGCAACGGGTTTCCGCTGGCAACCTCGATTGACGCTTGGGAAGTTCACGTTGACACCCGTCTCTGGGCGCGTTCGCAGTTTCAATCGACCGATGCTTCGCGTCGACTGGCAGATTTGTTGCGCGCCGATGAGTCGCTCGTGCTGTCGCTTGCCGCGCAGACGCACGCAGACGGCGGTCACGATGCGTTGATTGCATACGGACTCTCCAATGCGCTGGGTGCGCAGATTCATGCCGAGGCACTGCACGGCGTTCAAGTGAGGAAAAACTCGTCGCGACGCTACCTCGAAGGATCAATGGCCGCGCCGGTGATCGGTCTAGTCGGCCGAGACGAGCAGGGTCTCGCCGGTCTGGAGTATGAGCTAGACGGTCTGCTGGCGGGTGAGGCCGGCCTGTTGGTTCAAGAGGTCGATGGACTCGGTCAACCAATCCCGTTCGGACCGCGCGCCGAGTTGCCGCACGAGCAGGGTGCGACGATCGTCCTCACGATCGATCGCAACCTGCAGTGGGTCGCCGAGACGGCGCTGCTGAACGCCGTGCAGCAGTGGGATGCCAAGGGCGGGCACATCATCATGATGGACCCACGCAACGGCGACATCCTCGCCTTGGCCTCGCTCCCGTCCTACGACCCCAGCACGATCGATCTCGATGATCCGGAATCGATGGCGCTGCTGCGTTCGCGTGCGGCGACCGACATGTACGAGCCGGGTTCGACGATGAAGATCATCACGATGGCCGCGGCTCTTGATGTTGGAATCATCTCGCCCGACACGACATTCGTCGACACCGGCGCGGTGGTGATCGAGGACTACACGATCAGAAACTTCGATCTGTCCTACCACGGCGAGCAGACGATGACGCAGGTGCTGCAGCGCTCCCTGAACACGGGCAGCGTCTGGGTGGCGCAACTACTCGGTGCGCGCGAGTATTACGACTACGTGCGCAGGTTCGGCTTTGGCGCGAGTACGCAATCTGGACTGCCTGGGGAGATTGGCGGTGTCGTCACCGACTCGACCGATATCACCTGGTCGCCGGCACAACTCGCGACGAACTCATTTGGTCAGGGCATCGCGGTCACGCCGCTCCAGGTCATCCGGGCGTACGCCACGATAGCGCGAGGCGGGGAGCCGGTCCGGCCTCGCCTAGTCAGGGCGGTGATCACCGATGAAGGAGTGAAAGGATTCGAGCCGCGGACGGAAGCCCGCGTGGTCAGCCGCAAGACCGCTGCGACGCTGACCTGGATGATGCAAGCTGTCGTTGACGGCGTGTTGGGCCACCCCGCGCAGGTCGATGGCTGGCCGATTGCGGGCAAGTCGGGTACTTCCGACGTCGTTGAAGATGGCGTGTATCTGGAAGATGAGTCGATGGCCTCCTTCGCTGGTTTTGCGCCAGCCAACGACCCCAGAGTCGTTGTCCTGATTCGCATCGACCGTCCGCAGGGCGAACTGTATGGCGGAATCGTCGCCGCGCCGATCTTCTCTGACTTGATGCGAGTCGTCCTGCCATATCTCGGCGTCCCGCCGACCGCGTACGTCGCGGACCCCGATTCCTGGAACACCGCTCCGCAGATCGACCCCCCCGGCGAAGAAGACCGCAAACGAGATGGTGACGCAGGCGACGCTCTGACCGCAGAGGTCGACGATGGAGAAGATCAACCTTCGCCGGTGACCTACATCCAGGACGAAGAAGAGGTGGGGAACGAGGAGGAAGAGTGATTTCGTCCGTTGATCTGGCGACGCTGCTCGACGAACGCCTGCTGAGTCAACCTGCGCTGAGCGAAGCGCCGTTTTCGCAGATCGTTATTGACTCCCGCGAGGCAACAGCGGGCTCACTATTCGTCGCGCTCAGCGGAGAGCGTATGGACGGCCATCAATTCGTACACGACGCCTTTCGTCGAGGTGCCTCAGCCGCGCTGGTCTCGGAGGCTTCGGGGCAACGTGGTTCCTCGATGTTCGTCGTCAGCGACCCACTATCCGCGCTGCAGGAGGCGGGCCGTCGCTGGCGCGGTCGGATTGGGGCGCAGGTCGTCGGCATCACGGGCAGCGTCGGCAAGACCACTGTGCGCGAGGTCACGTACCAACTGCTCTCCGATCACTTCCCCACGCATCAGTCGCCACGCAACTTCAACGGTGATATCGGACTGCCGATCGCGTTGCTCGGCATCGACCTGCACGACAAATGGGCTGTCATCGAAATTGGTCCGTACTCTCAAGAAGAGATGGAACTGCTCGTCTCATCCGCCAGATCCGATGTCGGCATCGTGACCAACGTCGGGCCCACGCACCTGGAGCGATTCGGCACCCTCGACGACACCGAGCGCATCAAAGGACTGCTTCCGGAGTCGCTGTCCGCCACGGGGTTGGCCGTGCTCAACGGCGATGACGAACGCGTGCGCCGAATGTCGTACAGAACTCAGGCCAACGTACTCACGTTCGGCTTCGGAGTTGGGTGCGACTTGCAGGCCTCCGACATCGACGCGAACGGATTCGACGGCATTCGATTCACGCTCGCCGACGCTCGCATTGGGTCGAGCGTCGGCGTCGAGACGCCGCTGGTCGGGGCGCATCAGGCAATGACCGTCCTGGCTGCATCGGCGGTCTGTCTGAGGGCCGGACTGGACCTTGAACAGATCGCGCATGCACTCACCCGACTGTCGCCGGGAACCCGCCTGGCTCGACGCACCGCCTGGAACGGTGCGACGATCATCGACGACTCCTATAATGCGGCGCCGCTCTCGATGCAGTCAGCCCTCGATCTTCTCGCCGAGTGCGCACCTCGACGAATCGCGTTGCTGGGCGACATGTATGAGCTGGGAACGGAAGAGCGCGCCGCGCACCGGGCGATTGGCGAGTACGCGGCGGATCGCTGCGACTGGCTTATTGCGGTCGGCGAACGGTCGCGAGACATGTTCGAGTCGGCCCGCGAGGCGGGGCATGCGATGGCATGCTGGGTGGCCGAGGCCGAGCAGGCTACGGAAATCCTGCGCAGTTCACTTGAACCGAGAGACACGCTGCTGGTCAAGGCGTCGCACGCGATGCACCTCGAGGCCCTGGTCGAGAGGCTGGCCGTCCCATGACCACCTTTTCCCTCGGCACTGCCGGTATCGCATTCGTCTGCACTTTGATTGTCGGACCGTTCATCATTCGCTGGTTGCAGCGACAAAGCGCGGGCAAGTCGATCTCAGACGAGGGTCCAGCCTCACACATGGCCAAAGCGGGGACGCCGACGATGGGCGGTCTGATTTTCCTCGTCCCGATCGTCGTGCTGACGTTCGCCGCCAATCTCGTCGAAGGCGACCGCTGGTCCATCCTGTTGCCGCTGGTGGGGGTGATCGTGCTGGGAGTCTTGGGCTACGTCGACGATCTCGGTACTCTGATCGGCCGGATTCAGGCTGGTCTGACCTGGAAGCTAAAGTTCGGAGTGCTGGCGCTCTTCTCGATTGCCGTCGGACTCGTTCTCTTCCTCGCGCTCGATGTCCAATCGCTCAACATCCCCTGGGCGGGACAGTTTTCCTTGGGACCGGCCTACGTGGCGATCGCTGCAATCACGGTGTTTGCCACCGTGATCTCCGTCGCCATCTCCGATGGCCTTGACACGCTCTGCGGAGGAACCGGCGCCATCGCGATCGCTTCCTTCGGCGTGATCGCCGTCGGACAGGAACAGGATTTCCTCGTCCGCTTTGCCTTCACGACGGTCGGGGCGCTGCTCGGCTTTCTCTGGTTTAACGCACACCCGGCCAAAGTGTTCATGGGCGACACCGGCGCGATGGCGCTCGGCGGCACGCTCGCGATCATCGCTCTGATGACCGGTCACTGGCTGTTGCTGCCCGTGATCGGAATCGTCTTCGTGCTCGAAGCGTCCTCCGACATCATCCAGGTCGGCTGGTTCAAATGGACGCGCCGACGCAGCGGCGAGGGACGGCGCGTCTTCCGCATGGCGCCATTGCACAACCACTTCGAGATGGGCGGCTGGTCCGAGCCGCAGATCGTGACCCGCTTCTGGCTGATTGGGATGGCAGGCGGCATTCTCGGCATTGCCTTGGCATTGCAGGTGCCCGGATGACGTTGCCTCAACCCAGTGAAGCCCCCGCCTCGTTCGACGGACATCGTGTCGCCGTCGTTGGACTCGGCATCGAAGGACGAGACGCCGTCACGTTTCTGCGGCGCGAGGGGGCGGAGGTGATTCGCGTCGACCGCAACCCCGAACGCGCGGATCGGTCGCAGGCCGATCTGTCGCTACTGGATGAAGTCCAGAGTCTGGTCGTCAGTCAGGGAGTTCCCTACGACATCCCACTTCTGGTCGAGGCCACTCGACAGTCCGTTCCGGTTTACGGACCAGTCCAGATCTTCCTTGAGCGCTGTCCGGCCGACCGGGTGATCGGGATCACCGGCAGCGCGGGTAAGACCACGACTACCACGTTGGTGCATCGCATGCTCGAAGCTGCCGCAGTGCCTACTGTCTTGGGCGGCAACATCGGACAGGGACTGCTGCAGCAACTCCCCGATATCTCTGCCGAAACAACGGCTGTGGTCGAGATCTCCCACACCCAACTCCTGCGCACCACCCAAAGTCCGCACGTTGCAGCGATCACCAACATCACGCCCAACCATCTCGACCAGTTCAGCTGGGGCGAGTACCAGGAACTGAAATACCGAATCGTCGAGTTTCAGACTTCGCAGGATCGGGTTGTGCTGCCGTTTGACGAACCCCGCGCCGCTCGCGCAATCACTCGAACGCCGGCAGCGGCAAGCTGGTTTGGGCTTTCGCAATCAGTTTGCGCTGCTACGGCATTCAGCGATGGGGAGCAGATCGCGCGCGATGACTCACGCTTGATGAGGGTCGATGAACTGCTGGTTCCGGGCGAACACAATCTGAGAAATGCCCTGGCCGCGCTCGCCGTCGTCGGTGATCTCGTTCCTGACGACATTGCGGCCGATGTGCTTCGCACCTTCACCGGGGTGCCGCACCGACTGGAGCTTGTGGGCGAGGTCGATGG
This sequence comes from Dehalococcoidia bacterium, assembly GCA_034428415.1. GTDB lineage: Bacteria > Chloroflexota > Dehalococcoidia > Bin125 > Bin125 > Bin125. The sequence goes on from DAOUHS010000187.1 coordinate 25,521, forward strand.
CATTCGATTCATCAACGACTCGATCGCCACAACCCCTGAACGCACTCTGGCAGGCCTCCGCGCCATCTCAGGACCGATCGTCCTCATGCTGGGCGGTCGCGACAAGAAGCTTCCGCTCAATCCGCTGGAACCTGAACTCCAGAGCCACGTACGCAAGGTCGTGCTCTTCGGCGAGGCCGCGCCGGCATGGAGCCGTTGGCTATCCGAGCGAGGTATCGAACCTGTGCGGGCAAGCGCGTTCGAGTCCGCCTTTGATCACGCCGCCGAGTCGGCGCGTCGGGGCGAGACCGTTCTAATGTCGCCGGGCGGAACGTCATTCGACGCCTATCCAAACTTTGAGGCGCGGGGACAACACTTCCGCGACTTGGTCCGCAGGCGGCTGCAGGGAAGGGGCTGCGAAGATGTCGATTGATCGAGCCGCCGTGCCGGACCCGCGATCCGCCGAGACCGGCGTCCTAGGCAAGGTCCGAGTCCCTGTTTGGCGTTCGACCCGGGACCTCCAAGCCGAGGAAGGAATGACCGTCGGCCGACGCATCATTCACCGCTTGCAACGACCGGGATCGCCTCCCGACTGGGTCTTGGTTGGCGTGGTCATGGCGTTAGTGTTCATCGGTCTGATCTTCGTCTTTTCCTCTTCGCTTGCCATCTCGCAAGAATTGCATGGCAACACGCGCCATTTCGCGGTCCGCCAACTGATCGGGGCCGGCATCGGAATTGGCGCATTCCTCTTGCTGGCCCGGCTCGATTACCGCATCTGGCAGCGCCTCTCGTCGCCGATTATCTGGATCTCACTTCTCCTGCTCGCCGCAGTCTTGATTCCCGGTATCGGACATGAAGAGAACGGCGCGACCCGTTGGATTCAGATTGGATCGTTACCGGCGCTCCAACCTTCAGAGTTCGCCAAGCTCGCGATCTGCATCTACGTTGCCGCCTGGCTGGCGGCGAAGGGCGACGAGATCAAGCGGATCCCGCTCGGACTCGCTCCGTTCTGCATGATCATCGGGGTGATAGGCGGACTACTGATGCTCGAGCCAGACCTCGGGACATTCGCAGCGATTGCGTGTACTGGCGTGGTGATGTTCTTCCTCGCCGGTGCAGCGCTACGTCACATGGTGATGTTGGTGGTCGGCGGATCGGCGGTGCTCTTTGCCATCGTGGTCGGCGCCGGCTACGGCATGGAGCGGATTCGCACGTTCTTCAACGCCGAAGAAGTCGCCCAGGAAGCCGGATTCCAGATCATCAACCTCGTCTCGACGCTCGGCTCAGGCGGACTGACGGGGGTCGGACTTGGCGCATCGCGGCAGAAGTTCTTCTACGTCCCTTCGGCCCATACCGACGGGGTGTTCGCGATCATCGGGGAGGAGACCGGCATGCTCGGCGCGATGATCGTGCTGACGCTGTTCGGCATCCTGATCTATCGCGGGATTCGCGCTGGGATGCGGGCCGAGGACCGGTTCGGCACTCTGCTCGCCTTCGGCATCGTGGCCTGGTTCGCATTGCAGGCCTTTTTCAACGTTGCCGGCGTGATGCGCACGATCGTCCTCACCGGCATCCCCCTGCCGTTCCTCAGTTTCGGCTCCTCTGCGCTGATCGCCTCATTGGCCGGCGCAGGCATCCTCGTGTCTATCTCCCGCCACGGGCGCGGCAAGTTTCCAGAACCAGCCGACCCGCCGCTTAGCGACGCATCGCCGACGAGAGACGCCGCGCCGATGCGTGATACGAAGAAGCCGCGGTTGTCGCCGTTCCACAGCGGTCGCGGAGACGGTACCTGATGGGGGCGTTTCGGGTCCTGCTGTCCGGTGGTGGCTCGGGAGGGCACGTCTTTCCCGCCTTCGCGGTGGCCGACGCCCTCCGCGGCCTGGTTGCCGAGCAGGGTGACACTGTTGAGTTTCGCTTCGCCGGTACCGCCGATGGGGTCGAGTCCGAACTCGCAGTTGAAGCAGACTTGCCGTACACGACGGTCGCGGCCCGCGCGCTGCGCGGACGCAATCTGTTCTCGAAGCTCATCTCGCTGGGCGCGGCCGCGACCGGCGTGTTCGACGCTCTGATGCTGATGCTGGGCTACCGCCCTCACGTCGTTTTCCTGACCGGCGGCTACGTCTCAGCGCCGGTCGGCATCGCCGCATGGCTGGCACGGCGGCCGATCGTCCTGCTCCAGCCCGATATCGAGCCCGGATGGACTCTGCGCGGCCTGGCTCCGCTGGCGACCAGGATCTGCGTCACCCATCAACGCTCTACGGAGCGCTACCGCGAAGGCCTCGCCGTCGTCACCGGCTACCCGGTGCGGTCGGGTTTCGAAAACCTCGACAAGCCGCTTGCCCGCGCCCACTTCCAGCTCAACGGCGGACCTGCTCTGCTCGTTACCGGTGCGGTTCGAGGCGCGCAACGGATCAACGAATCAATCGCGGACCACCTGGAACAATGGCTGTCGCAAGCCCAACTCATCCACATCTCAGGAACCAATGACTTCGAACGGCTTTCGAGAATGCGTGAGCAGCTGCCCGCCAAACTCCGGTCTCGCTACCGGCTGTATCCCTACATGTCGGGGGAAATGCCGCTCGCGATGGCCGCCTGCGACTTGGCCGTCTCTCGAGCAGGCGCATCTGTGATGGGTGAGTATCCGGCGGCCGCACTGCCGGCGGTGCTCGCGCCGCTCAGTGAAGCGGGCGGACATCAGCGATACAACGCCCAGCTCTTGGCCGACGCCGGGGGCGCCGTTGTCATTGATGACGAGCGTGTCCGCGAGGAGCTCTTCGACCTCACCACCGCGCTGTTCGCCGATCAGGCCCGCCTGCGAACCATGCGCGAAGCGATGATCGGACTGCGTCGAACCGACGCCGCGCGCCGCATTGCCGAAGTGATCGTCGGTGTGGCAAAGTGACGTAACGATGACGCAGAACGTTCACTTCGTCGGAATTGGCGGCGTTCACATGACCGCCCTCGCGCACATCTTGCTGGATGACGGGCTGGCAGTCTCCGGTTGCGATCGTACCGACGCACCGATCCTCCAGCCACTGCGCGACCGCGGGGCTCGGATCGTCATTGGCCATAACGAACATCACGTCACCACCGCGACCCAGGTCGTCCGAACCACAGCCGTACCGGAATCGCATCCCGAGATTGCCAGAGCGGCCGAACTCGGCATCCCCGTCCAGACCCGAGCCGAGCTACTCTCTGATATCGCCGCGTCCCGCGAAGTAATCGCCGTCGGCGGTTCACACGGCAAGACCACCACCACGGCGATGGTTGCCCATGCCATGCGCGCTTCAGGCCGTGATGTCGGCTACGTCATCGGGGCGGAAGCGCCTGACTTTTGCGTCCACGGCAAGCGAGGCAACGATCCCTGGCTCGTGCTCGAAGCCGACGAGTACGGTCGCGCATTCCATCACTACACACCGTCTGTCGCGGTGCTCACCAACTGCGAACCCGATCATCTCGACTACTACGGATCGCAGTCTGCCCTGGAAGAGGCATTTCTCAGGTTTGTGGGCACCTTGAAGATTGATGGCACATTGGTCGTCGGAATCGACTCATCACTTGCCTCCGAGATCGCGGCCAACCTGGGGTCGGCGCGACCGGACGTGCGGGTCGTCACTTGCTCCTCTCGCACCGATGCGGAGTATCGGATTGCATCCAGAGGCGAAGCGTACGAACTGGCAACGCCCTCGGGGACCATCTGCGCAAGCTTGAGGCAGCCCGGCGAGTACCAACTGCAGAACGCGGCCACTGCGCTAGCGGCCCTCGACGTTGCCGGATTCGATCTCGCTATCTCCGTCGAAGCTCTGAATACGTTCAACGGCGTCAACCGACGCTTTCAGCTCCACGGAGAAATCAACGACATCGTCGTCCTCGACGACTACGCCCACCACCCAACCGAGGTGATGTCGGCAATCGAGGCCGCGCGCCAGCGCTGGCCCTGGCGACGCATCGTCGTCCTTTTCCAGCCCCACACCTACACCCGAACTTCCTACCTGATCGACGGTTTCCGCACCTGTTTTTCCGGCGCCGACGTTGTCTACACCGTCGACACCTACGCCGCCCGCGCGGTGACCGGCGATGAGATGCCATCGGAACAACTGGCGGACGAGATTGCCGCTCCGAACGCTATGTATGCAGGCTCGGTCCGACAGAGTGCCCAGGTCGCCGCAGACAGCGCCCGAGCAGGCGACTTGATCATCACGATGGGCGCCGGCGATATCGACGCGGCCGGACCGCTCATCCTTTCTCGGCTCGGTGGTGTTTCGTGACCAGATCACAGCTGCTGCAAGCCCTGATGCAAGAGTTGCCTGCTCGTCGAACCGAACCGCTCAGCCGACACACCTTCGTACAGGTCGGCGGCGAGGCGGACTGGTTCCTCACGGTCCGCGACAGTGAGTCACTGATCGCCGCAGTCAGTGCCGCGCACTGCGCGGGAACACCCCTGACCGTTCTCGGCGCCGGCTCGAACGTGCTCATCCGCGACGGCGGGATTCGTGGAGTCGTACTTAAGAACGAGTCCAGGAGTTGCAAGCAGGTCGGCGACGCTCGCATTGAGGTCGAATCTGGCGCCCGTTTCGCCGCGCTGGCCAGATCAACCGCCCGTGCCGGCCTGGCCGGACTCGAATGGGCCGCGGGCATCCCCGGAGCCATCGGCGGCGGTCTGCCGACCAACGCCGGCGCCTACGGCTTCGAATTGTCCGATGTCCTGGTCTCCGTGAAGACGATCGCTCCCACCGGAGAGACTGCCGAGTATCCGGCCGGGGAACTCGGCCTCCGCTACCGCGACTCCGCACTCCGCAGCGGGTACCTGGCTGGACATATCGCCGCGTCGCTCACCCTCCAACTCCGACCCGGCGACGTATACGCCTGCCTCGCCGAGATCGATCGAGTCGAATCTCTGCGTAAAGCAAATGCACCGACTGGACCTTCGCTCGGCTCGACATTCAAGAACCCGGCCGACGATGCCAGAACGGCCGGCCAACTGATCGACGATGCGGGCCTCAAGGGAACTCGTATTGGCGCGGCGCAGGTCTCCGACCTGCACGCCAACTACATCCTCAATGTCGATGTCGGTAGTGCTCGAGCCGTTGATTTCCTTGCGCTGATTGAGCACATCCAGCAATCCGTTGAGCAACACGCGGGAATCCGCCTCGAACCGGAGATTGCGATCATCGGTGAGGAGGCGCCGATTGACTAGCGAGCGGCGAATCCTCGGCATCGTTCTGGGCGGTGCTTCCGTCGAGCACACGATCTCGGTCCGCTCAGCTCGGGCTGTGATGGCGGCCGTCGACGCCGATCGCTGGCGTACCGTCCCATTCGCCGTCTCCCGATCAGGCCGGTGGCTCACGCTGGAGGAATCCGACCTCACCCTGAACGCGATCGATCTGGGAGCTCCGGAAGAGATCCCTGAGCCGTCGACTCTCCAAGCCCCGCTAATCGCAACCTCAACGGTCGCCGCCTTGTTGCAGTGCGATGCAGTCTTTCCCTTGATTCACGGTCCAACCGGCGAGGACGGTACGCTTCAGGGCTTCCTCGAGACGCTTGACGTCTCCTATGTCGGCTCAGGAGTCACCGCATCGGCGATAGCCATGGACAAGGCGCGCTGCAAGCAGATCATGAGCTACGTGGGGATTCCGGTCGCGCCATGGACCGTCGCATCTTGCAGCGAGTGGCAGGAAGACCCCGAGATGGTGATCCGCCGCGGCTCCGAACTTGGATATCCACACTTCGTTAAGCCCTCACGCGGCGGCTCGAGCATCGGCATTAGCAAGGTCGACTCACGCGAGGAGGCAACCGAAGCCTACACAGCCGCCTTCGCGTGTGACTCGGAGGTGCTGATCGAAGAAGCGATGTCCTCACCGCGAGAGATCGAGTGCGGAGTGCTCGGAAGGCTAGCTCAGGGAGCGCCAATCGTATCGGCCCTGGGAGAGATTCGCACGAGGCGCGACTTCTACGACTACACGGCAAAGTATGAAGATCCCGACACCGAGCTGATCGCGCCGGCCGAGGTCGACCCTGTCGTCGCCGACAGGTTGCAGGACATGGCGCTTCGGGCCTGGCGCGCGATCGGCACCGAAGGCATGGTTCGCGCCGACTTTCTGCTTGGAGCCGACGGGCAGGTGTGGCTGGGGGAAGTGAACACCATTCCCGGATTCACATCTGCCTCGATGTATCCGCGCGTCTTTGAAGTCGACGGACTGCCCCTTGGACAGCTGGTCGAGCGACTCGTAGAGCTGGGCGTTGAGCGTCACCGAAGGCGGCAAGCCCGCCAGCCTGGACAAGGTGAGGCTCATCGATGAGCCAAGGAACGCGCGATCCTGAGATGGAGCAGAACAAGAAGGCCGACGAACCGGTCGTCCAGCCCGTCCCGCTGACCAGGCAGCAGAAACTGTTCCGTCGACTGGCCTCACGCGACAGCTTGTACTCACTGACCAGGTTCAATATTCGCTGGCCGCGACTGATCCTCGCGGCCGCTTTTCTCTCGATCGCCGCGCTTGGAGTGATGTTGGCGTTGCTCAACTCGCCGCTCTTAGAAGTGAAATCTGTCAGCGTTGAAGGAACCAACGTCATCTCCCCCGCATCTGTCAGACAGCTAGCCGGGCTCAAGGGTGAGCACGTCATGCTGGCCGATCTCGAGGCCGCGCGACAGAGAATTGCGGCCTTACCGATGATCAAGAAAGTGGCAATCGGTCGAGACTGGCCGAACGGCATAAATGTTGTCATAGTGGAACGTACGCCCTGGGGCCGGTGGCGGGCGAACAATACAGTGTGGGCTATTGATTCCGAGGGAGTGATCCTCGAAGGTTCCGCGCCTGCCTGGCACGGGCCAATTGTGAGGCAAGTCTCGGCCCTACCGGTTATCAAAGCGGGAGCGCAGGTCGACATCAAGGCTGTCAACATGGTGGCCGAGCTGCATGCGCGCGGAGCGCCGTTGCCCCTTCCCACCGTGGTTGCTTACGAGTGGTCACTGACTGACGGTCTCTCCGTGATTACCGAGCACGGACGCGTCATCTTTGGAGACACCGACGGCTTCGAGTACAAATACGCCGTCTGGGATCAGCTGGAGCGTGAGGCGCATCGACGGGGCGAGCCCTTGCTCTTCGCCGACCTTCGCTTCGGTCTCAGGCCGCGTGTCGAAATCGGCCTGAACGCCGGACGTGACATTCGCGTTCAGATTCACACCACAGCAAGTGTCAGCGAACAATAGGGCCCACGGATAGCGAGCCCAGGAGCAATCATGCCGCCAACCTCTACCGCCAGTGTTGCCATCGACCTCGGGTCGTCCGTCATCACGACTGTCGTCGGCGAGCGGCAGCAGCACGGGCACCTGCACGTCCTCGGCGTCGGGCAGTCGCCATCGGTCGGCGTCGAAGCCGGACAGATTTCGCACGTCTCACGCGCCGCTTCCGCCATTCGCGACTCACTCGACCAGGCCGAGGCAACATCAGGCCGCCAGATTCTCTCAGTTGGTATCGCCGTCTCCGGCGCGCATCTTCAAAGCAGCAACAATCGCGGGGCTGTCGCGCTGCCGTCGTTTGGTGAGCCCATCCGTGATTCCGATCTCATACGCGCCATCGACTCTGGCCGCGCCGTAACGATCAACGCGGTCAGCACGCTGCTCCACGCCATTCCGCGCTATTACGTCGTCGATTCCGACCGCCGCTCCTTTGATCCGCGAGGTCAGCACGGGCAACGTCTCGACGTCTCCATGCACCTCGTGACAGCGTCACAGAGCGCGATCCAGAACGCTACGCACTGCGTGCAGAACGCCGGCGTCGATGTTGAGCTGATCGCCGCCAAGCCTGTGGTTGCGGCCGAACGCGCCGTCCGCAGCGACGAGAAGGAGGTCGGCGCACTCGTCGTCGGCCTCGACGCCGGCACGATCAGCCTGACCGCCTTTGAGGAGGGCGCGATTTCGCACACATCGGCCTTGCCGATCGGTGCGTCTCACATCGTTCGAGATCTCTCAATTGGCCTCCACTGCACAAGTGAGGAGGCCGCCATGGTGATGCAATCTCATGGTCAGGCGATTCCCCAGATGGTGCCACATGACGCTCGCGACATCGAGTTGCGCGGGTTCAATGACGGATCGAGCGGTTCGAGTCGGGTGGCTCCCGCCTTCGTAGCGGAGATTATTCATGCTCGCGTGTGCGAAATGATCAGCATGATCGCCGGACGCATTACCGAGCACCAACTCCAGCATGCAATCGCCGGAGGGATCATCTTGACCGGAACCGGCGCGACTTTAGGCGGGATCGACTTGCTCTTCAGCAAGGGCTTGGAAGTTCCGACTCGCATCGGCGTGATCGGGGAGATCTACGGACTCACCGACAGGTTGCGCAATCCCGACGCGCTCGGCGCGGTCGGCATGCTGGATTGGATGCTGGACTCGGGCGGCGCGATGAGCGCCAATCAGGCGCGCACGTTCCGCCAGCGGACCGAACGCACTGGCTCTGTTTTCAGCTCGCTCGCCGCTGGCGTCGCCGGACTGGCGAGGGCATTTAGTCCCAACGCATGACATTCCTTCGACCCGGCCGTCCAACGTGCGGACGGCGGTTGCAGACCGGACCGACTTTGAACGAAACGTAGCGGACATAACAGAGAGGACCGAGCCAATGAATCGACGCAATCACGGAAGCCGCCAAGAGGGCATTCCACCGATCACGGTCGTCGGAGTTGGCGGTGGCGGTTGCAACGCCGTCAACCGCATGATCAGCGATAAGATCCGCGGTGTCGAATTCGTCGCAGTCAACACGGACAACCAGCAGCTCTCCAACTCCAAAGCTGAGACGATCATTCGCATCGCCGACGCGGAGTCAGACGGGCTAGGCGTCGGCGGCGACCCCGAGCGCGGCGCTCGAGCGGCTGAGAACAGCCGCGACGAGATTCGTAACGTTTTTGCCGACGTCGACATGGCCTTCATCACCGCCGGCATGGGAGGTGGCACCGGAACCGGCGCCGCTCCGATTGTCGCCGAGATGGCCCGCCAGGCCGGCGCGCTGACGATCGCCGTCGTCACCAGACCGTTCGAGTTTGAAGGCGTCCCGCGGGCCAAGTCGGCCCACAACGGGATCGAACGTCTCAACGAAGTCGCCGATACGGTCATCGTGATCCCCAACCAGCGCTTGGTCGACAAGAACGATCGCGATCTGACCGTGACGAACGCATTCCACCGCGCCGACGACATCCTTCGCCAGGCGGTCCGCGGAATCTCCGACGTGCTTACCGTGCCGGGTGAGATCAACCTCGACTTCAACGACGTCAAGAAGGTGATGGGCGGCGGGGGACACGCGCTAATGGCCCTCGGTCATGGTTCCGGCGACAACCGCGCGCTCGACGCGGTCGAAGAAGCGATTCACTCGCCGCTGCTCGAGGACAGCATCCACGGAGCGACCCGCGTGCTTTACAACATCACGTCCTCCGGTGACCTCGGGATGCTCGAGCTCTCTCAGGTGGCCGACTTCGTGCGCGAAAAGGTCCACCCCAATGCCGAGATCATCATGGGCACCGTGATCGACGAAGATCTCGACGGCGACATTCAGATGACCCTGATTGCGACCGGCTTCGACCAGCGGACACAGTCTCCGACCGTTCAGCCCGCTCCGAGCCTCGCCGGATCGCAATCCTCGTTCGTGCAGCCCGCTACGCCGGCCCAACCGCCGACGCGGCAGGATATCCTCGAAAACCTGACGTTCCAGCCGGTCGAGCCGCGTAGTCCTGAAGAGCTGGCTACGCCGGCCTTCCTCCACAACCGACAGGCCGCCGGATCGTCAAACGGCGGCAGCCGCAACGGCAGTCGGCGCTGGGATCCCAACGCCGCCTTCGGACGCGAATGAGGATTGATGTCGTCACGATCTTCCCGCCGCTTCTTGTGGGCGCGTTCGAACACAGCATCATCAAGCGTGCCCGCGAACGTGGGATCGTTGATATCCATGTCCACGACCTACGCGACTACACCAACGACAGACACCGCACCGTCGATGACTACCCGTATGGCGGCGGCGCCGGCATGGTGATGAAGCCCGAGCCTTGGTTCATGGCTGTCGAGGCGCTACGAGTCGCAGGAAACCCCGGACGCACCATTCTGCTCACTCCACAGGGCAAGCGACTCGACCAGCGCCTCGCGCAGGGGCTGGCATCAGAGGATCGGCTGATCATCCTCTGCGGTCGCTACGAAGGCGTCGACGAGCGCGTCCGAGAGCATCTGGTCGACGAGGAAGTCTCGATCGGCGACTACGTCCTATCGGGCGGTGAGCCGGCCGCGGCCGTTGTGGTCGACGCCGTGGTCCGCTTGCAACCCGGCGCGCTCGGCTCTTCCGAATCGACCATTGAAGAGTCATTTGCCGACGGCCTACTCGAGTATCCCCAGTACACCCGGCCGCCAGAGTTCCGCGGCTGGCGGGTGCCCGATGTCCTCTTGAGCGGCGATCATGGCGCCGTGGAACGCTGGCGCCGCGGGCGCCAGATCGAACGAACCCGCGCTCGCCGGCCCGACTTGATGGCTGGACGTGAAGATGTGTCGGAGACAACCGCCTGAGTGCTGATCTGAGTCCTGATTCCGCTAGAACGCAAGCGCAATGCAGGCGTAAGATGTATCGAGAGCTACTACCCCAACCGCCCGTTCCGGAGTTGACGATGGACCGCAGCGATCTCCTGAGCCTCGACCGCAACCCGGATATTGAAGAATTTCAACCCGGCGACACCGTCCGCGTCCATGCCGTGATCGTCGAGGGCGACCGCGAACGCACACAGGTCTTCGAAGGTGTCGTGATCCGTCGCAAGAAGATGGGCTCATCGTCCAACTTCACCGTCCGCCGGGTGACCAAGGGCATCGGCGTCGAGCGCACCTTCCTCTACCACTCACCGAGAATCGAGAAGGTCGAAGTCACACGCCGAGGCCGGGTCCGCCGTTCCCGCCTCTACTATCTCAGAGACCGGACCGGCCGAGCCGCGAGAATCCCCCAGCGCCCCCGAAACGCCAAACGCGCGGTTCACTCGTACTGATTCACGCGCTCGAAGCCGCGTACAACTCAACCGCATCTGTCACCAGCGCCCGAACCTCCTCCTCCGGAAACCGCGCATCACACCACACCTTCAAGTGTCGCATCCCCTGACCCGTGCCTTCCAGGCGCGTCTGGGCGGCCGGCAGCTCTGCGCCTCGGAAGAACTGCAGCCGGACGTACCCGTTCGCGCTCATGATGCTACATATGTTGCCGCGTTTGCCCTCGTGAACCCAGGCCGGATAGTTCCACTTGGTCGTCTCTGAGATGCGTGGATTGTCGCCAACCGCCTCGCGAACCGCGTCGCGGATCCTGAGCGCCACGCCCCGCTCTGCTTGGTCAAGGTCGGCGATGTATCGGTCGAAGTCCGATTCAGCCATCCGAGCCCTCAGACACATCAGTTGATTCCACGATCGCGGTCAACCCCTCCATCCCGATCACCTTGATTGCCGCGCCTTCAGCAATCTCCAGGTCAGCCGCTGCTCTCGCCGACCACAGCTCTGCACCTACCATCACGGTCCCATCCGGAGACAGTGTGTTGTGGGCATGGCCCTCTTTGCCGACGATCCCGCGAGGTCCCTGGAAGGACCACTTTGCCCTCCGCCGATCCATCGCGATCAACGTGCCCAGTCCAAAGACAACCAGCCCGATCAGCCCCGCGCCCACGATCAGCGCCCAGATCGAGACCTTTTCCGCATCGACCGAGGCATCCCCAATCAGAAGCAGGCCTCCAAGAATGAGCGCAATAATCCCGCCTATCCCAAGGAAGCCAAATCCGGCCACGAACACCTCGGCAATCAGCAAGATGATCGCCAACACGAGTAGCGCGATCCCGGCCGGATTGGTGTCCAGCGGACCGAGAGCGAAGAAGCCGAAGATCAACATGATCACGCCGAACACGCCCGGACCAACCAGCCCTGGGGAGAACGCCTCGATCAGCAGCAGCAGACTGCCAATCGAGGTGAAGAGGAAGGCGATGTTCGGGTCGGCGATCACGTCGAGCACCGATTCGGCGAAGTTGTAGTTCGTCTCCACGATCGGCGCATCATCGATGTCCAGAATGAGGTTGTCGCCACCCGGCTCGAGCTGGATCACCCGACCGTCGATTCGCGCAATCAGATCATCCAGATCGGCGGCAACCAGGTCAACTACGTTGAGTTCCACCGCTTCGTCGCCGGTGATTGAAACGGAACTGCGGACGGCTTGCTCCGCCCATTCCTCATTCCGGCCTCGATGCTTGGCGATCCCGCGGATGTCGGCCGCCGCGTCGTTAGTTACCTTGTCGCGCAAATCGCCGTCGATATCCTCGCCGCCCCCTGCGATCGGGTGCGCCGCGCCGATCTGCGTGTTCGGCGCCATCGCTGCGATGTGCCCCGCCATGGTGATGAATGTGCCCGCCGACGCCGCCCGCGCGCCGGCCGGACTGACGAACACGATCACCGGAATCTCCGCCGCCAGGATTCGCTGGACGATGTCATCGGTCGACGAGATCAGACCGCCGGGAGTGTCCATCATCAGGATCCAAGCGGCAGCGTCCTGCCGCTCGGCGCGATCCAGCGCACGGTCGACAAAGTTGGCCGAGACGGGCCCGATCTCTTGCGCCATGCTCGAAACATGTAGCGCGCCAGGAGGGTTGTCCGAGCCGCAGCCGCTCAGCAGCGCCGAGCCGATGCCCAGGCCCAACATCAGCAACGCAAGGACCCGCAACGGACGTTTCACAAACCGATTCATACTTCAAGAATAGGCAGGCGGGATACACTCCGTTCATGCCTCCCCTGGTCACCCACATGATCGCCGCGGTCCGCGCCGGCGAATGGGTTGAGGCCTCGCATGTGTCGTTGGACGACGGAAACGGCGACTATCTGTTGGGGGCGACGACCCCTGACATCCGCGTTCTGACTCGCTGGGATCGAGAGCGGACGCACTTCTTCGACATCTACGACGACGGTCACCAAGACTGCGTTGAGAACTTCTTCGGCGCCCACCGACTGTTCCGCGAGCCCTCGAATCTCACTGCCGCCACGATCTCCTGGGTCGCCGGATATCTCTCGCACGTGATTATGGACCAAGAATACGTCCTGCAAATCTACCGGCCTTTCTTCGGTTCGCGATCGCTGCTGGGCGGCAACTCATATGCCAATCTGCTCGACCGGGTCCTGCAATACGAACTCGACCGCCGTGAGCGCGAGTCCGACGAACAGATGCAACAGATGCGCCGCGCGCTGTTCGGTTCTGCGATCGAGATCGATGCCGGTTTCGTCGACCGCCCGCTGCTGACCCAGTGGCGAGACACGACCGCCGCGATGACCGAGCATCCGCCCGACTGGGAACGCTTCTCGTTCATCGCCTCACGCCACCTCAAGAGCGCCGGGATCGAAAGCGAGTCGGGGTTGCGCGAGTTCATGGAGACCATCCCGGAGTTGCTCGACGACACGCTCTCCCGCGTCGAGCAGAGCGCACTCGACGGCTTCTTCGAGTCCACCGCCGAGCGCACCGCAACAGTTCTGCGCGATTGGCTGGGCGCCGACTGATGGTCAACGCGACCGACATCGAGATCCCAATCTGGCGCGGCGCAGCCGCGGCGCGCGAACAGCTCCTCTCCCGCCGTCGCCCCGACGAGGACGAGTTGAGCGAGATCGAACGCCGAATCCTGCGGCGCCTCTTCGACGACGAGCCCGACTTCGAGGAAGCGGTGCGCCGGATCATCGATCAGGTCCGCGGCGGTGGCGACGCAGCCGTCCGCCAGATCGCCGAAGCTATCGACGGCGCGGCACCCAACTCCCTGGTCGTGACCGAGGAGGAGTTTGCTCAGGCGCGAAGCGAGGTCTCGCCCGATCTGGTCTCCGCCCTGCAGCACGCCGCCGACCGTGTCCGCCGCTACCACGAGATGCAACTCGACCATGCGGCCAAGTCCTTCTCCAGCGGCGGCCTGGGTCAACTCGTGCGACCGCTGGCGCGCGTCGGTCTGTACGTCCCCGGCACCGCCGCCGTCTACCCGTCCACGGTGCTGCACACCGCAATCCCAGCGCAGGTCGCCGGAGTGCCGGAGGTCGTGATCGCGTCTCCCGCAGTCCCGGGAGATGACGGATCGGCCAAAGTCAACACCCTCAAGCTGGTCGCTGCCGAGATCGCCGGCGTCGAGACCGTCTACAAGGTTGGCGGCGCGCAGGCGATTGCCGCGCTCGCTTACGGCACGGAATCCATTCGAGCAGTCGACAAGATCTTCGGACCGGGCAACCGCTTCGTCACTGCCGCCAAGCGACGGCTGTACGGCGTCGTCGGCATCGACGCCATCTACGGGCCGACCGAGACCCTGATCGTCGCCGACCACACTGCCAACCCCGAGCTCGTCGCAGCCGACCTCCTGGCCCAGGCCGAGCACGACAACTTCGCAGCGCCAATCCTGATCGCGACGAGCGAGTCCTTGGTTGCATCGGTCGTTGGCCAATTGCTGGAGCAGACTGCCGATCTTCCTCGACGCGAGATCGCCCTCAACGCCGTCCGCCACCGCGGCGGCCTGGCCTACGTCCCCGATCTCGAGGAAGCGCTCGCAATCGCTAACGACTATGCGCCCGAACACCTGGCGCTGGTCGTCAAGGACGCGCACCAGCGCATCGGCGACGTGCGCAACGCCGGCGGTCTGTTCGTCGGCGAAGCCTCGCCTGAAGCTCTGGGCGACTATGTCGCGGGACCGTCGCACGTCATGCCGACCGGCGGCTCGGCCCGTTTCGCTTCGGCGCTCAACGTCGGCGAGTTCATGAAGATCACGACCGTCGTGCAGGTCACCGACGAGCTGCTCGATGAAATCTCGGCCGACGCCGAGCTGATCGCTCATGCTGAACAGCTCGACGCCCACGCCCGCTCGCTCGAACGCCGACGGCGCGATCGATGACCTCCCAGCCTGCGCGGGTTCGCCAACACCTCGGCCGACTGCCCGGCTATGCAGCCGTCGTGCCGTTGGCGGAGCGCGCCCGCCAGGCCGGCCTCGATCCCGAGGACTGCCTCAAGCTCGACGCGAACGAACATCCCCACGGGATGCATCCTGCGGTCAGGGAAGCCCTGGCGCAGGGGCTCGCCGATCCGCACTTCGGCTCGATCTATCCCGATCCCAATCAGACCGAGCTGCGTGCCGCGCTGTCGCGTTACACCGGGCTCGATCGATCCATGATCGTCGGCGGCGCGGGCGCGGACGAACTGCTCGATCTGACGCTTCGCGCCCTGTTGCCGCCGGGCGGCGGGGTCATCATTTGTTCGCCATCCTTCGGCATGTACCCCTTCCTGGCCGACATCAACCAGCTTGAGCTGGTGGACGTACCGCGCGGCGACGGATTCGCCCTGCAAGGCGACGAGCTGCTGCGAGCGGTCACCGACCGCACTCAGGACAGCATCGTCGTCCTCACCTCGCCCAACAACCCGAGCGGAGACCTCGTACCGCCGAGGCTGCTCACCGAGCTCTTGCAGGGCGGTGCGACCGTCATGCTCGACGAGGCCTATATCGAGTTCGCAGGCATCGACGCCTCCGCGCAGGATCTGCTGGCCGCCTACCCCCGCCTGATCATCATGCGCACGTTCAGCAAGTGGGCCGGTATCGCCGGACTGCGCCTCGGTTACGCCTTGGCCAATCCCGACCTCGTCAGCGATCTGATCAAGGTCAAGCAGCCCTACAACATCAACCAGGCCGCCGAGATCGCCGGCATCGCGGCGATCGACTGCGCCGCCGAGATCGGCAAGCAGATCGATGCGATCCGCAACACTCGCGACCGGCTCTTCAACGCCCTGTTGGGCATGGAGGGACTCGCTCCGCTGCCATCGCAGTCCAACTTCATCTTGATCGGCGTTGAGCCCGCCATCGGAACCGGCCGCGAGCTTCACGACCGCCTCGCCTCGGTCGGCGTGTTCACACGCTCCTACTCGGACCCGCTGCTCGCCAACTACCTGCGCATCTCGATGCCCCGGGCGGACCAGCTCGTCACGCTTATCGATCGGCTCAGCGCCGTGCTCTGACGCTCTATCCTGCCCACGCTTCAGCAACACTGAGCATGGATGCAGGAGGAAGCGATGCGGCTCTCGGAACCACGACTGCGGCCGTTGACGATCGAGACGGCGGAGGGCGAATCGAAGGCCCAGCTCGAGCGCGCCGAGGCGCGCGGCGGACCGGTGCTGAATATCACCCGCACGCTGGCTCACTACCCCGAGTTGTCCTCCGCCTGGGGCTACTTCGCTCGGCACGTCCTCGCCGGCTCTTCCCTGCCCGAGCGTGAGCGCGAGCTGATCATCTTGCGCATGGGCTGGAACTGCCAGTCGGGTTACGAGTTTGGACAGCACCGACGGATCGGCCAACAGGCCGGCCTTACGCTCGAAGAGGTTGAGCGGGTCAAGCAGGGACCCGATCATGAGGCCTGGTCTCGGCATGATGCCGCGTTGCTTCGAGCCGCCGACGAACTGCACTCGGACGCGTTCCTCAGCGACGAGACCTGGAACGAGCTTGCCGAGCGCTACGACACGAGGCAGATGATGGATGTCGTCTTCGCCGCCGGCCAGTACAACCTCGTCTCGATGGCGCTCAACACGCTCGGTGTCCAACTTGAGCCGGGCACGCCCGGCCTCGATCTCGACTAGGTTGCCGCCATGCCCGGACCGCTCGACGGCCTCCGCATCCTCGACTTCACCTGGGCCCTTGCCGGCCCCTACGGATCGATGATCCTCACGGATCTCGGCGCAGATGTCTACAAGGTTGAGCACGTCGACACGAACGAGCGCCACCGCGGTGCGGGGCCATATGTCCATGGTGTCTCGACCTACTTCTTCAGCGTCAATCGAGGCAAGAAGTCGGTCACACTCGACCTCAAACATCCCGAAGCGGTGCAGATCATCAAGGACCTGATTGACCCAGCCGCGGGTGGTATCGACGTGCTGACCGAGAACTTCCGGCCCGGCGCCATGGAGCGGCTCGGGCTCGGCTTCGACGACCTCTCGGCCGTCAATCCGCGCCTGATCTATGCCTCCACGTCTGGATTCGGTCACACTGGTCCGTACCAGCATCGACCAGCGGTCGACGTGATCGTGCAGGGCATGGGCGGTGTGATGAGCATCACCGGACACCCTGGCGGACCGCCGGCGCGGCCCGGATACTCGATTGGCGACATGGCCGGCGGGATGTACACCGCGATTGGCGTGCTCGCCGCCATGCATGAGCGCGAGTCGTCGGGCCTTGGGCAGCACGTCGACGTGGCCATG
>DAOUHS010000188.1:0-20347 GCA_034428415.1 Dehalococcoidia bacterium
CAGCCGAAACAGCAATCCGCTGAAGTGGCACTCCGCCTCCAGGCTGACGCGACTGCTCGATGCCCCCAAAGCCTCGATCGAGTACGTGTAGTCGGCCGTCACCCCGCCTTGCTGAGAGCGAAGCGTGATCGACCGGCCCGGATCGCAATGAGTGATCACCGAGTCTCGGTCCTGGCCGCGTGTGTGGAATCGGACCTGAGCGCCTTCGACCGTCTCGCCCTCAATCGACATCGACTCGATGCCGTTCATCCAACGGACGCCGCCCGGCCAATCCGTCAACACCTCCCACACCTCCCCGGGAGAGCGGTCAATGGTCTCAGTCACGGAAATCGTTCGGGCCATGGCGGTCCTCGCTACATCGGACTTCTCTCCGTCAATCGGGCACCAGCTCTAACAGCTGCACAAAGTTCCCATCCGGATCCAACAGCGTCGCCACCTCGCCGCCCCACGACTCCCGCTCCGGTTCCCGATGAACGCGGATGGTCGGATCGGCATCAGTCACCCGGCGGAATTGGCTCGACACATCGTGGACAAACAGATTGATCTGCATCCGCGCCGGCTCCAGTGTCGGACCGCTGATCTCTGAGTGGTCAAGGATGCGGATGAACCCACCCGCCGCCTCAAACACAGGATCGCGGAACTTCATAACCCGCCGCAAGCCCAGAGTCATGCCATAGAAGCGCGCCATGGCATCGGGCTGGTCGGTGCCGACCATGATCGTCAGTTCGTGCACCTCCATGGCGGTTATCTCAGACCTCCAGCGAAAGGCCGTCCGAGGCCACGATGATCGTGCCATCGAACGCGCGCCGCGCCTCCGCGACCAGTTCCTCGTTGCGCTCATCAGGCGTCAAATGGGTTAGGACCAACGTGCTTACGCCCGCGTCTCGAGCGATCTGCCCGGCGTCGAATGCCGGGCAATGTGTACTCCGCATGCCCGCGAAAAGACCGGCCCGCCGCGACTCCGACAGCCCCTGTGCCATCCGTTCCAGCGCCGAGTCGGTGAACGCTTCATGCACGAGCACGTCGGCGCCTTCGGCCAGCGGCACCATCGCGTCGGGAGCGTAGACCGAGTCGCCCGAATAGACCAGCGCCCGTCCGTCCGCTTCAAAGCGCCGAGCCAGGCACTCCAGGTTGGGCGCATGCGGGACCTCGACCGACCGCACCTGCATCCCGCCCAGCTCACGTTCGTCGCCGGGCCGGGTCAGCGAAACCGAGACGCCGTCCAACCACTCGCGGGTCCGCTCATTGGTCGCATTGACCCGCGCAAACGCCAACGCCGCCTCGATGTACGTGTCGGTGTCGCGAGGCCCGAACACGGTCACCGGTGCGCCGCTGCGAAAAATCAGGCGCGTGAACAGCTCCAGCACCCCCATCGCATGGTCAAAGTGCAAATGAGAAAAAACGACGCCCGAAACGGCGTCGGGATTCAACCCCGAGTCCACCATCCGCTCCATAAACCCCGGCCCCGTATCGACAAGTAGTCGGGCATCCCCGTGAGCCAAATGAATCGAAGAAGCCCCCCGACGAGGATTAACCGCCGCCCCCGCCCCAGACCCGCAGAAGGTGATGCGCACAGTGCCAAACTCCTTCGTTGGGGAGGGTAGCGCTCAACAATCGCACATATGCACTAAGATGGTGCCGGTAATATACGGGAATAGGGAACAAAATGGCCCGATTCGCAGAGTTTTTCTCCGGCATCGGCCTGGTCCGGGAGGCGATCGAACCGCTCGGATGGAACTGCGTCTTCGCCAACGACATTGCTGCTGACAAGGCGGAGATGTATATCGAGCGGTTCGGCGACGAGGACCTAATAGTCGATGACATCAACAATCTCGCTATTGGAGACTTGCCCGACGCTCTCGACCTCCTGACCGCTTCCTTCCCCTGTATCGACCTCTCTTTGGCCGGAAACCGGCGAGGTCTGGCCGGCGAACATTCGGGTACCATCTGGCCGTTTCTCGATCTTGTCGCCTGTCTCGCCAGCGAGCGAACACCGCCCAAGGCTCTGTTGCTAGAGAACGTCACCGGCTTCGTGACGTCGCACGGCGGAAACGATCTCCAAGGAGTCTGCGAACGCATCGGTGAGCTTGGCTACCTGATCGACTTGGTTGTCGTCGACGCGAAATGGTTCACCCCCCAGAGTCGACCCCGGCTGTTTGTCGTTGCGCTCCGCCGGGACTTGGTCGAGCGTTCGCTCCCGCCCACCGGCGAGGCAAGCCGCCTGCGCACCGCTGCCATTCGATCATTCCAGGCATCGCATCGCGACATCCCCTTTGTCGAGTTCGGCCTCCCTGAACCTCCGCAGTTGGCAACCAAACGCCTAAGCCAAGTCTTGGAAGATGTGCCTGCAGACGATCAGTCTTGGTGGCCCTTTGACCGGGTGATGGCCCTGCGCGATGCGATGCACGACCGACACGAGCTTCGAGTTGGTGAGCTTCTGCTAGGCAAGCGCGACGGAGTAGCGACAATGTACCGTCGGGTGCGTCAGGGGCGCACGGTCGGCGAGGTCCGGGACGACAGCATTGCAGGCTGTTTACGTACCGCCAACGGCGGTAGCAGCGTCCAATTCCTGGTGGACTGCCGGAGCGGTCAGCCGCGAATTCGCCCCCTAACCGGTCGGGAATACGCCCGCCTCCAGGGTGCCGGCGACTTCCCTATCTCGGTCGGCCGGCGCCAAGCCCAGAACGGCTTCGGCGACGCCGTCTGCGTGCCTGCTGTCCGCTGGCTGGTAGACCATAGCTTCGGCTTCTTGCTCCAGGACTTCAGCCGGCGCGAACCGATTCAGACCCGTTTCGCCAACGATCCACTCGATTCCGTCGCCGCCGGAAGCTGATTGCATGGTGAAGCGACGCGACACTCTGAGTCCCGAGGTTCGGTCCGAGACCATGCGCCGCATCCATCGCAGAGATACCAAGCCCGAACTCGCCCTGCGCAAGGAACTACATGGGCGCGGATTTCGCTACCGGGTCGATTACGCGAAGGCCCCTGGCCGTCCAGACATCGCCATCGTCGGGCGCAAGCTGGCCATCTTCGTCGACGGCGAATTCTGGCACGGAAAGAAACACACCGCCGAACGCTACGCCGAAATGACCGAATACTGGCGAACCAAGATCGCGCGAAACATGGAACGAGATCGCCGCGTCAACGACGAACTGCGCGACCTCGGATGGACGATTATCCGAGTGACTGATCGGGCTGTGAACGGAGACGTATCCGCAATCGCCGATTTTGTGGAAAGCGCCGCTGCGGGGCGGTTCGACACCTATCCCCCGCAAGGTATTGAGTTCCATCGGGCCTCGTGATGGGCGTCTCTCTGGATGTCGAAGCCGCGATCGTCTACTTTGACGCGTTCATGTACGGCCCACTGCAGAGCCGCGCCCGCCTATTTCGTCGCCGTGGTCTGAAGCCGCGCGTGGTTATGCCGGAGGACTGGGAAGTGTTCGCGGCCATCTTGTTGAGGGACCCCGGTCGAACCAGTCAGAGTGGTCCGGACTTGGCCGGTTACGAGGTCAAATCGGCGCTGCATGGCAACGCGTTTGAGTATCAGTACCACAAGAGATCGTGGCAGGAGAAGATGGCCGCCGACCGGCAGTATGGTCACGTCTTCATTTCTCATCGTGACGACTTGGCATTCGTAGAGGTGCGAATCGCCTCCGGCGCCGCCTTGAGCCTCTTTGTCGACGAATGGGAATCAGACAAGCCGTATACCAGACCGAGCCAGCAGCGATTCCGCAAGAGCGTCCCGTTCCGCTGGGTCGTCGATCACGCAGAACTCGTCCTCCGAATCGAAGATGGCGAAACATCGTTTGTCGCCGCTTCCGATCAAGCAAGCTGAGCCGCCCGCCGCGTTCGATCACAATCGTGATACCATCAGCACATATGAACTCAATGGCCCGGGAGACCCAATCATGCCGCACCCGACCAGCCTGTCCACGTCTATCATCTCCTGCCACCGTGCGAACGTCCTTTTCGAAACCTGTCCAACACCGAACAAAACCGAACAAAAGAAACTGAAAGAACCTGAAAAAACCTGAAAAAACCTGAAAGCCTGAATGCACGATCTCCAGTGTCTTACGGGACATCGCGCTTGTTCTCGCCCCAAGAAAAATTCTCGCAGAGAGCCTCAAACCCGCAAAACCTTCGCCACCCCCGAACGTCCGCAAGGAGGCGCACCACTCTCTACACTCCCAAACCATGCCACCACTCACCGGACTCCGAGTCCTCGACCACGGTCACGTCTGGGCCGGCCCCCTGCTCGGCATGTTCCTCGCTGACCTCGGGGCAGAGGTGATCAAGGTCGGAGCTCCGCACCGACTCTCCGGCGTTTCGATCGGCGGACAGCGCGCCCCCGTCGGCTCCATCGGCGGCGACCGAGGCTCGACCCCGCTTGACGACCCACGCGCCTTCCACGGACTTGACCGAGGCAAGAAGTCGATCGCGATTCACCTCGGCGATCCTCGCGGTCGTGAACTCTACTTGCGGTTAGTCGAGCAATCCGATGTCGTGCTGGAGAATTTCTCGCCGCGCGTGATGCCTTCGCTCGGTCTGTCCTACGACGTGCTCTCCGAGGTCAACCCACGGATCATCATGGTCGCCCTGTCCGCTTCGGGCGCGACCGAGGGCCCGTGGCGCAACCTGGTCACCTATGGACCGTCTCTGGCGGCGCTCTACGGACTCAAGTCGCTGCTCGGCTATCCCGAGGACCCGCAGCCGCGTGAGGACACAGCCGACCTCGACCCGACCGCGGCGGGACACGCATTCATCGGCCTCTTGGCCGCGCTGGAGTATCGCGAGCGCACAGGTCAGGGGCAGTTCATCGACCTCGCCCAGGGCGAGGCGACGTTGCAGCGCGCGGCCGAACCGCTGATGGACTGGTTGCTCAACCGCCGCGACCACGGACCGCGGGGCAACAGAGGCTCTGCCATGGCGCCGCACGGCGTCTACCCGGCGTTGATCGAAGACAGTTGGCTCGCAATCGTGGTTCGCTCCGATGAGGAATGGTCGGCGCTCTGCGAACTCGCGCCTTACTTGGATCAGTCCGAGTGGTCAACGATGCGAGGCCGCCTCAGCGACCAGGACGCGCTCGACGCAGCCGTCTCGAGTTGGACGCGTGACTACGAGGCGATGGAGTTGAGCATCCAACTCCAGGGAGTCGGCGTGCCGGCATTCCCGATGATGGACCCCACCGCACTGTTGATCGACGAGGACTACGCCGCGCTCACGAACGCAAGCATCGACCTGAGCGCCGAATCGGCCGCTCCGGTTCGAGGCGGCGCGCTCTACACCGGGGCGCCGTGGAAGCTGGGTCGCACCCCGGCCGCGCTCACCGGACCAATTCCCAACCGCGGCGAGCACGACGAAGAGGTCTACGGAGGCCTGCTCGGCCTCGATGAAGTGGAACGACAAGAACTGCGGCAAGCTGGGATCATCTGATCCTTCCCATGATCGAGCAGTCTGCCTGGCGGGTTATCCTCGCAGGGCCGATAACAGCCAGAGAGGATATCGAACATGTGCCACCGATACGAAGCGCTGCCCGCGATTACTCCGATCGCCGGAGCCGCCGTTGATGTTGAAGACCTGACCCTGACCGCGTCCGACGGCGTTGAGTTCGCCGCCTTCCATGCCAGAGCCGAATCTCCGACCGGCCCAGGTATGGTCGTGCTGCCAGACGTGCGCGGACTCTTCCGCTTCTACGAGGAGCTCGCCATCCGCTTCGCCGAGATCGGCGTCGACGCCGTCGCCATCGACTACTTCGGCCGTACAGCAGGTGTCGGCAAGCGCGACGCCGAGTTCGACTTCTGGCCGCACGTGCGCGGCACGACCCCCGAAGGCATCGCCGCCGACACGGCTGCCGCTGTCGCCGTGCTCCGCGCCAACGACCCCGACCGCGCCGTCTTCACTGTCGGTTTCTGCTTCGGCGGCAGCAACAGTTGGCTTCAGGCGTCCGCCGGACACGGACTCGCCGGCGCGATCGGATTCTACGGTCGTCCCACCGCCGAAGGCCTCAACGGCGGGCCCGCGCCCTCAGCCACCGTCGCCGAGATTGAGTGTCCAATCCTCGGTCTGATGGGCGGCGCGGACGAAAGCATCCCGGCCGAAGCCGTCGCCGAATGGGACGCCGCGCTCGAAGCCGGCGGCGTCGGCCGCGAGATCATCACCTACGAAGGAGCGCCCCACAGTTTCTTCGACCGCTCCTACGACGAGCACGTCGACGCCTGCAACGACGCCTGGCAGCGAATCCAGGCCTTCATCGCAGCCAACAGCTAGCACACTCAGGACAAGACGAGAACGGGAAAGGCGGAGTCAAATGCGCGTAACGAAATCATCCGACGGCGACACCAACCAGGCCAACGCCCCGATCTTCACCGGCGGCAACGTCTGGGTCCGAGCCCTGGCCGGTTCGATCGGCGGACAGAATGCGGCCGACGACACGGACTTCAACCTCGCCGTCGTCCAGTTCGGCGCTGGCGCGCGGACCAAGATGCATACCCACAGCTCCGAGCAAATGCTCTACGTCGTTTCCGGCATCGGCAAGGTCGGCACGGCCGACGAGGAGCACACGATCTCGGTCGGCGACTTCGCCATCATCCCCGCCGGCGAGGACCATTTCCACGGCGCAGCCGACACCGGCTCGCCCATGTCCCACCTCGCCATCACCCGTCGCGACTCCGTCACTGAAGTCACCGAAGACTGACCCACCGGACGCCGAGCCCAGCCGACAAACACCCAACAACGGGTCGGCCGCGGAGACGACCATCCGAGTTAGAAGCGGGCTACAAGATCAATCACGAGTGAAAGGTGTTCAATACCCGCTTCGATGGCCGATTGAACGCACGTCCCAGGCCGCGATCGTCACTCCGACTAGTAGGAAGAAGGCGATCAGACCGAGCATGATGTTGCCGCCTGCGCCCTCGATCTCTGCGAGTTGGCGCAGTGCGATCAGAACGCCGGCGCTGATTGCGGCGAGCGAAATGTAGATCCAGTTATGGATCCATTCGGCCGCGAAGTTGACTGCGATCGCAACCACCACCGCCGCGTTGACCACGATCAGCAGATGCACGTCGGCGTGACGGCTCCAGCCGCCCCAGGCCGTGCCGGTCAGCTCGTTCAGCTCCACCGCGGTGCCCCCGCGAATCGCCAGGAAGAGCACGACGATCGCCGCGCCGACCGCGCCGCCGATCAGCGGACGCAGCATCCGCGGGCCCATGCTGTCCCATGCGCGTGTGGGAAGCGCGCCGAGCCGGGTGCGGCTGTGCTCGTAGCGGTGCTCGGCCATGGCGCCCTCCCGGCTGCGTTCCCTGTGGGCAAGTCTAGATGTTGGAGCGCGTCTGCCCGCCGTCGACGTTGAGACAGGCGCCGGTCACCCAACTCGCACGCGGCGAAGCGAGGAACGCGACCACATCAGCAACCTCTTCCGGGCGACCAAAGCGGTTGAACGCGATCGTGTCCAGCACGCTCCGCTGGATCCCCTCAGGATCGGACTCATACCGAGTCTGCCAACGAGAGTTCGGCCAGGCGATCGAGCCGGGAGCGACCGCATTGGCGCGAATGTTCCGCGGGGCCAGCTCCAGCGCCAACGACTTGGCGTGGCTGTGCATCGCTGCCTTCATCGCGTTGTATTGCGCCGATCCGCCCGCTTCCCGCCCGAAAATTGACCCGATGTGGATGATCGAGGAACTGTCTGCCCCATCGCCGGAGGCCGCTTCGGCCAGAAGCGGCAACGCCGCCCGCGTGGTGCGAACTGCCGCCATCAGGTTGAGGTCGAACATGTCCTGCCAGACCTCGTCGCCTTCGCCGCGCAACGAGACGCCCATGTTGTTGATCAGGATGTCCAGGCCGCCCAACCCCTCGGCTGCGCCGGCCACTGCTCGGTCGCCGGCTTCGGCATCACCCAGATCGACCGCCGTCCAATGCGCACGACCGCTCCCGACTGCGTCGATCCTCGCAGCCGCCTGCTCCAGCGCCTCGGGTCGCCGCGAGCAAATCGAGACATTCGCCCCTTCCGCCGCGAGCGATAGCGCACAGTACAGTCCAATCCCTTCGGAAGCCCCCGTAATCAGCGCTCGCTTGCCTCTCAGACGCAAATCCATGGCGGCCTCCTTGAGAATTCTCGGCAAACAGTCTATGACGGCGTAGGCTCAGATCATGGTTGCTTCGCAGGACCACGCAATGTTCGGCGTAGATTGGCGCGCGCTCGCGCTCTCGTTGCGTCAGGGCGGCTCGCTGCTGAAGGCGCTCGCCGGCACGACGCTCGCGAATGCCCTGCAGATGCCGCAGACCCACAAGCGCCGAGGCAAGACCACGGTGGCCGGGCTCGAAGCGCCGGTCGAGATCATCCGAGACCGCTATGACATCCCCCACTGCTTCGCCCAATCGGCGAGCGACGTGCTCTTCGCGCTGGGTTACGTCCAGGCTCAGGATCGGCTCTGGCAGATGCAATGGAGCCGCCGTGCGGCAATGGGTCGGCTCGCCGAGATCGTCGGACCGGAAGCGCTCCCAGTCGACCGATTCTGCCGAACGCTTGGGATCGGACGCGCCGCGGAGGAAGCCTGGAACGCGACGCCTGCCGACCGACGCGAACAGTTGTCGCCGTATATCGCGGGGATCAATGCCGCCATCGCCCGTGCGCCTCGTCCCTTCGAGGCTCAGATTCTGGGCGACTGGGTCGGACCTTGGCAGGCGGTGGACAGCATCGCGTGGGGTAAGTTGCTGTCTTGCCTGCTGGCGCCGGCTTGGGAACAGCAGCTGATCCGGGCGCGGATCGTCGAGTCCGCCGGTCTCGATGCACTGCACTGCATTGACCCACCGCTTTCGCCGCAAACAACGGCCTCCGTCCCACCGGACGCGCCCTATGCCGAGCTCGCCCCCCCGTTTCAGGAAGCGGCCGCAATGGCATCCGACATGTTGGGACTGCAGCAGGGAGCGTCGAACAACTGGGCCGTCGACGGCCGACACACCACCGACGGCGTGCCGCTGTTTGCCTGCGATCCCCACCTCAATCCGGTGACCCCGCCGCACACGTACTTCGTTCACCTCAAGTGCCCCGAGTTCGACGCCGCCGGCGCCAGCGTCCCCGGCCTACCCGGCATCGTCTGGGGCTTCAACGACCACATCGCGTGGGGCCCGACCGCCGCCCTCATGTCGATGAATGTAGCTGTCGTCGAGCAGCTCTCTGGCGACGGTCGCAAGTCGCTTACTCCTGACGGCTGGCTGGATGTTTCGAAGCGCGAGGAAACGATCGAAGTGCGTGGTTTTCCTAGCGAACGAATCACCCTCCGTCAAACAGTCAATGGACCAATCGTTAGTGACGTACTTCGCCCAGACATCATCCGGACCAGGAACGGCGGTCACGCGATCTCCCTGCACTCGCGCATCCTCGCGCCCCGGCACGGAGGCGGGGGCATCGCCGACGTGCTCTCGGCCCGCAATTGGGAAGAGTTCAGCGCCGCCGCCGCAGACATGGGCGACTTCAACCTCTGCTACGCATACGCCGACAAGAAACGGGTCGGGCTCCGAGTCAGTGCCGATGTGCCGCAAGGCGACATGGCCACGCTCCGTTTCCCTGCAGCCGGCTGGGCCCCGATCGACCGCGGTGGCGTACCGACCAACCCAATTCGAGACGACGATTTGCCCAACGTCATCGATCCGCCGGGTGGCATTGTGGTCAGTGCCAACGCGCCCCTTGCGCCCTTCGACGAGAGTTGCTTTGGCGCGGAATATCTCGATCCCGCACGTGCGGAGCGAATTCGTCATCTGCTCGATGAACGAACGCCGCACACGCTCGAAAGTTTTGCCGCGATCCAGTCCGACCGTGTCTCGCTGCCGTTGCGAGAGTTCGCCAGCCACATCCCGGAAGCGTCACTCTCCGACTGGGAGGGCGCGATGACAGTCGACTCCGTCGAGGCAGCGCTCGTTGCCGCGACGCTGATCGAGTATCGACGCCTGACGATCCAGGACGTTCTGGGAGCAGGAGCGAAGGAACTGCTGGCCCCGTTGCTCGCGATTCCGACCCTGGACATCTTCGCCGCTCACGCCACCTCCTGGGCGCTGAAACAGATCCAGGCGAATCCAGAGAACGCGCGCCAGCGTCTCGGCGACGCCCATGCCCGCGCCATCAATGTCCTGCAACGCAGGTTCGGACCCGACCGATCCACCTGGACCTGGGGTCGATGCCGACCGCTGATTCTGAAGCACAGCCTCTCCGACGCGCCTGTTGTCGGCTCGCTGCTCTCGCCGGGGCCGTTTCCTCACGCTGGTGAGGCGGACACGGTTGCGCAATCGGGGGTCCTCGGGCTGCGCCACTTTGAGCCGTCCACAGCGATTCCCGCCTTACGGCTGGTGGTCAAACTGAGCGATCCGCCCGAGGCGCGGTTCGCGCTGGCCGGCGAACAGATCCACGATCCTCTCCACGCCAACGGCCCCTTGACCGACGCCTGGCTCCAGGACCGACACTTGCCCTTGCTCCGCGATCGCGACGAGATTGAAGCCGCCGCGAAGTCCTCGCCGGGGCGACGAGTCTCCCGCCTGCAGCTTGTTCCCAAGCCTTCGGTACACTGATTGACTTAGACGCACCTGAGACGACTATCGCTATGCCTGCCCAGCGCCTCAGCCTTGAGCGGATCGACGACATTGCCGCAATTGTCGGCGGAGGCTCACTCGACGCCGCCTTCGTCACGGAGCTGGGCGAAGTCTGCGAAGCGGTGGCTGAAGAGGTTCGCGTCGTCGTCCTCAATCCGGACACCACAACGTGGGCGGGGTACGGCGGCCCGACCGGCTATGGCGACCTCTTCGCGCCGCTCGCCGACCTGGCGCAGCCGACGGTGGCGGTGCTCTCAGGGGCAACCGCCCGCGGAGGTCTGGAACTCGCGTTGGCGGCTGACATCCGTGTCGCAGCTCAGCACGTCACGATCGGGCTCGGATCGCTCAGCGGAGAATTCCCTCGAGCTGGAGGGTTGCAACGCCTGACACGCACGATTGGACGCTCGCGCACGACCCAGCTCCTGATGCTCGACGAGCGCGTCGACGCGGCAACGGCGCTCGATTGGGGGCTGGTCAATGCCGTGGCCGACGATGCCTCTGCAGCGGCCATGGATCTCGCTCGCTCGATCGCCGCTCGTGGTCCGCTCGCCACTCGCTACGCCAAGGACGCTATCCGACATGGTCTCGATATGCCCTTGACTCAGGCGCTGCAGTACGAGACTGAACTCACGATCCTGCTCCAGGACACCGTCGACCGAGCCGAAGGTGTTGACGCCTTCGTCAACAAACGAACCGCAGCGTTCAGTGGAACCTGAACCGGCTGATACAAGCGATAACAGCGGAGCAACGATCCGCACAGGAGGACCGACAGATGCGACTGATTCTGGATGAGGAAGAGACCTGGTCGTTGATGACCCTGATCACCGCGCAGGTGCTCGACCAGGTCGAATTGTCCGACGAGGCAACCAAGGCGATCCGAGACTGGCGTGCCGGCGTCGCGGAGGGCAACTCGGCTATGCAGGCCGTGGCCGAAGGCGTGAACGAAGCGCTAGGTAACACTATTGACGAAGAACTGACGCGCCAGGTTCGCCGCCGCGACTACTACCGCACAGTGCGCTAACGAGCGCTGAGCACGTACGACAGACAGGATCACGATCATGGTCAAAGTTGAACTCGATATAGAAGAGGCCTGGGCGGTGTTTAGCAACGTCGTCAACCACATGCTTGACGAGGTAGAGCTGGACAAGTCCGACAAGGCGGCCATCCGCCGTTGGAAGTCCAGCGAGATGCGTCCCGGCCGCGAAGAGATGGACGCGCTCCACGAGAAAATGAACGACGACATCGAGCGGCTTTGGGAAGTTCGTCGCAAGAGTGAGATTCGCAGACCCGACTGGCGCTGATGACCGAATCGTTCGTCGCCTACGACAAACCCTTCGACGGCGTCGCTTCCATCACGCTGAACCGTCCCGGGGCGCTCAACGCGATCAACATGGCAATGCGCGACGATCTCTGGACGTTTGTTCAGGCCGCGTTGATTGACCCTGACGTACGAGTGCTCATCTTTCGCGGCGCGGGCCCACGTGCCTTCTCGGCTGGCGCCGACATTTCCGAGTTCGGTACCGCACCGTCGCTACACGAGGCGCGCGAGGCCCGTCGACAGCGCGATCTTTGGGCATTGCTCGAGGATCTGCCGATTCCGACCGTTGCCGCCCTCCACGGTTTCTGTTTCGGAGCTGGAATCGAGCTGCCGCTCTATTGCGATCTACGCATTGCCTCCGAGAACACGCGGATCGGCCTGCCCGAGGTCACGCTCGGCTATATCCCCTCCGCAGGCGGGACGCAAATGATGCCGCGTATCGCTCCACCGGCGGCGGCTCGCGGGCTGATTCTCAGCGGCGACCCCATCGATGCTGAACGCGCGCTGGCCTGGGGCATCATTCATCGAATCGTGCCCGCTGACGAACTCGATGCCTCCGTTGATAGCATCGCGCGACGGCTCGCCGAGGCAGGTCCGGTCCTCACGGCCACACTCAAGCGCAGCATCCGGCGAGGACTCGATCTGCCTATCTCTGCTGCAATCCGACAGGATGCGCAGACCGCACGCCGATTGCGCAATACACTGTCAGATCGTTAACCCGTTCACATCCGCAACGCGTCCGAGCTGCTCCCGATCTGCGTAGCCGGCCCAGCCAAGGAGACATCCACGTGAATACTGCCGACTTCCTCGAACTGTCCGCCGCCGTCGTGCCCGACCGCGCGGCTCTGATTTGCGAAGAGACCATCAAGTCGTACGCCGAACTCCAGGCCGATGTCACTCGCCTCGGCAACGCGCTGCAGGGCTTGGGCCTGGCCCGTGGCGACCACGTCGGCGTCATGTCGGTCAACTCGGCCGAGTACGTGATCATCTACTACGCCTGCGCCAAGATTGGCGTCACCTTCGTGCCGCTGAACTACCGAGCCAAGCGCGAAGAGTTGACTTACATGATCAACACGGTCGAGGCGAAGGCGATCTTCGTCTCCGACCGCTACCAAGACCTTGTCCGCGCGATCAAGGATGACTGCCCCACAGTCGAGCACTACATTGCGCTGGAGCATGATGTCGCGTTGGGCCAGCAGCACTACCGCGACCTGATGGCATCCGGCTCCGACGACTTCCTCTGGGCCGCGGTCGACGACAAAGACCCGACCGTGATCATTTATACCTCGGGTACCACTGCGATGCCCAAGGGTGTGCAGGTCACCTACCAAGACCTGACTGTCTACGTGACTAACACCATGTCGCCTGCCGACCCCGAGGCGGCGCACGAGAAGACGCTGCTCTCGGTGCCGTTCTTCCACATCGCCGGCGCGACGACAATGGTCTCCTCGGTCTGGGGCGGCCGCACCCTGGTCATCCTGCCGCAGTTCTCGCCGGCGGCTTGGATCGACGCCGTTGACGACCATGGCATTACTCACTCGATGGTCGTGCCGACCATGCTCAAGCGCACTATGGAAGACGAGCGGTTCAGCGCCTTCAAAGGTGAGACCCTGCAGCTTCTCACCTACGGCGCTGCACCGATGCCCTATGACGTGATTCGCGCGGCGGTTGACGTCTTCCCGTCCAACGTCGGGTTCATGAACGCCTACGGCCAGACCGAGTCGACGAGTTCGATTTCCTTTCTCGGTCCCGACGACCACCGACTCGATGGCAGCGCGGAGGAGGTCGCGGTCAAGGAGCACCGCCTGCGCTCGGTCGGCAAGGTGATGCCCGATATCGAGGTT
The DNA here is from genome assembly GCA_034428415.1 of Dehalococcoidia bacterium. Taxonomy (GTDB): domain Bacteria; phylum Chloroflexota; class Dehalococcoidia; order Bin125; family Bin125; genus Bin125. The sequence goes on from DAOUHS010000188.1 coordinate 13,741, forward strand.
CTGATCATGGACCCGTCCGACAATGTCGTCGACGCCGGTGAAGAGGGCGAGATTTGCGTGCGCGGCGACCGGATCATGGCGGGCTACTACAAGCAGGAGGAGGAGACCGCCTCCGCGATCCGCGACGGCATCCTGCACACCGGTGACGTCGGCTACCTCGACGACGAGGGTTACCTGTTCATCACCGGCCGGACCAAGGACCTGATCATCCGGGGCGGTGAGAACATTGCGCCTGGCGAGATTGAACAAGTGCTGGAAGGTCACCCGGCCGTGGCAGAGGCTGCGGTGATCGGCGCGCCCGACCTGGAGTGGGGCGAAGTCGTCAAGGCCGTGGTCATCCTGCACGAGGGCGCAAGCCTCTCGCTGGACGAGGCCGTTGCCCACACCAAGAGTCAGCTGGCCAGCTACAAGGCGCCCAGCTATCTCGCCGTGGTGGACGTCCTGCCTCGCAATCACATGGGCAAGGTGCTCAAGAACGACCTGCGCAAGACCCATGGGGAGGCCAAGAACGGTTAACGGAACAGCCCCGGCTTGTTCGAGCCGGGGCTGCTAATGGTCTGCCTTCGGGGGCTGGACTTAGTAGTCCATTCCCATGTCGGGCATGCCGGCGGGCATCATCGGGGCCTCGGGGATTTCGGCGACGAGGCTCTCGGTGGTCAGGATCATGCCGGCGATCGAGACGGCGTTCTCGAGCGCGGAGCGGGTGACCTTGACCGGGTCGACGATGCCGTACTCGATCAGGTCGCCATAGCGGTCCATTCGGGCGTCGTAGCCGTGAGTGTCATCGTCGACCTTGCGAATCTTGCCGATCACGACCGAGCCTTCCTGGCCGGCGTTGTGCGCGATCTGGCGGATCGGCGATTCGAGGGCGCTCTTGAGCAGGCGGACGGCCGTGCGCAAGTCGCCGGTCGAGTCGGCGTCCAATTGGCTGAGGGCGCGGTCGGCGCGCAGCAGGGCGCAGCCGCCACCGACGACGATGCCCTCTTCGACGGCCGCGCGGGTCGCGGAGAGCGCGTCTTCGAGCTTCGCCTTCTTTTCCTTCAGCTCGACCTCGGTCGGCGCGCCGACCTTGATCACTGCGACGCCACCGGCCAGCTTGGCCATGCGCTCTTGCAGCTTCTCGCGGTCGAAGTCCGACGCGGTGACGTCGATCTGGGCCTTGATTTCCTTGATCCGGTCCTGGATCGCCTCGTCGGAGCCGGAGCCCTCGACGATCGTGGTGTCGTCCTTGGAGGAGACCATGCGCCGGGCGCGACCGAGGTCGGCGACCTGGGTCTGCTCGAGCGTGCGGCCGAGTTCCTCGGTGATCAGGGTGCCACCGGTGAGGACGGCGATGTCCTCGAGCTGGGCCTTGCGCCGCTCGCCGAAGCCGGGCGCCTTGACGGCGAGCACGTTGATCGTGCCGCGCATCTTGTTGACGACCAGGGTGGCGAGGGCTTCACCATCGACATCGTCGGCGATGATCACGAAGTTCTTGGTGATCTGGAGCAGCTTCTCCATCAGCGGGACGACATCCTGGACGGCCGAGATCTTGCGGTCGGTGATCAGGATGTAGGGGTCGTCGATGGCCGCTTCCATGCGCTCGTTGTTGGAGACGAAGTAGGGCGAGACGTAGCCGCGGTCGAGCTGCATGCCGTCGGTGAACTCGGTCTCCATGCGGATCCCTTGTCCCTCTTCAACGGTGATGACGCCGTCCTTGCCGACCTTCTCCATGACGTCGGCGATGATCGTGCCGATTTCTTCGTTGTCACCGGAGATGGTGGCGACGGCCTCGATCTCTTCCTTTTTCTCGACCGGCTCGGCCATGTCGCGGAGCTCGTCCACGACGGCGCGGAGGCCCTGGTCGAGGCCGCGCTTGAGCGCCATCGGGTCGGCACCGGCGGCGACGTTGCGCAGGCCTTCGGTGACGATCGCCTGGGCGAGGACGGTGGCGGTGGTGGTGCCATCGCCGGCGACATCGTTGGTGCGGATCGAGACCTCTTTGGCGAGCTGGGCGCCCATGTTGCGGAACGGCTCTTCGAGCTCGATTTCGCGGGCGATGGTGACGCCGTCGTTGATGATCAGCGGCGCGCCGAATTTCTTGTCAAGCACGACGTTGCGGCCGCGCGGGCCGAGGGTCACCTTGACGGTGTTGGCGAGGGCGTCGACACCTTCGCGCAAGGCCTTGCGCGCATCCATGTCGAACGCGAGTTGCTTACCGGCCATGTTTGCTCCTGATTGTGTTCAGTCGTGCCGTGGGCTGACCCGAGTGGGGACAGCTAGACGATCAGCTTGGCCAGGACCTCGCGCTCTTCGAGCACGATCAGGTCCTCGTTGTCGATCTGGATTTCCTGGCCGGTGTACTTCTTGTAGAGGATGCGGTCGCCCATTTCGATGTCGAGCGGGACGCGGTTGCCATCGTCATCGCGCTTGCCCGGGCCAATGGCGACGACTTCACCCTGCTGCGGCTTTTCTTTGGCCGAGTCGGGGATGACGATGCCGGAGGAGAGCACCTGCTCCTGCTGGAGCGGCTTGATCACGATGCGGTCGTTGAGCGGCTTGAGCTCGGTGGCCATAGTGCGGTCTTCCATTCCCTGTTGATGTTGACGTACCTGATTTCGGAGATTAGCACTCTCACGCATCGAGTGCTAACGAGTGCATCGTAAGCAACGTTTGGCGGTGCTGCAAGCAGGCGAGCGTCAGCGAAGCGGTCGTTACGTCAGCATGAGGCTGCGGTGCGGTCGTTGCGTAATCCAATGCACTGAGCGTCCTGGCTGAGAGCGAGCGATCGACGTTCCGCTCAGTCGTCCGCTTCGGTTCCGGACACGTCGGGGTCTTCGTCCTCCTCCCAGCGTTCGAGGACGAGTTCGGGGTCAGGCACGCCGAAGAGCGCTCGGTAGAGCTGGCTTTGCCGCTCGGTTGGAAAAAAACCGCGCTCCAGATGGAGCAGCCGCACGGCGGCCAGTTCTTGTAGGCCCTGGTGATTAGGGCGGTTCTTCTTCGTCATGTGAGCCTTCCTTGTCTTCCGGGTCTTCCCGGTCTTGCTCGTCTTGTTGGCCTGGTTCGGCGGCCAGCGCGATGGCGTAGTTGCCGAGGTCGGCCTGGGTCGCTTGGATGGTTCCGTCGAGGAGTCCCTTGACGCGGTCGGAGACGGCTCGGGATTTCTCGCTGACGTGGTTGGCGGCTTCGCTGAAGCGACGCTTGGCTTCGATCTTGGCGTCGTCGTAGAGGCCGATGAAGCGGGCGAGGGCTTTGGTCGCTCCGAGTTGCACGTAGGCGGGTCCGTTGGTGGCCTGGTGGCGGAGGTGATTGATGATGGCTTTCTTTGAGTAATCGAGTGGTGGATTGGCGCGGCTGGCGTTGATCTGGTTCGCTGCGGTGATGGCTGACATGAGCTGGCCTTTCTCTGAACGTGCGTTTGCAGTTGATGCTATATGAACTAAGTTTCTGTTGTTGTGTTCTGGTTGGCGGAGAGGGCCTCAGCCCTGCCCCGTATGCCCCGTTCCCCGCGCCGGAGCGCGGGGCAGGCGAAACAGCGGATGTGTCATACACGGCTTCGCCGATGGGGAGCGGGAACCCCTCAGCCTTCGGCAGCTCCCCCTGCAAGGGGGAGCGAGGAGTGTGGACGCACATTGCATGGGTTCTCCCCATCCATGTGAACAGGCCCGGGCGGGAGAGGGGGTCAGAGAGGGGTTTTCCACCGTTGGACTGCAGATCCTTGACAACCTGGGCAGCGGCCTGTGCCTCAGCGGGAGGTGAGTTAGCTTGGCCGCGTAGGTCAGCGTCGGTCGGGCACTGGGGGTGCGTTGCGATGAGTCGATATGTCGGCGAGCCGGTGGTGTTCACGGGCAACGCTCATGCGCAGCTCGCGCGTGATGTCTGTGCGGCGCTCGACGTTGAGCTGGGTTGCGCCAACGTCTTCGACTTCGCCAACGGCAACACCTTCGTCCAGTTTCTGGAGAACATCCGCGAACGGGACGTCTTCCTGATCCAGCCGGGTGCGAGGCCGGTCAACCACCACCTGGTTGAGCTGTTGATCATGATCGACGCGGCGCGGCGCGCCTCAGCGGGGCGGATCACGGCGGTGGTGCCCTACTTCGCTTACGGACGATCGGACAAGAAGGATCAGCCGCGGGTGCCGATCACGGCGCGGCTGTTCGCCGACCTGATCCAGACGGCGGGCGCGGATCGGATGCTGACCATGGACCTGCACGCCGGGCAGATCCAGGGCTTCTTCCACATCCCGACGGACGAACTGACCGGCCAACGCCTGCTGGTCGACCACTTCGCCGAGCAGGAGTTCAACGGCGTCGTGGTGGCGCCGGACCTGGGATCGGCCAAGCGGGCCCGGGCGGCGGCCGATCGGCTGCATATGCCGCTGGCGATCACGGAGAAGCGGCGCAGCGGCAACGAGGACGAGACCGAGGTGATGCAGCTGATCGGCGAGGTCGCCGGACGCGACGTGCTGATCATCGACGACGAGATCGACACGGCGGGGACGCTGGTGCATGTGGCGGAGCTGCTGCGTCGGGAGGGCGCGCAACGGGTCTACGGCGCCGCCACCCACGGAGTGTTCTCCGATCCGGCGCTGGAGCGTCTGGCGTCGAGTGCGATTGGCAAGGTGGTGGTGACGGACACGCTGCCGCCGAGCGACGACGGCGAGGGCTGCGGTCTGGAAGTGGTGTCGGTTGCGCCGCTGCTGGGTGAGGCGATTCGTCGGATTCACGAGGGCGACTCGGTCGGCGCGTTGTTCCGCTAATCACTTCTCCGCTGGGCAGTATCGAACCTGGCGGCGCGCCCACCATTTGCGCCTAGAGTGACTGGGAATGGCTGACGGCGCCTGCGTCGCCGCTACACTGGATTCGTATGCCCTGATGCGGGGCTGATTGATTGGGGACTGCCGGATGGGCTTGATTGATCGGGCGAAGAAGCGGGCGGGGTCTCTGTTGGGTGACGCCAATGCTCGCGAGGTGAACCGGCTGTCGGGGGCTGTGGCGGCGGTGGCGGACTGGGAGCCTGAGTTTGCGCGTCTGCGCGACGACGAGCTGGCGGCCAAGACGACCGAGTTCATCGAACGGCTGGAGGACGGGGCGTCGCTGGACGACATCCTGCCTGAGGCCTTTGCGGTCGTCCGCGAGGCGGCGCGGCGTCAAGTTCAGATGCGGCATTACGACGTGCAGATCGTCGGCGGAATCGTCCTGCACCAGGGCAAGATCGCCGAGATGCGTACGGGCGAGGGCAAGACGCTGGTGGCCACGCTGGCGCTCTATCTGAACGCGCTGGAGGGCGACGGCGCGCACCTGATCACGGTCAACGACTACCTGGCCAAGCGCGACGCGCAGTGGATGGCGCCGATCTATCACGCGCTGGGGCTGTCGGTCGGCGTGCTGCAGCATCGGGCCGCGTTCATGTTTGATCCTGAAGCGGACTCGACCGTCGACATCGACGATCCCGAGTCGATGGACGCTGAGGAGCTGCAGCGTCGGCGCGAGCTGGGCGACTTGAAGATGCTGCGTCCCGTGACTCGGCAGGAGGCGTACCGCGCCGACATCACCTACGGCACGAACAACGAGTTCGGCTTCGACTACCTGCGCGACAACATGGTCATGCAGGCCTCGGAGAAGGTGCAGCGCCCGCTGGCCTATGCGATCGTCGATGAGGTCGACAACATTCTGATCGACGAGGCGCGGACGCCGCTGATCATCTCCGGTCAGGCGGAGGAATCGCTTGACACCTACCGCGTGTTTTCCAACCTCGTGCGCGGGCTGCAGCCGGAGGCGCATTTCACTCCGGACCCCAAGTCGCGCACGATTGCGCTGACCGAGGAGGGGATTGCCAAGGTCGAGGACAACCTCGGCATCGACAACCTGTTTGAGGGCGAGAACGCTCGGCTGACGCGCTTCCTCGACTCGGCGCTGAAGGCGAACTTCATGTACCAGCGCGACCGCGACTATGTCGTGCGCGGCGGCAAGGTCGTGATCGTTGACGAGTTCACCGGCCGGATGATGGACGGCCGGCGCTACTCCGAGGGTCTGCACCAGGCGATTGAGGCCAAGGAAGGCGTTTCGGTTGAGCGCGAGACGGTCACGCTGGCGACGATCACCTATCAGAACTACTTCCGCATGTACGCGAAGCTCGCCGGCATGACTGGTACCGCCGAGACTGAGGCCGAGGAGCTGCATAAGATTTACGGACTCGACGTGGTCGTCGTGCCGACGCACCGCGATATGGTCCGCGACGACAAGGCCGATCTGGTCTTCCGCACCGAGCAAGCGAAGTTTGAGGCGGCGATCGACGAGATCGACGAGCTGACGCAGGAAGGCCGGCCGGTGCTGGTCGGCACGGCATCGGTGGAGACCTCGGAGCAGTTGTCGTCGATGCTGCGTCGCAGACGTATCGCGCATGAAGTCTTGAACGCCAAGCAGCACGAGCGCGAAGCCCACATCATCGCCAATGCTGGGGATCCGGGTGCGGTCACCATCGCGACCAACATGGCCGGTCGCGGCACCGACATCAAGCTGGGCGAAGATGTTGCCAGGCGCGGCGGTCTCGCCGTGATCGGCACCGAGCGACACGAATCTCGGCGAATCGATAACCAGCTGCGCGGCCGTTCAGGCCGTCAGGGCGA
>DAOUHS010000189.1:0-8458 GCA_034428415.1 Dehalococcoidia bacterium
CGTCGGGGTGGCTAGAGCCTCATTCTCCCTTGAACCCCTGTCGCAGCAACAAAGACACCCTTAGCGATGTTCGCTGCGACTTTCGCCCCCGCGGGATTTGAGGCGCCGAACAGCATCGTAAACAGCGAACCATCATCGGCAGAGCCGAGAGTTCGTTCCGGGTCAACGACCTCCTCAAAGACTGATTCAAGTCGCTCTGCGTAACGCCTCACAATCTCCTTGTCTCCTCCTTCTCTGATGCCCCTGCTGCCGGACCGCGTATAGAGACTGCGCCAAGACTCGTCTCCGAAAAACCTTGTCAGCGCGGTGTCGTGTTCCTGTATAGGCCAGTCGTCGATCTTCGCATTTCGCCTTACTGCCATTAGCGGGAACAGCATGAGCATGTCTGCGCGTTTCGTCTCTGCAACGGACTGAACGCTGTCCCAGGAAAACTGCATCGCATAAGGATCGACAAAGACGAATGCTCGATGCATTCTTGCTTCTTCACCCTTTAGCCAAGAGCAGAAATTGGAGATCTCGACATTCGCATCTCCGTGTATGACCTCTGTCCTCCCGCTATCTCCTCGTTCCCCGACAATTTCCCTCAGCCGTTCGCAGCTTTGCTGGTCATCGTCGATAAACAGAAGGCGATCAAACGGCCGTCTCGTTGTCTCAAGAGCTTGTTGCGCCGACCCTGGCAACGTTTCAGTGCTTCCTGGGATTAGTACCTCTCCTCGTCCAGCAAATGCGTCGACATAGTAAAGAGTGAACGGCTCCTGTTCGCTCGGCTGGCGTAGAAGCGCTCTGGTGTACGCATCCGCATACCGCTTGTGAGCGTCGAGCTTCTCTATCGTGGCCCCGCTCCCATAGCTCCTGCCCTCATAGTCCATTAGCAGCTCCAGTAGGGATTGCGTCGTAGTAAAGACCGTCGAGGCGGCGCCCGGCCTTTCTTTTGCCCACTCGGCCGCCGTCGCAGTTGAACGTTCCCCATTGTTTGAAGAAAAATGGCACGTCGGCGTCGGTGCACTGATCCCGAACTCCTCGCACCCAGTCAGGATCCATAGCACGGGCACCTGGACCGCTCTCCCCGCCGGCTATCACCCAGTGAATGCCTTCTAAGTCAAGAGTGAGCGCACCGAGCAACGGCTCACAAGAGAGGAACCTGACCTCGGCGGGGACTCTGCACAAATCGTCAACTCGGAAGGTAAACCGCTGATTCTCCACCGACACGCCCATCCACACATTTGAGGGCCAGGGCAGCGACGGTGCTAGTTGAGCGAGCCGCTCCGATCGCTTGGTTAGCACCTGGAAACGGTGACGCTCGACGGACGCCATCACCTCAAACACCTGCTGGATGTAGTCGTCCGACACGGCCTCGTGAAACAGGTCGCTCATCGAGTTGACGAAAATCGTCCGCGGTTTCTTCCAGCGAAGCGGCTGTTCCAGGCGTTCAGGTCGGAGTTGGAGATCGAAGCCGTTCTCATATGGATGGCCGGGAACACCGCGAAACCGCTCCGCAAAAGTCTTCGCGTAGCAGTGAGCACATCCAGGACTGATCTCTGTGCAGCCGGTAACCGGATTCCAAGTCGCTTCGGTCCACTCAATCGGAGACTTCTGCATGGCGCTCCTCTCTTTCCACACTATCCACTATGTTCAAGATAGAACATATATACTCACTAGGCAACTCACATTGTCATAGACGCCATGACCGCCCACCCCTTAGCGTTGTCGCCGACAGTGGATAGATTTGCTGTGGAATTGAGATTAGTCATGATCCCTCCGAACGAGACCTTCGACGGTACCTTCCCGTTCGAGCCGCACTTCACCGACGCGCCCGGCTTCCGCATGCACTACGTCGATGAGGGTGAGGGCGAGCCCGTCGTCCTGCTCCACGGCGAGCCGACCTGGGGCTACCTGTATCGCAACTTCATTCCTGGCCTGTCGGAGACGAACCGCGTCATCGTGCCCGACCACATGGGCTTCGGCAAGAGCGAGACGCCGCAGGATCGGGAGTACGCGCTCAGGACGCATGTCGGCAATCTGGCCGCGCTGATCGAGGAGCTCGACCTGCGAGACATCACCTTCGTCATGCAGGACTGGGGCGGCCCGATGGGCTCGCAGTACGCCGTGCGCAATCTTGATCGAGTCAAGCGCCTGTGCGTCCTCAACACGATCATTCCCGGTTCGCGGCGAGAGCCTCCGGGGGCACCCGTGAGCCCGTGGTTCCAGTGGATCGGCAAGCACCACGAGGCCGGCACGCTGCATGAGACGCTCGGTCACCTGGGCAGCAACGTGCTCAGCGTGATGAAGATCATCGGGTTCGAGAACTCGGAGGCAGTCGACGACGCCTGGATCCGCGCCTACTCCGCGCCCTTCCCGGACAAGGAGTCATGCATCGGCGGAATCGAGTTCCCGCTCGACGCCTACCTGGGCCGCACTCGTGATTTCGTCATGGAGGAAATCGCAAACGTGCAAGAACTGGCCTCGAGGCCGGCGATGATGGTCGAGGGAATGCAGGACCACGCAATCGATCCTCAGCGTGCCATCGACGGATTCCGTGCGCTCTATCCGGACGCTCCCGTGACAATCCTGCCCAACGCGGGACACTTCTGCCAGGAAGACGCGCCCGAGATCATCGTGCCGCTGATCAGTCAGTTCCTGAGATTGACCTGAGCGTCACCAACTGAAGTTCCCAGTCCCCGCTTCACGCGGGGACCTGCTCGGAGCAGGCCCATTTGCTTGAATCACATGCGCGCGGACGGAGCGCGTCCCCGCGTGAAGCGGGGACTGGGAGCTGTTTGATTTGGGTGTTGAGCTGAGCAAAAGCTGGCGGAGAGGGTGGGATTCGAACCCACGAGGGCCTTGCAGCCCTACACGCTTTCCAGGCGTGCCTGATCGTCCACTCCAGCACCTCTCCGGCAGGTTGGCCGAGGTCTCGAATGGCGGAGAGGGTGGGATTCGAACCCACGAGGCACGTCGCCGCACCTACCGATTTTCGAGATCGGCTCCTTCGGCCACTCGGACACCTCTCCACAATGAAGTATACGCAGCGTCGTTGTCAGTTCCGACGCAGCACTGACAATACGATGTACCCCATGTGGCGCATTTGACCGCATCTTCGCGCCTCAGTTTGCTTGTCGGGAGACCCCGTGACTCTGTCCAATTCCAACGCCAGGACCATCTCTGAACTACTCGCCCCGCTGGACGGCGACGCCTCTGCGCTCGGCTCGCCTGGTCGACCGGACCTCAGCTTCGACGGCCTCCGAGCCCAGATTGCGAAGACCGGCGAGCAGCTCAACAGCTTCGGGCTGGGTCGCGAGGACGGCATTGCGATCGTCCTGCCCAACGGCGCAGAAATGGCCGCCGCATTTCTTGGAGTGGCGAACGCTGCGACCGCCGCACCGCTAAATCCGGGATACCGCGCCGACGAGTTCGAGTTCTACCTCGAAGATCTCGAGGCCAAGGCCGTCGTTGTCCAGGCAGGCGTCGATTCTCCGGTCCGCGAGGTCGCACTGAAGTCGAACATTCCGTTGGTCGAACTCCAGCCGGAGTCTGACGGACCGGCCGGGATCTTCAACCTTTCAGCCGGCATCAGGGGGACCGCTGAACGACCTGGCGAGGCAGGCCCGGACGATGTCGGACTCGTGCTGCACACTTCCGGCACGACGTCGCGACCGAAAATCGTGCCGCTGCGACAGCGCAACCTGACCGCGACGGCGCACAACATCCGCAACACGCTGAATCTCACATCTGAGGATCGCTGCCTCAACATCATGCCGTTGTTCCACATCCACGGGGTGATGGCCGGCATCCTCGCGAGCGTCGGCGCGGGCGGCTGCACCTGGTGCTCCCCGGGTTTCAACGCGATGCAGGTCTTCGGCTGGCTACGCGAGGCGAAGCCCTCCTGGTACACCGCGGTGCCGACCATGCACCAGCTCATCCTGACTCGCGCCGGACGCAACGCCGACGTGCTCGCCGAAACCAACCTCCGGCTGATCCGCTCGTCCTCATCCTCGCTGCCGCCGACCGTCATGGCCGAGCTCGAGGAGACCTTCGAAGCTCCAGTGATCGAGTCCTACGGAATGACCGAGGCCGCGCACCAGATGACATCCAATCCAATGCCGCCCTTGGAGCGCAAACCGGGCAGCGTCGGCCTGCCGGCCGGACCCGAGATCGCAATCATGGACGAGGACGGCGCGCTGCTGGCGATGGGCCAGCGCGGCGAGGTCGTGATCCGAGGGGAGAACGTCACCGACGGCTACCGCAACAACCCCGAAGCCAATGCCACCGCCTACACCCGAGGCTGGTTCCGCACCGGTGACCAGGGAGTCCTCGACAACGACGGCTACCTGACGATCACCGGCCGGCTCAAGGAGATCATCAACCGAGGCGGCGAGAAGATCTCCCCGCGTGAAGTAGACGAAGCCCTCCTCCTGCATCCCGCCGTCGCCCAGGCCGTGACCTTCGCCATGCCCCACGATCGCCTCGGAGAAGAGGTCGCGGCCGCCGTCGTCCTCAGGGACGGCGTAGAGTCGGACGAGCGAGCAATCCGTCGGTTCGTCGGAGAACGAGTCGCCGATTTCAAGACCCCGCGTCGGGTCGTAATCCTCGACGAAATCCCCAAGGGCGCAACCGGCAAAATCCAGCGCATCGGCCTCGCCGAGAAGCTGGGTCTCGTTTGAGCGCGGCTCCCTCTGCGCGGTGACCTGTGCCCAAACCTAAGCCCAAACTCAGCTGGCATCCAGAACAACGCAACGCCGTGGCCGCCAAGCTGGCGGCGGCACTCACACCGATCGTGCTCCTCGCTGGCCTCCTCACCGCCTGCTCAGAGTCGAAAGATGACCCGTTCGCCAATCTTCCCGAGCTGACCTGGCAGACCGAGCCCATGCAGTTCGGATGGCTGTCAACCAGCTGGCGCCCGATTGACTGGGTGGTCGAGTATCACGACGGCATCGCGCATCGAGTCCACGCCGAGGCCGAGTGGTGCAGGCGACATGGTCTGTCCATACCGGGCACCGATGAGTTCCTTGAAATCTTCCCGATCGGAACCGATCGCTACCAGATGAGCGCCTATTACACGCCAGTCGGCGCCGACGATCTCGCTTGGATTGTCAAGATCGCCCACGAGACGGCCGCTCGTCGCGAACTGGAGCTGAAGACGATCCCCACCGTCGTTGCCGTGGCGCCCGAGACGTTGCGCAAGCACAGCTGCTTCTACTTCGCTGAAGCCGAAGCTGAGTGGGATCCGGCGGATAGCGACGCCGTTTGGGAATTCGAGCGCTTGATCGGCGTGATGCCCGAGCAATGGAAGCCGCCCCTGCTCGGTCATCTGCGCTCGCTGTGGACAGCGGGTTGGTATGCAGAGGACGAATACGACGAACCGCTGATCGTCGTCGTCTCCGAGTTGCCCCTCGCCGACTGGATTGTCAGCACGGTCGCCCACGAGCTCGTGCATGCCCTGCAGGACCAACTGCTCGACGGGAGCTTGCACGATCTCTATGGCGAAGGCACATCTGACCAGGCCGCCGCCTATGGCTGGGTCGTCGAAGGCGACGCCTCGGTCTCAGAGCTCGGCCCTGACGATCCATACACACAGCGCCTCGTCCAATCGCGCGCCTGGCCAACCCGTGCGCCACCATTCTGGTGGACGGGCGAGGGCATCACGATCGGCGAGATCGGCATGCGCGGCTTGGCGGGCGCAGCGCCCTACACGAGCGGCGCCGACTATGTCTCCGAGCTACACGCCGAGTTGGGCTGGGACGCCGTCAATGCACTCCTCCGCCAGCCGCCTCGCTCCTCCGAGCAGCTGCGCCACCCCGACAAGCTCGAATCAGACGAACCTCCCCTGCCGATCGCGCACCTGCTCGATCTGCGCAATCTCGTCCTTGGGCTGGACAGCGACGAGGCGCATGACTCAGACACCCGTGGCGAACAGGCGCTGGTCGATCTGATCGCATTCGCCACCACGGATGAAGTGCGCTCAGCGCGAGCCGCGGCCGGATGGGGCGTCGACGTGTTCTCACTCTCACGAGAGTTCGACGGCGCTGAGGCGACGATCGTCGTCTGGCAGATCGCTTTCGACGATCACGAGCAGCATCGCGAGGGATTCGCCGGCTTGCGGGAATGGATCATCCACGCCTCGGGCGCACAGGCCGTCTCGGCAGAAGGCGGTCGCGCAATCGCCTGGAACTGGGAAGGCGGCCGGATTCGGTTAGTCGAAGGCGCGCGCCTCGTCTGGCTGATCGCCACCGAGCAAACAGCCCGCGCCGACTTGATCACACGCCGCATTTTGGCCCTCCCCGAGCCCGAAGGTTGGTGGGCACCGCCTGAGCAATCGCAGAGCGAGAACGATGCAGACTAGTTGCCGCTGAACCCTGCCTCCCGCTCCCGCTGCAACCATGGGCCAATCGTCGCGCGGCTATGGCAATGGAGGACAGCATGGAATTCGGCATCCACCTGGTACAGCAGAACACCACAATCGGCGAATGCCGCCAACTCTGGCGTTGGGCCGACACGGCCGGCTTCACCTGGGTCGACGTTTCCGACCACTTCTACGAGTCGCCGATGACCGAGAAGCGCGGTCCCTACCTGGAATGCTTGGCCAGCCTGGCCGCACTGGCAGTCGACACCGAGCAGGTGCGCGTCGGCACCTGCGTGCTGGCCATGGACTACCGCCATCCGGCCGTGCTCGCCAATGCGCTGGCGACGATCGACCAGCTCTCGAACGGCCGACTGGATGCAGGACTCGGGGCTGGTTGGAACGTGCAGGAGTACTCCGCCTACGGCATGCCCTTCGATCGGATCGGCAAGCGACTGGATCGACTGGAAGAGGGGATTCAGGTGCTCCGAGCCTTGTGGGAGGAACCTGAAGCAAACTACGCGGGCGACTACTTCCAGCTCACCGATGCGCTCTGCGAGCCCAAGCCAATGCAGCCGCGCGTGCCGATCTGGATTGGCGGCGTCGGCGAACGTCGAACGCTGCAACTGGTGGCGCGCTACGCCGATGGCTGGAACGCGCCTTACCTCAACGTTGAGGACTGGCAACGCTTGTCCGGTGTGCTCGACGAGTGGTGCGATCGCGTCGACCGCGACCCCGGCGAGATCCAGCGAGACGTCAACCTCTCCTTCCACCTCGCCGCAACGGAGGCCGACCGACCCCGAGCGCAGGCGCACTTCGAGGGAGTCTTCGGACCCGCCGGCGACGCGTTCCGACAACGCGGCGCAATCGTCGGCACGCCCTCCGAAGCCATCGAGAGCCTCGCTCCGTACGCGGAGGCGGGAGTCGATCGAGTCAACATCACCCTCAGGCCGCCCTGGGATTGGGACTCACTGCACGCCTTCAGCAGCGACGTAATCGGCCAGTTCTGAATCGACGCATACAGTGCTGGCTGCCGAGAATCGCCGCCAACATGAGCCGAATCTGGACCATCTGATAGACGTTCAACTGATTGGCGCATCGGACCTGCCGATAAACTGCCAGCGGACGATGTCCGACATCGTGTCCGACAAAGTGTCCGACAGAGAGGCTGCTGATGCCTGTAGACCAGACTCGCGAATCGTGGAAGCCGGGACAGGACTGGACCGGCGCGATCGAGGAAATCAACTACATCAAGGAACTCGGCCGCGAGATGGGCGGCGAGTACGGCGTTGCGCGACAGCATCGGGGCGGCCGTTACACCATCCGAGAGCGGATCGACAAGTTCCTCGACCCCGACTCGTTCTTCGAGGCCGGCCCACTGGTCGGCGGGTACGTGTATGACGAAGATCAGAACCTGCGCGACTTCACGCCCGGCGCGTTTGTCATGGGCATGGGCCAGATCGACGGCCGCAACATCGTAATCGGCGGCGACGATTTCACCATCTCCGGCGGCTCTCCGCACAACGTGTCGAAGGGCGCTTCGCAGTTCGCAACGCCGATGGCCTCCCAATACGGACTGCCCTACGTCCAGCTGATCGAGGGGGTCGGACACAGCGCCAAGCGGGACGAGGAAGAAGGCCGGATGGCGCTGCCCGGTGGCCAAACCTGGTGGCGGCACATCAACCTGCTCAACAAGGTGCCCGTCGCCTCAGGGATCATGGGCTCGGTCGCCGGAGCACCCGCCGCCTTCGCCCTGCTATCTCACTTCACCGTGATGATCAAGGGCCAGTCCCAGATCTTCCCTTCCGGCCCGCCCGTCGTCCGACGAGCGATCGGTGAGACCTTCAACAAGGAGGAGCTCGGCGGCTCAAGGGTCCACGTCTACCAGAGCGGGCAGGTCGACAATGAGGCGGAGTCGGAAGAGGACGCCTTCGACCAGATCAAGAAGTTCCTCTCTTACTTGCCCGACACGACCAGCGATGTCACCGAGCGGACACACAACTTCGACGACCCGAACCGTAAGGTCGAAGAGCTGCTGCGGATCATCCCCGAGAACCGCAAGCGTGGGTACAACCCCCGCAAGCTGGTCAAACTGGTTGTCGACAACGGCGAGTTCTTCGA
>DAOUHS010000190.1:0-8207 GCA_034428415.1 Dehalococcoidia bacterium
GGCGCGCGCGTCCAGATGCACGCCCTTTTCCAGCCCACGAGCGACGTCGAAGTCGAGATCATCGAGGGCGACACCCCGGAAGAGAAGGCCAACGGCCTCGTCAACGCCCTCCGCGAAGCAAAGATTCTCTAACGATCTCAGGAGCTCCCCCTCTGGGGGAGCTGTCCCGAAGGGACTGAGGGGGCCCGCCCCTCTGATCAACGAAGGAACACAACCATGACCTCCATCCTCGTGATTGGCGAAACCGACGACACCGGCCTGACCGCGCCGACCCTAGAGATGCTCGGCGCAGCCTCGCGTCTTAGCGGAGACCTCGGCGGCGGAGTCGCCCTCGCCCTGATCGGCTCCGATCTCAACGATGCCGCAGCCGCTGCCGGACCAGCCGGCGCCGACACCGTCTACACCGCAGATGCCGATTCCCTGGCCAGTTACCAGACGGATAGCTTCTTGCCCGTCGCCCAGGCAATCGTCGAGCAAGACTCACCCTCGGTCGTCCTGATGTCGCAGTCCAGCATGGGCCGAGACCTCGCTCCGCGACTCGCCACCCGACTCGGCACGGCTGCGATCATGGACTCGCTCGCGCTGGAGGTCGATGGCGGCCGCGTCATGGCCACCCGCAGCTGCTACGGCGGCAACGCCCGTCAGGTCGTCACCGTGCAAACCGACCCGCAGGTGATCACCGTTCGGCCGAAGTCGCAGGACCCGCTGCAGGCCGACGATTCTCGCTCCGCTGAAATCATCGCGGTCGACGTCGCCGAGCCGATCCTCCGCGCCAGGACCACAGGCAAGGAGCAGGCCGAGTCTGAGGGCATTCGCCTGGAGGACGCCGAAATCGTCGTCTCCGGCGGTCGCGGCCTGGGCGGCCCGGAGGCGTTCTCCGACCTCGAGCGCCTCGCCGGCGTGCTCACCGCCGCCGTCGGTTCATCTCGTGCCGCCTGCGACCTGGGTTGGTACCCGCCTTCCCAGCAGGTCGGGCTCACAGGCACGGTCGTTTCCCCGACGCTCTACGTCGCGATAGCGATCTCCGGCGCCAGCCAGCACATGGCCGGTTGCGGCGGGTCGAAGAACATCGTCTCAATCAATAAGGATCCCGACGCGCCGATCTTCAACTTCTCTCGGTTCGGCATCGTCGATGACTACAAGAAAGTGCTGCCTGCGCTTGAAGCCGCCTTCGCTGAGGCGCTTGACTAACCAAGCGCGCCTGGAGCTGTTCGTCTCACTCACGGCATGCCGGGTGTATCGAACTAAGCAGGAGCCGGGGAGCTGGAGCAGAAACTAGACGCCCTGAGTCTTGCGCCAGGTGCGAATCTGGCCGGCGTGTTCCATTTCGTGTTCGATGAGGCCGTCGACCAGTTCGTTGACCGAGATCCGCATCTCGTCGATCGACAGCGATTTCTTGTCTCGCTCTTCATCGGTCAGTTGACTGACCCGATCCGCCATCGTGTCGCGGATCGAGCGAAGCATGTTCAACAGATCGTCGAGCGGGCGGCCCGCCCAGTTGCCCGGCGCTGCGTCATTGATCTCTCGTTCGCTGGGAAACGGGCCGACGGGCATACCGGCCGCCGAGCGCTCCAACGCATTCACCGCCCACGCGTCCCAGCCAACCAGGTGCGAGAGACAGTCGCGGACGCTCCACTGCCCCACGACATCGGGGATATCGAATGCCTCCGCCTTCAGTCCTTCGACAGCTTCCAGCAGGCAGGTACGGCCGTCGGTGCAGTCGAACGTATCGGACTTGGCTTCAGCAACCATCGAAGGCTCCCCACATGCTCGTCAACGGCGCAGTGAACTGTGTCGTTCGGAGTGCGCGGTGCTGGCGCGGGAGGCCGGAGGCTCGCTCCGGTTGCCCCGCAGAGCGTCAATGCGGACGCCCATCTGGTGCTCAGGGCAGCGTCCACGGACTTCGTCAATTGGTTGTTAACCTTAGCAATCTGGTAGGAGACTCCCTGCTGACTGCGACACAGATCGCCCGGTCCCCCCCATCTGCTCCTCGAAGTCCAGTGCCGCTTGGTTGACCGGCTTCGGCAGCAGGAATAGCCTTGTTGCTCAGCGTGCGTCCGCATGGCCAGTTGCCCTGCCATCGGTAAGCAGTCAGTTGGTTAGAGGCGGTTGGACGACGCTACACATGCGGAGACGCGAACGAATCATGCGCTCGATTGGACTTACCGGCGGGATTGCCTCGGGCAAATCGACCGTTGTCAACCAGCTCCGAGAACTCGGTGCGGCCACTATCGACGCCGATCTGCTCGGTCACCAGACCTACGAGCCTGGCACCGCAACCTTCGACCAGGTCGTGGCCGTGTTCGGCGAGGATCTGGTCGCCGAGGACGGTACGATCGACCGTTCAAAGCTTGGCCCGAAGGTCTTCGGCCATCCCGATGGGATGAAGCGCCTGACCGACATCGTCTGGCCGGGCATCCGCGCACTGGCCGAGACCGAACTGGCACGGCTGGAGGAAGGCGGGACCCAAGTCGCGGTGCTTGAGGCCGCGGTGATGATCGAGGCCGGCTGGCAGGACCTGGTCGACGAAGTCTGGGTCGTGGCCGTCAGCCGCGATACGGCCCGTGAGCGCCTGATGGCGCGCAACAGTTTCTCCGCCGAAGAGGCCGACAAGCGAATCGATTCGCAAATCACCAACGACGAACGTCTGAAGCACGCCGATGTGCTGATCTCCAACGATTGCTCCATGGAGGTCGCCGCGCAACGTGTTGTGCGTGCCTGGGCGGGGATGCAATCCCAGCATTCGGCTGGCAGCTAGGCTGACAACGGCAATCAATCGACGACCTGACAGGAAACCGCGTACATAGACTCGCCGCAATCCAAGCGGCCGAGCGGGAGAGCGTTTGATGACCACTGCAACCGCACCGTTGACCGAGTACAAGAGTTGGGCTGTCGAAGAGTTTCGGCTCGAAGAAGAGCCCTACTACGTCCCCGTTAGCGATGAGATCGAAATCTTCGAGGCGGCCTGGAACAACAAGATTCCCGTTCTGCTCAAGGGTCCGACCGGTTGCGGCAAGACTCGCTTTGTCGAATACATGGCCTATCACCTCAACCGCCCGCTCGCGGTTGTGCGCGACGGCAAGACCGAGATCGAGCAAGAGTCCAATCTGCCGCTCGTCACCGTCGCCTGCCATGAAGACCTAACCGCCTCTGACCTCGTCGGTCGATACCTGCTCGAGGGCAACGAGACTGTCTGGATTGACGGCCCCTTGACCCGCGCGGTCAAGGCCGGTGCCATCTGCTACCTCGATGAGGTTGTCGAAGCGCGCAAAGACACCACCGTTCTGATTCACCCGCTCACCGACCACCGACGCATCCTGCCGGTCGAAAAGAAGTCGCAGCTCCTCCAAGCCCGCGACGGCTTCCTCCTCGTGATCTCCTTCAACCCCGGCTACCAGTCGGCGCTCAAGGACCTAAAGCAGTCAACCCGTCAGCGTTTCGTCGCCGTCGAGTTCGACTACCCGCCGCGCGAGACTGAGGCGGAAATCGTCCAGCACGAGGCCGAATGCTCCTACGATGTCGCACTCAACCTGGCCAAGATGGCCGAAAAGATTCGCAACCTGAGAGAGCACGGCCTGGCCGAGGGCGCCTCGACGCGTCTGCTAATCTACGCCGGCCGGATGATCGCCCAGGGCGTCTCCCCGCGCCGGGCCTGCCAGGTCTCAATCGTCTGGCCTTTGACCGACGACGGTGAAGTGCAGCGCTCGATCGAGGAAGTCGTCTCCTCGATCTTCGAGGACTAGGACCGGCCAGAGTCTCTCGTGCGGATCGGCATCGTCTCAGACATCCACTGCAACGCGGCCGCGCTCGATCGCGCCGTCGAGCAAATGGGCGACATTGACGAGCTCCTCTGCGCCGGCGACGCCTGCTACCAATACCGCTTCTCCAACGACGTCGCCGATCGCCTCAAGCAGTTCGGCGGGAGATACGTGCTAGGCAATCACGAGGAAATCCTGCTCTCCGAGGCCGGCGCCCGCGCCCAGGCCTCTGCCAGCGTCGACCGCTCGCTGCTCGAGTGGACTCGCGATCAGCCCCACCTGATCCGCACTGGGATCGGCTCCAAGAAGCTGCTGATGTTCCATGCGACGCCTTGGGCGCCCTACCGCGACTACCTGTTCCCGCACGACCCGAAGCTCCAACGGTTGGCCGAGGAAGAGGCCGATTTCATCATCTACGGCCACACCCACGCACCACTGGTCAAGCGAATCGGACCCGCGCTGATCATCAACCCCGGTTCGACGGGGGAAATGCGCGGGACCGAGCAGGTCCTGACCTATGCTGTGCTGGATACCTCCGACGATCACGCCGAGATCGAGCAGATCCGTTTTGACTAACTGTCAGCCCCACGACGGTTGCCTGTGGTCGGTGAGCCACTAGGCGGCCGGTTTGGATGGATGCCCATGACCGACGCCACCCACCCCGAAACGCTCGTCGAAGAGGCCCGCGAGGGACTGCGACAGTTCCCGCCCGCGTTGGCCCAGGAATTCGAGGCCGCGCTCCAGGCGGTACACCCGATCCTCGAACCCGACGAGCTCGCCCAATGGCTCCACGACGGCCTCGACATCGCCCGGCACTCGCTGCGTAGCTGGGAAGCGTCATCCGAATACTTCCGCGCCTCGGGTCCGGTCCTCGAGCAAATCACCTACGACCGCATGCGCGAGTGGTGCGCCGTGGGCATCGATCTGATGGACACCTCACCAGCGCTCTCCGGCGCGCTATTCCGCGCCTCCGCTGCTGTGTTGCCGCATCTCTCCGTGCCCCAGGCCAACGATTGGGCCACCCAGGGCAAATCGCTCTACAAGGGCACCTGGAAGTCGGGCTCGCTCTCGGCCCAGTACTTCGATGTGTCGCCTCAGATTCTGCCTCACCTGCCGCTCTCGCAGATGCGGCTGCTGGTCGACCTGATCGACTCTCTCGCCTCCCATTCATACGAGCTCGCCTCCGCGTGCTTGGGGATGGCCCCTGGCGTGCTCACGCAGCTCGACCGCTCCGACCGCGCGCCCTTCCTGGAGTTCGGCGGCATCGTCGCCCACACTGCCTGGGTCGACGCCCGCGTCTACTTCGAGCGCGGACCCGGCGCCTTGCGCCAGGTCTCTGATGAACAGCGTGCGCGCTACCTCTCTCTCTCCGGACAGGTTGCGATGCAGGTCGGTCGCCTCGGCCACCCCTACTTCATCGAGGCCGCCCAGGCGCTCTCCGAGGTCGACAAAGACATTCACGAGGGCCTCCTCGAGCTGTCCGAACAGCTCGCCCAGCATTCCGGCGACGCCGCCATGGAGTTCATCAAATCCTCCCCGCGCGTCGCACAGCGACTCGGCATCGACGACATCGCCCGCTGGCAGGAGTTCGGACTCAACATCCTCCAGCAATCCCGCGACGGCGGCGAGGCTTTTTTCCGGCTCGAGTCGGCCCGCGGCGAAGAGGTGATGGAGGCGCTCAGCAGCCGCGTAGACCTCGACCGGGTCTCTGAACTCATCCGCATGTACTGCAAGGCCCTCACCGGCGTCGACGTCGGCGTCAAGGCCTCCGAGGAACTGACCGCCAAAGGCGTCGGCTGGGTCGACGAGAGCAGCCCCACCACCGAGGGCACGACGATCTACCTACCCGAGAACGTCGAACGCTACCCGACCAAGGAAGAAAACTTCTCGGTCTACAAGGTCTTCGCCACCCACCAGGCCGGACGCCTCGAGTTCGGTTCCTTTGAATATCAGTCCGAGATCCATCCGGAACTCTTCCCAGCCGACCAGAACGGCGCCCGCACCGGCCATGGAAATGGTTCCGGTAACGGAGTCGCTGCCGTAGTGGTCGAAGGCGAAGAGGCCGAAATCCACACCGACATGGAGCGCTTCTTCGACCAGTTCGACGACCGCCGCCTGGCCCACGACCTGTTCACGATCGTTGAGGACACCCGCATCGACACGATTGTCAAACGAGAGTACGCCGGCGTCCGCCGCGCCTTCTCTCGCCTCCAGCAGGCGGCCATCGACCGCCGACGTCCGGTTGAAGACATGCCTGCCCGTCAGGCGATGGTCGAGAACCTGCTTCGCGCATCGCTCGACGAGATCGGCCGAGTCCGCTGGCCCAACGAGCTGGCCGAGGAAATGCGCGCGCCGTTGCGCATCCTCAATCGGATCCGCCAGGACGGTGCGACGGTCCAGGACAGCGCCGCCGCGACCGCGCTGCTCTACGAGTGGTTGTCAAACATCCCCAACGTCGAGTTGGAAACCGAAGACTGGTCCGACTTCGAGCAAGAGATGTCCGGCGACCCCGACGGCGGCGAAGACACCGACATGATGCCCGGCTCAGGCTCATCGGGACTCGAAGAGTCGTTCATGCCCTTCATGCCCGGCTCCGAAGAGCAGCCCTACGACAGCCCCGACCCGGTCGACTTCCGCGGCGACTTCAAGCCCGAGCTCGTTCAGTTGCTGATGAAGCTCAAGGGCGAAACCGGCTCCGGCGACGCACCGCCAATCCCGCTGACCAAGGAGCAGCTCCAGGAACTGCTGGAGAAGTCGGTCGAGATCTCGATCAACGAACTGATGGACATGGACCTAGCCGAGTCGTCGGGCATGTTCCTCGACAACCTGCTCAAGGAAGTCAACCAGATCCAGGGCGAGCGCCAGGAAGGCCAGCAGGCCATGGGCGACGACTCGACCGGCGCCGATGACGGCGAGGAACTGCCCGTCGAGGCCGCCTCGTTCTACTACGACGAGTGGGATTTCCGCGCCGCCGACTACAAGCCGCGCTGGTGCCGAGTCCAGGAGCAACGCGGCGAGGCCGGCACGACCAACTACTACGCCGAAACCCTGCACGCGCACACCCAGCTCGTCCAGGAGACACGCAAGCAGTTCGAGATGCTGCGCCCCGAGATGTTCCGCAAGATGAAGCGCCTCACCGACGGCGAGGACTACGACCTCGACGCCGTGATCGAGTGGTACACCGAGAAAATCGCCGGTGGTGCCTCCGAGACCAAGCTCTTCTACCGACGCAACAAGGTCGAGCGCGACGTCGCCGTCGCCTTCCTGCTCGATGTCTCCGCTTCAACCGATGAAGAAATCCAGAAGCACCACGACCAGCGTCAGGACGACCAGTTCGACGACGACCCGCGCAAGTACCTCAGCTGGTGGGCGCAGCGCCGAGCCGAAGCTGCCCGACACCCGGGTAAGCGCATCATCGACCTCGAGAAGGAAGCCGTTGTGCTGCTGATCGAGGCGCTCGAGACGATCGGCGACAAGTACGGCGTCTACGGCTTCTCCGGCTACGGCCGAGACAACGTCGAGTTCTTCGTCTACAAGGACATGGACGAGCCCTTCGGCGACCGGATCAAGGAGCGAATCGACAAGATCGCCCCCGTCCGCTCAACCCGCATGGGCCCAGCCATCCGCCACTGCATCTGGAAGCTGCAGAACACCGACGCCAAGGTCAAGATCCTGATGCTGCTCTCCGATGGACGGCCCCAGGACCACGGCTACGGTCGCGACCGCACCGAGAAGGAATACGCCATCCACGACACCAAGATGGCACTTACCGAGGCACGCCGCGAAGGCATGGTTCCGTTCGCCCTCACCGTCGATCGAGCCGGCCACGACTACCTCAAGCAAATGTGTCAGGACATGGCCTACGAGGTCGTCGCCGACATCGAGTCCCTGCCCCGCCGCCTGCCATCCCTCTACCGTCGCCTCACCGGCTAGCTACAGATACCTCCCCCTCTGGGGGAGGTATGGCGAAGTGACAGAGGGGGCTCTCCGTCGCGCTACCATGACCCCATGACACTCCTCGCCGGAACCCTGACCACCGCAGGCATCGCCGCCGCTTTCGTCGCGACTCTCCTCAACCAGGACTCGACCGGCCTCTACATCATCTGCGCCGTGATTGCCGCCGCCGGCCTCCTCCTCATGCTCCTGCAAGTAGCCCGCAGCCGCCGCGACGCCGCCCCCTGGTACGCCCTCGCCCCAATGGCCATCGTCGTCGCCCTCCTCGGCATCGCCGCCTCCGGAGCCACCTGCGGAGTCGCCTGCATCGCCTGGGGAACCCCAGCCGCCGCCGCAACGCTCGTCATCCCCGACGTTCGCGGCTGGTTTGGTCGCAAGCGGCCGCTGAAACGCGTCTAAGCAGCCCGACCCGAGCCCGCCGATGCTCGTCCTAGCGAGCGACGTGTGATCACCTTCCACATGCGCCTCGCGGATGCCCCGCTGGAGAAAATCCTC
>DAOUHS010000191.1:0-3957 GCA_034428415.1 Dehalococcoidia bacterium
TCAGGATCGCAAATGCAGCCGCTTTGGATGCCACCGACAAGTAGGCGGCAATCGGCGTCGGCGCACCGGTGTAGGCATCGGGCGCCCACATCTGGAAGGGAGCCACGGCAGCCTTGAAGCCGAACCCGGCGATCAGGAAGACCGCCGCCAGCATCAACGCCTCTTCCTTGCCGTCGCCCTGCAAGGCGATGTACGAAGCAATCTCGGACAGGTTCGTCGACCCGGTCAGGCCGAGCAGGATCGCCATCCCATAGAGCAACACGGCCGACGCAACGGCGCCGGTCAGCAGGTACTTGAGCCCGCCTTCTGAGCCCCAGCGATCCTTGTAGAACCCGACCAGGATGTATTGCGAAATCGAGGTCAGCTCGAGGGCGATGAAAATCATGATCAGGTCGCGCGACCCGGCCAGCAGCTGCAGACCGGCGGTCGAGAACAGGATCAGCGCCAGGTACTCCCCGCGCCGAGACGGGGTCCGCTGGATGGTCTCCGTCGAAACCAACACTGCTGCCATCGAGGCCGAGGCCAGCAGGATCTGGAAGAAGATCGCAAACTTGTCAACGACGAGGACGCCGCCGAATCCCGTCGATCCGACATGTCCCTCAGTGAGTAGGACTGCGGAGTAAAGGATTGAACCAAGCAGCGCCGCCAGGGTCATGCCCATTAGCAGGCGTCGATCCTTGACGAACAGGTCGGCAATCAGCAGGAAGCCACCGACGACCAGTAGGACGAGCTCAGGACCAAGCAGGTTGACGTCGCTTAGCATCAGCCGCCTCCCGCTCCGGCCGAGACGACCGTCTCAATGTTGTTGACGATCGGCTCGACGCCCATCTCCAGCAGGTCCATCACAATCGACGGATACACACCGAGCAGCACGATCAGCGCCATCAGCGCGCCGATGATCGTGAACTCACTCCAGTGGTTAGCGTCCGGTAGTTGCGACCACTTCTCATCCTTCGGACCAAAGAACGTCCGCTGCAGCGCCCAGAGGATGTAGGCCGCCGCCAACAGCACGCCGAGCAGCGACACCGAGACCGCAGCAGTCTGCGACTCGAATGCGCCCAAGAAGATCGTAATCTCCGCGACAAACCCAGCCAGCGCCGGCAATCCCAGCCCAGCAAGTCCAGCGAAGACCATCCCGATTCCGAGTATCGGGATGTAGTGAGCCAGTCCGCGCATATCGGCAATCTGACGCGTATGAGTCCGGTCATAGACCAGTCCGACCATGACGAACAGCATGCCCGTAATCAGGCCATGAGTGACCAGCTGCATCGCTGCCCCAGCCATGCCGGTCACTCCGAGCGCCGAAACGCCCAACAACACGAACCCCATATGCGACACCGAGGAATACGCGATCAGCCGCTTCAAATCGGTCTGGCGAATGGTCACAATCGCCCCATAGACGATCGACACCGCCCCAATAATCGCCAGCGCAAGATCGGCGTCCGCCCCGACTTCGGGCATCAGCGTGAACAGCAATCGCAGAATCCCGTAGCCGCCCATCTTCAGCAACACACCGGCCAGGATCACCGACACCGCAGTCGGTGCATCCGTATGCGCATCAGGCAACCAGGTATGCAGCGGCACAACCGGCAACTTGATCGAGAACGCAATCAGGATGAACGCAAAGATCACCGGAGCCGGCAGGAAGGCCGCCGCTAGCGCATCCTGGCGGATTTCGCGGATGTCGAACGTGTCCGCGGCGACGCCCATCGCCAGGAAACCGACCAACATGAAGGCCGATCCGAAGACGGTATAGAGAACAAACTTGAGCGCCGAGTAGTTCCGATTACCGCTGCCCCAGATCGAAATCAACAGGAACATCGGAATCAGTTCGAGCTCCCAGAAGAGGAAGAAGAAAATCAGGTCCAGCGAGGTGAAGACACCCAGCACCGACGTCTCGAGCACCAGCAACCAGGCGAAGTACTCCTTCGTGCGCAGATCAATCCGCCACGAAACCAACACCCCGACCACCGTCAGGAACGAGGTCAGGAACACCAGCGGCATCGACAATCCGTCGACCCCGAAGGCGTACGTCACGTTGAACCCGACCGCCTCAGCCGAGATCCAGTCAAACTCATCAACGAACTGGAATCCCGAGACCGAGCGGTCGAAGATGATGAATAACACCAGCGAGATGATCAGCGTCGCGAGCGCAATCCCCAGCGCAATCCACTTCGGATAGTCAACCGCATTGCCCGGCGCGTTCTGGACCAACCACTCGGTCCGAGTGTGCCGACCGGGCAGTAGCGCGATCAGCAACACACCCAGGAGGGGCAGGAAGATCAGCAACGAGAGGACGGGGAATCCCGGATCCATCTACCGCTCCTAGAACAACACGACGGCGATCCAGATGATCATGCCGCCGAGTCCGATTGACAATGTGCCCGCCTGCACCCAGCCGTTCTGCACGAACCGGGCCGTCCCTGCAATGGTCACGCCTTCGCGCCAGGCGCGATTCACGACGCCATCAACAATGTTGGCGTCGAACCACGCCGACGAACGGGCAATCGAGCTGTAGAAGACTCGCCGAGCCAAGAGGTTCTCGGCCAGCCGGTCCATGTAGAACAGTTCAGTCGCAATTTTCTGAGCCTCGGGAATCGGCCAGATCCCGCCAACGCCCCATGACCGAATCCGCTCACGGTCGCGCATGAAGCGATACGCGACTCCTCCCGCAATCAGGGCGAACACCGTTGAGCCAATCGCTACGCCCCAATGCCAATGAAGGAACGGCAAGCCGTCAGTGTGGTGTTCCGGGTGCGGGAGCGCGCCGTATACCCAGGTCTGGATCTCTGAACCGAGTGTGACCAATCCACTGACCGCCGCGAACACCGCAAGGGTGATGAGGGGTGTCGTCATGCTGCGCGGCGACTCATGTGGATGCGAAGGATCCTCGTTGCCATGCTCGCCCGGCGCGACTTCTTCTCCGCCCCGGTATTCGCCGAAGAATGTCATGTAAACAGCCCGGACCATGTAGGCCGCGGTCAGGCCGGCAGCGAGGAAGCCGAGCACGAACACACCTTTGTTGTTCTGCCACGCCTCAACGAGGATTTCATCCTTCGACCAGAAGCCCGACAGCGGGAAGATACCGGCCAAAGCAAGGGTGCCAACGGCAAAGGTGACAAACGTGATCGGCATCAATGTCCGCAGACCGCCCATCTTGCGCATGTCAAACGTATTCGTCGAGTGGTTCACCGAGCCCGAGCCAAGGAACAGCATCGCCTTGAAGAACGCGTGCGTCATCAAGTGGAACACCGCCGCCGCATATCCGCCCACCCCGATCGCAAACATCATGTAGGCGAGCTGCGAGATCGTCGAATAAGCCAACACCCGTTTGATATCGACCTGGACCATCGCCAGAACCGCCGCTCCCAGAGCGGTACCCGCACCAATCCAGGCAATCAGATCCGACGCCGTCGATGACGCATGAATCACCGGGAAAAAGCGGGCCAACAGGTAGACACCGGCGGCGACCATCGTCGCCGAGTGGACCAGCGCCGAAACCGGCGTCGGCCCTTCCATCGCATCCGGCAGCCAGATATGCAGCGGGAACTGCGCCGACTTGCCCACCGCGCCAGCGATCAGACCAAGACCGAACAGCGTCATCGCGGTCTGGCCGATCATCAGGCCATTGAGCGCGAACATGCCCGCCTCGGCGCCGCTGTCGGCGAGCGCATTGATCGAGGCAATGTCCATCGTGCCGGTGCGGCTGTAGATCAGGATCAACGCCGCCAGCATTCCCAGGTCGCCCAATCGAGTGACCAGGAACGCCTTCTTCGCCGCGGCTGCAGCCGCTGGTCGATGGAACCAGAATCCGATCAACAGGTACGAGGTCAGACCGACCAGCTCCCAGAAGGCGAACAGCATCAGCAGGTTGTCGGCCAGGACCAGGCCCAGCATGGAAGTCGTGAACAGCGCCATGAAGGCGAAATAGCGCCGGTAGCCGTGATCGCCGTCCAT
>DAOUHS010000192.1:0-18806 GCA_034428415.1 Dehalococcoidia bacterium
GAACGCCGACCGCAATCGACCCGACGAGTATGGCGGAGCGGGCGAACGGTCGGAAGGGGAAGCCGCGGCCTACAACGCCTTCCTCGCAGGCGGCATCGATCCGGCCAACGTGGCAGATCAGGTGCTGCAATCGATCATCGAGGAACGTTGCTACGTGCTGCCGCATCCCGATTGGGACAACTTCGTGCGGGAGCGAGTCGAGAACATCCTGGCCCGGACGGTCCCGGCAACAAGAGACACGGCCGCATTGCTGCGCCGACAGGCTCCCGGTGAGCAGCGGTAGGAACCACTCGTAGACTGCGCGGATAATCGCCCCACGACTCGGAAACACTCTGAGAGGTTTAGCAATGCGTGACTTCACCGGAAAAACGGCGGTAGTGACCGGAGCAGCCTCGGGGATGGGCTACGCCTTCGCCGAGCGCTTCGCCGCCGAAGGCATGAACGTCGTCCTTGCCGACATCGAGGCTGACGCGCTCAACGCCGCCGTGACGAGGCTCGAGCAGCAGGAGCGCAACGTCATCGGGGTCGAAGTCAACACGATGCGCCGCGAAACCCTCGAGAGCGTGCGCGATCAAGTGATCGACAAGTACGGCAAGATTCACGTGCTCTGCAACAACGCCGGCGTCACCTCGCGTCGCGACGGCGGCCTCGGATCCGGCACGGGCGCCGTGCCCGTCTGGGAAGTGCCCGACTCGACCTGGGACTGGGTCATGGGAGTCAACTTCTGGGGCGTCCTTTACGGACTGCAGGTCTTCGTTCCCTCCATGCTGGAACACGGCGAAGTAGGCCACATCGTCAATACGGCCTCAGTCGCCGGACTGATCCCCGGAGCATCGGCCTACAGCGTCTCCAAGCACGGCGTCCTGACCCTCACCGAGGGCCTCTGGCACCACCTCCGAGCCGCCGACTCCAACATCTCCGCCTCGGTCCTCTGCCCGGGCTTCGTCAACACCCAGATCAACGAGGCCGAACGAAATCGTCCCAGCGAATTCGGCCAATCGATCGAAGCCAACGAAGCACAGCGCATGGCGTCGCAAGTCTTCCTCGGAGGCGGGATGGACCCAAACGACGTCGCCGAACTCGTCTGGCAAGCCATGGTCAATGACCACCTCTACATCCTCCCCCACGACGGCTGGCGAGACGTGATCCGAGGGCGGATCGAGTCAGTTCTCGAAGGCCAACAGCCGGTCGAGGTCGACTTCGAGAAGATGATCGGGCGTCGCGCACAGGGAGAGAATGTTTAAGGCGAGAATGTTTGAGGTGCGAGCCTGATGCGAGATTTCAGCAACGGTACCGCCGTAGTCACCGGCGCAGCTTCGGGCCTGGGTTACGCCTTTGCCGAGCGCTTCGCCGCCGAGGGCATGAATGTTGTCCTCGCCGACATCGAGGCCGATGCGCTCAGCGCCGCGGTCGCCAGGCTGGAACAGCAGGAACGCAGCGTCGTCGGCATAGAAGTCAATACGCTGCAGCGCCAGTCGATTGAGTCGTTGCGAGACCAGGCAATCGATCGCTTTGGCAACATCCACGTACTCTGCAACAACGCCGGCGTCGTCAGCAGTGAAGACGGTGGAATTCGCAACATCTGGGACATCCCGGACGCGACATGGGACTGGGTGCTGGGTGTCAACTTCTACGGTGTGCTCTACGGGATCCAGACGTTTCTGCCGCACATGATCGAGCATGGCGAGCCAGGGCACGTGGTCAACACCTCGTCGGTGGGCGGGATCATCGCCAGCAGCGGAGCCTACAGCGTGTCCAAGCACGGAGTCCTGTCGATCAGCGAGGGCCTCTATCTCGACCTCCGCGCGAACAACTCCATTGTCTCGGCGAGCGTGCTCTGTCCTGGACTGGTGAACACGAACCTGCTGAACGCCGAACGCAATCGACCGGATCAGTTCGGCGGGCCGACCGAACCCTCGGAAGAGGCCTCAGTGAACGAGACGACGGTTCGCATCGCGATGGACCCGAGCAACGTGGCTTCACAGGTCTGGGACGCGATTGTCAACGACACGTTCTACATCCTGCCGCATCCGGGCTGGGACGAGATCGTGAAAGATCGGGTTGACCGAATCGTGTCACGAGGCGCGCCGGTACCGCTCGACTACGCAGACTTGGCCAGGCGTCGCGAGGCAGGTGAGCTGGTCTAGCCGGAGTGAGGGAGTTACTCGTCGCCGCCGGATTCGAGCTGAGCCGCAAATGCTTTCCGCCCGACCCGCTCTTTCTCGGTCTTCGCTAGAATCGTCTCAGGAATCCAGAACGGCAGATTGGTGTCGGCCCGGCTCGGGGCGAGCAGGTCGTCGAGGTCCATCACCAGCTCTCGGCGGTCGTACTTGGTCTGCTCGTGGCCCTCCCACATCGGCAGCATTGCGATCGCGTCGAACGGGCACACCTCGACGCAGATGTTGCAGCGCATGCAGCGGCCGAAGTCGATGTAGAAGTCGTCGATCACCGACTTGTGGTTGCTCTTGCCCGCCGCACTCGCCGGGTTCTTCATCAGCGTCGTCGTCATGCAGTCGACCGGACACGCCGCAGCGCACTTGCCGCAGCCCGTGCAGTTCGGCTCCTCGAGTTGGTGGTTCCAGATCAGGTAAGGAAAGGTGCGCGCGCGCTTGGGCAGCTGCTTCTTCTCATACGGATAGTGCACCGTGACCGGACCGCGCCTCAGCACCTTGGCACCCCGAACCATCACCTTGAACACACCACGCATGGCCCGCTCCCTCTGCTGCAGCGCTACCAACTCAGGATAGCGCACGACCAGGTCCGCTCAGAGTGACATCTCACGCATGTCACTGGGAATCAACAGCGGCGCGCCCGTCCATTGCGAGACCTCGGCGGGCGAAATCCCCGGCGCCGTCTCGCGCAACAACAATCCATTTCGCGTCACATCGATCACCGCGAGGTCGGTGACGATCACGTCTACGCAGCGCTCGGCAGTCAGCGGATAGTCGCAGACCTCAACGATCCGAGGCTCGCCGTCACGGGTCACATGAGCCATGGCAATGATCAGCTTCCGCGCCCCGACAGCAAGATCCATCGCCCCACCGACACTGCCACCACCACGCGCGGGCACAAACCAGTTAGCCAGGTCGCCCGTTGCCGAGACTTGCAATCCACCGAGAACGGCCGCGTCGATATGCCCGCCGCGAATCATCGTGAAGGAATCGGCGGTATCGAAGAAGCTGGCTCCCGCGACGAGCTCGACCGGCTGCCCGCCCGCGTTGATCAGGTCGGAGTCGAAGTTGGACTCGGAAATCCCCGAGTACCCCAGGATGCCGTTCTCCGCCTGGAACAGGATGCCGTCCGATGGCTCGACGAACCCAGCGACCAACGTCGGCAGGCCGATACCAAGATTGACGACCGACCCCGCCTCCAACTCCCGGGCCGCCCGCAGCGCAATCAGTTCACGGCTCAGGCCCGTCGGAGGCGTCGTCGATGCCATGGTCAGCCGTCCCAGCGCACCGGGATCGGTTCGCACTCCACCAACCGGTCAACGTAGATGCCGGGCGTGCCCACCTGCTCGGCCGGAATCTCGCCCGCCTCCACGATCTCCTCCACCTCGGCGATCACCAGGTCCGCCGCCGTCGCCATGACCGGATTGAAGTTCAACCCAGCCAACCGATACTGCAGATTGCCCTGGCGGTCCCCGCGCCAGGCCTTGAGCAGGGCAACGTCGCCTCGCAGCGGACGCTCAAGCAACCAGCGCTCCCCGTCCAGCTCAAGCACCTGCTTGCCCTCGGCCATCATCGTGCCCAATCCAGTCTTGGTCAGCACGCCGCCGAGGCCGGAACCGCCCGCGCGCAGACGCTCAATCAACGTGCCCTGAGGCACCAGCTCAAGCTCCGCCTCGCCCGCCCGATACTGCGCTTCGAACCGCGAGGATCGCGTCCCCGACGCCCGAATCGCAAACGTCGCAATCACCTTCGCCAGTTGCCGCTCCTCGCAGAGTTCATCCAGCAGATCTCCAAGACCGATGTTGTTCGCCACCGCGGTCAACCCGGTCTGTCCGCTCCGCTTCAAGGCGAGGATCAGGTTGGACGGCGTCCCCGCTGAGACGAAGCCTCCGACCAGGACCGTGGCCCCATCGCGGATGTCGGCCACCGCAGCGTCGGGCGTCGCAAAGACCTCGGCAATCATGCGCCGATCCTACTGCCAGTCGCGCATCAGATATCTTGCCCCTACCTGGCCCCCGCCGCCTGAAGGAAGCGAACCATGCCCGCCCCACTCGAAGGAATCCGCGTCGTCGACTTCACCCGTTACCAGAACGGCCCGCACGCGACCGCGATGCTCGCCGACATGGGCGCAGATGTGCTCAAGGTCGAGATGCCCGGCAACGGCGACCCCGGCCGCCAGCTCGGCGTGGGCGCCGACGGCTTCTGCTCCTATTTCGAGGCGCTCAACCGGGGCAAGCGCTCGATGACGCTCGACCTCAGAGCGGAAGGCGCGATCGAGGTCGTGCACAAGCTGATCAAGGACGCCGACGTCCTGACCGAGAACTTCCGGCCCGGCTACCTCGACTCGATCGGGCTCGGATACGACGACCTCAAAGACGTCAATCCGCAGCTGATCTATGCGACCAACTCAGGCTTCGGCCCCGAGGGCGAATGGGCCACCCGTGGCTCCTTCGATGTCGTCGCGCAGGGCATGTCGGGCGCGATGATCGCGCTCGGTGGCGGTCCGGGCGAGCGCCCGATCACCGCGCCCTGGGGCCTGGCCGACCAGACCGGCTCCCTGCTCTTCGCCTACGGCATCGTGACCGCCCTCTTCGCACGCTCGCAGCACGGCGTTGGACAGAAGATCGACGTCTCGCAGCTCGGCGCAATGCTGACCCTCCAGGCCCTCTCGCTGCAGGCCTTCCTGCACAGCAACTTCCAACCAATCCTCAAGCCGGGTCGCTCATTCTCGGCCACCTTCAGCTGGTACCAGGCCGGCGACGGCAAGTGGCTCACTATGGGTCTGCTCGACCCCAAGAGCTGGCCACCGCTCTGTGAGGCGCTGGAGCGTCCCGACCTGCTCAACGACGAGCGCTCAACCGACCCATTCCAGCGCCGCGACAACGAAGAATGGCTGCGTTCGGAGCTGGAGCAGACCTTCCAGAAGCGAACCCGCGAAGAGTGGCTCTCACGCCTGATCGCCGCCCGGATCCCATGCGGTCCGGTCTACGACTACGAGGAAGTCGCCGAGGACAATCACTTCTGGCTCAACGGCTACCTCCAGGAAGCCGCGCACCCACACTTCGAGCACCACAAGGTCGTCGGCATCCCGGTCAGCTTCAGCGAAACCAAGACCGAAGTGCGCTCATCCGCCCCAGAGCTGGGCCAGGACACCGAGCTGGAACTGCTCAACCTGGGCTACGACTGGTCAGACATCGAGCGACTACACGACAGCGGCATCACCGCCGTCCGAAATCAGGGCTCAGCGGCCGCGGGCGACTAACCGTCCAACAACGATGGCAACGCCGAGGTCCACGCGTCCGAGGCGTCAGCCAGCAGAAGATCAATCGCGCCGATCCTCAGTCGATCGCCACCGACGGTACCAATCCGCGTCGCGATCAGATCGCGGTCGCGTGCGATCCGCCGCAGAGCATCCGCAGCATCGGACGCCACACTCACCACCGCCCGAGCTCCTGCCTCGCCAAACAGTGAAGCATCCAGCCGACCACCCACGTCTGCCTCGACCACAGCTCCAATCTCCCCGGCAATCGCCGACTCAGCCAGAGTCACGGCCAGGCCGCCATCAGAGCAGTCGTGCGCCGACTTCAGAATTCCCGACTCAGCAGCCTCCACAAGAACGTCGACCAGCGCAACTTCAGCATCCAGATCAATCGCAACCGGCCCAGCCGACATGCCACGCAGCACCGAAAGGAACTCGCTACCGCCAAGCGTCGAGGCGTCCTGCTCAAGCCCGCCACCAAGCAGCCAGATCTCATCACCCTCATCCCGGAACGCCATCCGAACCGCCTTGGTCACATCCGAAATGATGCCCAGCATCCCAACCACCGGCGTCGGCGTAACCGGCCCGTCCTCGGACTCGTTATACAAGCTCGCGTTGCCCGAGACGACCGGCGTGCCGAAGGCACGACAGGCGTCGGCCATGCCGCGAATCGACTCGCGGAGCTGGAAGTAGATCGGAGCGCGCTCAGGGTTGGCAAAGTTCAGGCAGTCGGTCACCGCGACGGGTCGCGCACCGCTGCAAGCAACATTGCGCGCAGCCTCGGCAACAGCGCGTGCGGCTCCCGAGTATGGGTCAAGTTCGACCGCCCGACCAGGCCCATCAGTGCAGAGGGCCAGTCCCTGCTGGAGACCACGAATACGAAACACAGCCGCGTCCGAGCCGGGCGTCACCACAGTGTTCGTGCCGACCATGTGGTCGTACTGCCGGTATACCCAGCGCTTCGAGGCGATGTTGGTCGAGGACAGTAAGCGCAACAGCACATCGTTCGCCTCAGCGAATCCCAGGTCCGGCAGCGATGCCGGATCCCACTCCGCGCGCGTAGCGGCGTCAGCGTCCCTCGCAGCATCGGGCGTATAGGCCGGAGGGCTGGTCATGACCGAGACGGGTGCGGCAGCGACCTCCGCCTCACCGTCAAAGACACGAGCGATGCCATCACTCGTGACATCGCCAATCACCTCAGCGTGCAGGTCCCAATGCTCAAACCAGGCTTGAACATCGGCAACGTGGTCAGGCTTAACGGCCGCAATCATGCGCTCCTGAGACTCCGAGAGCATCACCTCATACGGCGTCATACCCGACTCCCGGCGCGGGACGTGCTGCGTCTGAATTCTGATCCCAGCGTTGGCGCGCTCAGCCATCTCGACGGTCGAGGATGTGATCCCGGCCGCGCCGCAGTCTTGCAGCCCTTCGAGCCAGTCACGGTGCTCGCGCACGAGTCCGACACACGCATCCATCAACGACTTCTCCAGGAACGGATTTCCGACCTGTACCGCCGGTCGACGCTCCGCGGACGACTCATCCAGCTCAACAGATGCGAAGGTCGCACCGTGCAGGCCGTCGCGGCCGGTGTCGGCACCGACAATCATCAGCTGAGTTCCAGGCGGTCCAGCGGTCGCCGAGATCAGCGAACCGCGAGGAGCAATGCCCAGGCACATGGCGTTGACCAGCGGATTGCCGCTGTAGGATTCTCCGACCACCAGCTCACCGCCCACAGTCGGGATCCCGAGGCAATTGCCGTACCCACCAATCCCGGCCACGACCCCTGTGCAGAGGCGTCGGTTTCGACGATCCTCCAGCGGACCGAAGCGGAGCGAGTCCAGCAGCGCGATCGGTTGGGCGCCCATCGCGAAGATGTCTCGCACAATCCCACCGACCCCGGTGGCTGCGCCCTCGTAAGGCTCAATCGCGGAGGGATGGTTGTGGGATTCAATCTTCATCACTGCGACCCAGCCGTCGCCGATGTCGATCGCGCCAGCGTTCTCCTCACCGAGGTTGGTCAGGATGCGTTCGTCCCCGGTCGGGAAATGGTGAAACAGCGGCCGCGAGTGCTTGTAGCCGCAATGCTCGCTCCAGAGTGCTCCGATCATGCCCAGTTCAACATCAGTCGGCGCACGGCCGAGCATGTCGCAGGCTCGCTCGTACTCGTCGCGGCTCAGGGCGATCTGGGCGAGCACATCTTCGTTGACCTCGGCCGGTGCGGCGTCGGCTGGCGGCGCGAAGCTTGGCACGCTAGCCCCACCGCTCGATCATCGATCGCCAGATGTAGTTGCCGTCGGTGCCCCCAAGCAGCGAGTCCGAAGCTCGTTCCGGGTGAGGCATCATGCCCAGCACATTGCCCATTGGATTCAGAATCCCGGCAATATCGCGCAGCGAACCATTCGGATTCTCACCCGAATAGCGGAAGAGCACCCGATCGGCATCCTCAAGCTCTTCCAACACTGATTGCTCGGCGAAGTACTGGCCTTCGCCGTGTGAGATCGGTAACTGCACGACTTGGCCAGGTTCGCAAGCGCTGGTGAATCCGGTGTCGCTGCGCTCGACGACTAGTTCCTGCGGGTGGCAGCGGAATTGAAGGGATGCGTTGCGCAGCAGGACGCCCGGCAGCAATCCTGCCTCGCATAGAATCTGGAAGCCATTGCAGGAACCGAAGACTGGCCTACCCGTCGCCGCGAACCGCTCGAGCGCTGACATTACTGGTGAGAACCTGGCGATCGCACCGCAGCGCAGGTGGTCCCCATAGGAGAACCCGCCCGGCAGGATCACGCCGTCGAATTCGTCCAACGAGGATTCCTTGTGCCAGACGCGCTCCGCCGTCTGGCCAAGGTCCTCCAATGCGTGGACGCAGTCCCAGTCGCTCCATGTACCGGGGAAGACGAGCACAGCGAATCGCATATCGCGATGCTATCGGCCGAACTCGTTATGGCCAGCTACAGCGAACCCCAGAGGGCGAACTAGAGCGCCGGGTTGGCAGGTGACCCCTCACGCGGCGTGACCTGCAACTCGGACTCCGCAGCAGGCGGATACTCGATCCGTTGATGGTGAGCGCCGACCAGCGTTTGCTTGAAGCTGGCCGAGATCTGGCGGAGCTCACTCAGCGTCAGGTCACAGTGATCAAGCTGGCGCTCCCTCAAACGCTCGTCGAAAACGCCGTCGACCAACATGCCGATTCTGTCTGCCTCGCGCTCTCCGCTGGCCCGCACCACGGCCTCGCAACTGTCCGCGAGCATGACGATTGCGGTCTCACGAGTCTGTGGCGCAGGGCCTGGGTAGGTGTAGTCTCGCGGGTCGACGCGGGGGTCCGACAGCGCCGCCTTGCGGTAGAAGAAGGCAACACGGCGCGAGCCGTGATGCTCGAGGATGAAGTCGCGAATCCGCGGCGGCAGGCGATCGCGCCGTGCCAGATCCTCGCCGGCCGTGACATGTTGGATGATCAATCGTGCGCTCTCGCTCGGATCCAGCGCATCGTGGGGATTGGTGCCCTCCTGGTTCTCGATGAACATGGCCGGACGATTGAGCTTGCCGATGTCGTGGTAGTACGCGCCGACGCGGACCAGCAGAGGGTCTGCGCCGATCTGAGCGGCGGCACGCTCGGACATGGTCGCGACAAGCAGCGAATGATGGAACGTTCCCGGCGCTTCTTCCTGCAGTCGCCGGAGCAGCGGGCGCTGTAGTTGCGCCAACTCGAGCAACCGCATCGGCGTGGTGATCCCGAACAGCGCCCCGAGCAGCGAGAAGGCCCCGATTGTGATCACCGCAACCAGAGCAGCCGTCACCAGCGCTGCGAGCGCCAGCCAACCAAGCTGATCCGAGGCGCGCTGTGGATCGAGTAACCAGATCGCTGCGCCTGCCAAGAAGCCGGTGGCTCCTGCGGCCAATCCGGCCAGGCCGTACTGAGCCAGCGCCTGGGCGCGCGTCGCCGCAAAGACGCCTCCGAGAGAGCTAGCGAGGAAGAACACCAGCGGTCGCAGCGCCTGTGCGCCTGCCGGAGCGGCGCCGTAGTCGGGCAGCACGATTGCCGCCAATCCTGCCAACAGCGCGATCAGAACGCCAGTCGTAATGCCGAGGCCCGTACTGAGGAGCGCCGCGACCAACACGGGTCCCGCTGCGAGAGGCAACATCAGGTCCAGCGATTCGTCAACTCCACCAGGCAACGCAAATTCGAACCACGCCCTGGCTGCTGCAACCGAGAAGAGGATCAGGACGGCGAGCAGGATGATCCGTCGATCGCTCGATGCCTGCACGGGCCGCCAAACCACGAGGTACAGGCTGAACACGACGGAAGCGCTGAGCCCAATGATCACGATTGCGCCGAGCGACTCGACTTCGATTCCAGCCGACCGCGGCTTCAGGTGGGCCAGCGCTTCAGCAGCACGTTCGTCGACCATTGCGCCTCGGGAGACGATGAGCTCGCCTTCAACCACCGTGCGTCGCACGCCGACGACCGAACGATCTGCACGTTCGCGAGCCAGCTCAGTCAGGCCTGGAGATTCAACCATCGTTGGGCGCAGATATGCGCTGACAAGGGACGCGATGAGAGTTGTCTCAATCAGGCTGAGGCGAGGGTCAATCAGGTCATGCAGACCCAGCTTCGCCTCGTTCAATTCATGCTCGTAAAGCCGCTCCTGCAGCAGGGAATCGATCACCACCTGCGCCTCGTGCTCGATGCTGGCGAAGAGCGGATCGGACACCGCGAGCAAGAACGTTTCGTCGCGCTGCGGCAGCTTCGAGCCGGGGACAACTGTCGTTTCGGATGTTGCCTCGCCTTGCTCTTCGTCTTGAGACTCCTCCGTCGACTCCACACTGGATTTACTGTCGACGGCGACTGGTGCGTTTCGCGCCCGGCGCTCGGCCACCACCGCATCAAGGTACAGGCGCAACGCTTCCAGCTGAGCCGGACGAATGTCGGGATCGAACTCGAACTGGGTGTCGACCTCGGAGCGAGCAACTTGCTGCGCCTCGACCGTCAGCAACTCGCTGATGAAGGACGTTTCCTCCATGGCCACGATGTCGCGATCGGCGACCGCCCCGAAGGTTGGAAACTTTTCTTCCGGGCGAAAAGGAGTGAGGGCCAGGACGATTCCGATGGCCAGGGCAACCCCGAACACGCCGACCCGCAACGGAGTGAAATACGATTGCTGGCTCATCACAGGATCATCGGAACATATTCGCGACCGTATGACGCGAAGAACGGCCCCGCGTCCACCGCTGGATCGATGATACCGGTCTCGTTACGTCACCTAAAGTCGTGTGCGAGCCGTGCCGGTATCTCTCGATTACTCCGATTCGGCCGCCTCGGCCAGCAACTCGCCCACCACCGCGTTGACAAGAGAGCCATCAGCCTGACCACGAAGATCCTTCATCAACACCCCCATCACCTTGCCGCGATCGGCAGGGCCGGACGCTCCTACCTGCTCGATTACCACCCGAGCTCGTAGCGCGACTTCTTCGCCAGAGAGTTGGTGCGGAAGATAGGCCTCAATGATGGCGATCTCGACCCGCTCCTTATCGGCCAAGTCCTCTCGACCCCCTTGCGTGAACTGTTCAATCGACTCGCGTCGTTGTTTGACCTGTCGCTGAAGGATGGCGAGGATTTCGTTCTCGGCCAGTTCTTTGCCGCGTTTGTCGATCTCTGCGTTCTTGATCGCGGCCTCGACCATGCGAATCGTGTTGCGCCTCGGGCCATCCTTGGCCCGCATCGCGTCGCGGAGGTCGGAACGTAGTTGATCTCGTACACCGGCCATGGGCTCACGTCACTCAGGCGCGCCTCAACTGCCGCGCAAGTCAAACGATCGTTTCATGCAATCTAGTCGGCCGAAGGGAGCACCTTTGGCTGCATCAGTTCCATCTCGCGCTCGTCGACCTTGAGGTCGCACTCACCTGGTTTGATGCAGAGCACCTCGATGCCCGATTCTTCGTCCCGGTATCGCTTGCCCAGTTGGACTGCCATCTGACCTACTCCCACACCCGTTTGGTGTTGTGTTTCCGGCCGACTGCTAATCGTTTCGCGCCGCTACTGCTTCTCCTCGAGCGGTGTGTCACCGCACTTGAGCTCTGCCTCACCGCCGCGCGTTACGATGAACTCCGCGCCGCAGCTCGGGCAGAAGTAACGCTTGCCGGTCTGTGCTGCTGCCATCCTGAACTCTCCTGATCCCGCGAATCCTCCGGCGGGGATTTGCTTACAACGCCGAACTTGGAATACAGGTCAGCGTACCAATGACGATCGATTCAATCTGCGCGTCACCACGACCATTCGACTCAGCTTATGACGACCCACTATGGGCGCTCAACCAGTCGGCGAGATCGGCTGAGGTCTGGCCGCAGGTATCCGTAGTGACCTGGGTCGCCGGCGTCGGTACCGGCAAACCGGCCGCGAAGCGCTCCTCGGCCGTGACGAGGTTCTGTTCGGCGGTGCGATAGTCGCTCGCGATCTTGAGCCAAGCCCGATTGATCGCCACTTCCTGCTGGACGCTCGAAGCTGCGTTGAACGTCGAGCGCGCCTCGGCCACGTCAGCCGAGTCGTCGGATGTGCGCATCGTCACGACAGCCTGAATCAGTGCGGTATAGCCCTTCTCGTAGGCTGCCAGCGCGTCCTGCGCTTCTTCGACGCCTTCGCCCGACTCTTCCGCCGCGGCGACGGCTGCGCGCAGGCTGGTCAGTTCCGCATCCTCGGCTTCGGTGCGAGCGACTGCGCCTTCCGCCGCTTGTACATCGGCGAACCAGCCCGAAGCTTCCAACGTCTCCTCGGCCGCGTCGAGCGCGATGTGCAGGTTCTCGATCGTGACTTCGTCCAAGTGCACAGCATGTTCGACCGCCCTGTGCCAGGCGTCGCCGGCATTGGTTGTGATCAACGTGACGAGGTTGTCGATCTTGAAACCGTCCAGTGAGCCTCCCTGATCGATGCTCCAGGGAGGCATTGGGGTGCCGTTGCGACCACAAGTGATCGTATAGCGGTACTCGTTCTGAAGCGTTTGGAGTTGTCCCTCGTTGTCGGTCAGGAAGGCGTACGTATTGTTCGGCGTATTCAATGCCGGGCCGACCAGCGATGCGTCCGACTCTGAGCCGCGGCCGTCGTTGCCATGACATTCGCGGCAGTTGTTGGCAAACGTCCAAGCGGCCCGCTCGGCGTCCTTGGTCAGGATTTCCGAGCGCGCTTCTGTTCGCCGCCCGTTGTCGAACCAGGTGTAGGCGCCCAGCGAGGCCACCGACAGCACCAACAGGATCACCATGGCGAGAATCTGCTTTTCGGTGTTCTGTCCGCTCATCGTCCTCTATTCCCCATGTTCGTCGCTTGCCGGAATGCTCGGCAAGCGACTGGCTAGCTGGTTAGCCGTAGGAGGTGGTGCGTTGAGGATTGTCCTCACCGCCCTTTTTGATATTGCCGGTGTTGACCGTCAATGAACCGTCACTGTTAACGGTGATTTCCATGGTGTCCATCGGACGCGGCGCCGGGCCGAAAACGCGGATGCCGCCCCTTGTGTAGGTCGAGCCGTGGCATGGACAGCGGAACCATCCAGATATGCCCTCAAAGGGAAAACCCGGACGCCAGGGGATCGTGCAGCCGAGATGGGGGCACTTCCACCACAAGGCCAATAGGCCTTCATCGCCTTCCAGGCCGAATCCGGCGTGCGTGCCGTCGCCGGCGCGCAGGTGCGAGAGGTAGAACTTGCCGATCTGGACCGGCGCCGGGTCGGCTCCGACCGCAGGTACGGCGCTCGCGCCGACAGTGATCCGACCGCCGAAGCCAGTCACACCGCGTGGCCAGAAGTTGGACAGGAACGCGCCCAGCCCCCCGGTCAGACCGAAGGTGAAGAAGCCCCAGAAGGAGACACGCAGGAGCTGTCGACGGGTGACCTGACCCTGGCGGGCGCGTCGGCGCTGGGCTCGGGTGACCATCGCCCGCGCGCCTTCCCCGCCTTGCACCACGCCAGCCCGCGACTCGGCCCGAAGATGCGGGGCGCGTTGCGGCCGCGAACCACCGGATGGCTCGGCCGGCGCGGGCACGCGGCGCTGCTGTCCGCCCTCGCCCGTCTGTTGAGTGTTACCGTTGGCCACCGGTTACTCCTCCAGCACCACGATGTCCCAGGGCGGCTTGAGGTCCTGGCCCTGGCCACGGAAGGCTGTACCGACGATCGTCGTCGTCAGGTAGACGCCGATGAACGCCGAGAAGATGAGCAGTGCGATGTCGCGCCGCGTGTGGATCCAGCCGAGCATCTTGCAGAACAGCACGAACACGACCGGCAGTCCGACCATGGTGGCCACCGGCACGATCTGTTGCGAAAGGAACGACGGGAAGTTCAGGTTGAGTAGCCAGGGATCTGTCGTGGTGCCGGGTATTCCAAGCGGAATGGCGCGCCAGTCCTGGAACATCTTGAAGTCGCCGATCGTGAAGCCGATCGACTCCCATGGGATGCCGGTATCCAGACCTCGCAGGTTGCGGAACCAGTCCAGACCGCCGGGCCAAGCGAAGTCGCTGTTCAGGCCGAGGCCGCGGATGATGTTTTCGGTCCAGACCACATGCAGCGAGCCGTCGTAGATGATCAGCAGGCTGGTGACCATGACCGAGGCGGTGAAGCCGAAGACGGTCAGTCGACCGGCGAACTTGGTCCCGAACCAGACTCCCTGACCTTCGGTGTCGCGGTCCCAGTAGGGGATCGCGGCCAGCAGGACGAGGGCAATCGTGGGCACGATCACGCCGGCCCAGGCGGGTTCCATGTGCAGCAGGAGTTCCTGCAGGTTGAGGAAGTACCAGGGCGCCTTGGACGGGTTCGGCGTGGTATCGGGGTCGGCGCGGTTGAGCAAGGGCGCATTGACCATCGCCGAGAGCACCATCAGCGCAATGGAGAAGATCAGCGCCGAGATGAACTCGATGAAGACGAGGTCCGGCCAAACTAGAACCTCCTGTTCACGCTCACGGCGTGGTCGCGTGCGGATCGCTGCAGCGGCGCGGCTGACCATTGAGTCTGTCCTCCCCCGCTACAGCGGCCGTGCGAGGCCGCCGTCGCGACGGACCCGCCAGAAATGCACGGCCATGAAGATCGAAATCACCAGTGGCAATCCAATCACGTGCAGCGTGTAGAACCGAATCAGCGCGTTCGGCCCCACGGAGAAACCACCAAGCAGGAGGAACTTTGATTCGTCGCCGAGGACCGGCGCCGAGCCGACCATCGTCGTGCCGACGGTGATGGCCCAGAAGGCGAGCTGGTCCCAGGGCAGGAGGTATCCAGTGAAGGAGAGCAGCAGAGTGAGGATGAAGAGCACCACGCCGACGACCCAGTTGAACTCGCGCGGCGGCTTGTAGGCGCCGGTGTAGAAGACGCGCATCATATGTAGCAGCACGAGGATGATCATCGCGTGCGCCATCCAGCGGTGCATGTTGCGCAGCAATTGTCCGAAGCGGACGTTGGCCTCGAGCTCCTGGATGTCCTGGTAGGCGCGCTCGATCGAGGGTACGTAGTAGAACATCAAGAGCACGC
Source organism: Dehalococcoidia bacterium (assembly GCA_034428415.1). Lineage (GTDB taxonomy): Bacteria > Chloroflexota > Dehalococcoidia > Bin125 > Bin125 > Bin125. Next base: position 14,925 of record DAOUHS010000192.1, read on the forward strand.
CAGTCACGGTCAGACCGAGAAACATGAAGAATGAGAGACCGCCGAGACAGTAGGTGTGGGTGATCTTGACGTGTGTGCGGTGAATCCGCGTCGGGTGGAGGTGGAGGAAGACGTTGGTGGCGACGGCCAACATCTGGTTGCGCGGCGTGTTCGGGTAGCCAGTCCTGAAGATCGACTGCCAGACGTAGTTCTTGAAGATCAGATCGTAGATCAGGTCGTTAAACGACTTGCGCGGCGCGCGCTCAAGATTCGCCATGGCTGATTAGCGCTCCCACCAGCGTCCGAGAATCACGAGCGCGCCGAAGCAAAAGAGCATCGTCAGCCCGACAAGCGGGAGCTCCATGATCTCGGAACGGAATGGAATCGTCACGAGGGCGGCTGTCAGCAGGTCCACCAGCTACCTCTTCCCACGATTATCCCGGGCGCCCCATCGGGGCGCGCTCAAGAAATGTAAGCCCGCAGGGAATTGTGGTCAAGATCGCGGTCTCGCTCCGGCTGCCGTTGTGCAAGGCCTGACCGTCTTCTAGACCGCCTTGCCTGCCCGTATTATCGCAACTCGACCTGATACAGACGAGTCCCCCGAGAGCACCTCGCCGACTCTGGTTGCTTCCTCGATTTCATCTATGAGTGCACCCGCATCCTCGGCCGAGACCACGACTGTCATGCCAAGGCCCATGTTGAAGACGCGATACATCTCCGCCGTGGATACCTCGCCACGATTGCGGAGCATCTCGAAAATCGGAGGCTCGGGCCAACAGGACGCATCGAGCGCGACGCGGGTGCCATCTGGGAGCACCCGCTCGAGATTCCCGGCGATTCCGCCTCCAGTGATATGGGCGATGCCTTTGACCTTGTCCAGAACACTGCGCAGTGCCGGCCAGTAGGAGATATGCGGGCGGAGCAGCGCATCGGCCAACGACTCGCCCAGATCGGCCTCGAACGTGTCCAGACGCGCCTGACGCTTTTCCCAAGAACCATCTTCAGATCGGAGACCAAACACCTGGCGGGCCAACGAGTAGCCGTTGGTATGCAGTCCATTGCTCGGCAATCCCAAGACGACGTCACCGGGCTCAATCGATGCGCCGGTGATCTCTTGGCCCCGTTCGAGGACGCCGACGATGGTGCCGGCCAAATCAAAGTGTCCAACGGGATACAGGTCGGGCATATCGGCCGTCTCACCGCCGAGCAGTGCGATCCCGCTTTCGCGGCACGCTGCGGCGACTCCGGACACAACCGCGACCTTGTCGTCTTCCGACAACTCGCTCGCGGCGAGGTAGTCGAGGAAAAACAACGGGGCCGCTCCGGCGCAGAGGATGTCATTGATACAGTGGTTGACTAGGTCGCAGCCGACGCTCTCGAGTCGTCCCACCAAGCTGGCCAACATGACCTTCGTGCCGACACCATCGGTAGAGGCGGCCAGCACCGGACGTTGATATCCGGACAGTTCGAACAGACCGCTGAACGCGCCGACGTCGCCGAGTTGTTCGGGTCGGCTGGCCGTCTGGGCGAGGTCGCGGTAACGAGGGATCAACCGATCGTTGGCATCCACGTCAACACCGGCCGCCACGTAGGCGGAGGCGCTTGGTTCGATTCGTTCGGTTGGCGACATCGCTCAGCGGCGCTCCGACGCGAGTGCAACCTTCGTTTCGTCCGAACGGCCGTTACGTCGTGGCGCGGTACCGCTTCCGTTGCCGTTCACCGGCGGAGGAGCGGCAGTGACGAGAGGCACGGTCAACGTATCCACTTCGAAATCGGTCTGAACCGAGACCGGGTAGTCGCCGTTGAAACAGGCAAGGCAGGTCGACTTGCCTAGAGACAATGCCCGCTGCAGACCTTCCTGGCTCAGATAGCCAAGGGAGTCAGCGCCCAGGTGTTGGCGGATCTCCTCGACTGTCTGTCGAGCCGCGATCAGTTCCTGACGCGTCGCCATGTCGACGCCAAAGTGGCAGGGATGCTGGATCGGCGGCGCGGCGATCCGCATGTGGATCTCCGCCGCGCCGGCTTCGCGCAGCAGCTTGACGATTCTCGGCGTCGTGGTGCCGCGGACGATCGTGTCATCGACGACGGCGACTCGCCGTCCGGCCAGCACGGACGGCATCGGGTTGTATTTGAGGTGCGCACCGAGATCACGCAGGCGCTGGTCGGGCGAGATGAACGTGCGGCCCACGTAGCGGTTCTTGACCAGACCCTCCGAGTAGGGAATCCCAGACTCGGACGAATATCCGATCGCATGCGCGGTGGCCGAATCGGGGACGCCGATTACCACGTCGGCGTCCGCCGGATGCTCGCGTGCCAACTCAACACCGAGTTGCGTCCGTGACTGCCAGGCGGCCTGACCGTCGAGGATCGAGTCCGGTCGGGCGAAGTAGATGTGCTCAAAGACGCAACCTGCCGGCTGCGCCGGGAAGATCGCCTGGTAGGACCGCATGCCACGATCGTCGATCGTAATCAGTTCACCGGGCCGAACTTCGCGAAGCAGAGTCGCGCCGAGCTGATCGAGCGCGCAGGTCTCCGACGCAACGACATAGCGTCCACCAACCTGGCCGATGCAAAGGGGCCGTACGCCATAGGGGTCTCGGGCAGCCATGAGCCGATCAGGGGTCAGCAGCACTACTGAGTATGCGACCTCGATGTGACGCATCAGCGCGCTGAAGCGCGTTTCCCAGACCTCATCGTTGTCCTTCTCGTCATCTCCGAAGAGCAGGAGGTACTTGGCCAACACCTCAGTGTCGGTCGATGTCTCAAACGTGGCGCCATTCTCGGTCAACTCGACACGAACCTGGGCCGCATTGACCACGTTGCCGTTGTGCGCGATGGCGACCTGGCTTCCAGTGAGCGGGTCGTCGAGCAGAATCGGCTGCGCATTGCGGAAGCGGCTGGCGCCGGTGGTCGAGTATCGGGTGTGACCGATCGCCGCAATGCCCTCGAGTTCGGCCGCGCTCTCCTCGTCGAAGACCTGCGCGACCAGACCCATGCCTGTCTTGACGCTTAGCTTGCGGCCGTCGGTGGTGCAGATGCCGGCGCTTTCCTGGCCACGGTGTTGGAGCGTGTGGATGCCGTAGAAGGTCTCGACTGCGACATCCACTTCGGGCGCCCAGATGCCGAAGACGCCGCACGCCTCATGGGGGCGGTCGTCGATTTCGCGTAGGGCGCTACTGGGGTGTGGCGGCTCTGGATCGGAGTCGGCAATCGGCTGATGCACGCGCGGGCCTCGCGTTAGTCGATACCGTCTTGTCTCTGCACGTTAACGCACCTGATCCGTGGGTACCAGACGCCGATGCTCAACCATGAGACATCTGTCCTCCACGGCACGCAAGCCGGCTGCTCGCGCCTGCTTGAGACCGTCCTGGTTGACGATGCCGAGCTGCAACCAGACCGTCCGTACACCTTCGGGCTGGGCGGCGATCGCTTCGGCGATCGGTCGGTCGGTGTCGACTGAACGACGGAACACGTTGACCGTGTCGATCTCTACGTCGGGCAGCGCTGTCTGGGCTTCCGAGAGTGTCGAGTAGACCGCCTCACCCAGGATCTCGGTGCTCGCGGCGGCTGGATTGATTGGAATGATCCGGTAGCCGTGTTGCTGCATGTAGGCGGTGACGCGGTGTGAGTCGCGTTCCGGCTTTGGTGACAGGCCGATCACGGCGATCGTTTGCATGTCGGACAGCGACGCTTCAACGTCGGCGTTGATCTGATCCTGCCACTGCTGATCATTTTCTGTCATACGTGTCTCCTACCAGATTGGCCCGCGGATCGGGGCATCGGTCAGTGCGGAGAAGGCCTCCGCGACTTCGAAGATCTGCTGTAGGCCTTCTTCCTCGTGCTGGCGCGGCGTCGAGACCGAGCCGAGTAAGTGCCTGGTCCCGCTTTTCTTGAAGATCGGAA
>DAOUHS010000193.1:0-13259 GCA_034428415.1 Dehalococcoidia bacterium
GCCCGCTCCTCCGGCGCGTTGTCAATCGAATCGAAACTCGAAAACGACACGTTCTCCGACTGCAGCGCCAGCGTCTTCGTGATCGCCGCCGTCAACGTCGTCTTGCCGTGATCCACGTGGCCAATCGTGCCCACGTTCACGTGCGGCTTCGTCCGCTCGTATACCTGTCGCGCCATCGTCTCGTTCTCCTGCCTGTCGCTCTCGCTGTCTCGTTGGGATGACTGCCGAACGGCTAGCGGACTTCCGCCAGCACACTCTGCGGGACTTCTTCGTAGTGATCAAACTCGATGCTCGCGGTCGCGCGACCCTGCGTCATCGAGCGCAGCGCCGTCGTGTAACCGAACAGGTTGGCCAGCGGCATCTGGGCCTGGATGATCTGGGCGGCGCCGCGCTCCTCGGTCCCGACCACTCCGCCACGACGGCTCGACAGGTCGCCGGCGACCTCGCCGAAATACTCGCGCGGCGTCGAAATTTCAACCTTCATCATCGGTTCCAGCTGCACTGGCGACGCCTTGCGCAGCGCTTCGCGAAATCCGATCGAAGCGGCCGTGGCGAACGCCATCTCATTTGAGTCCACCTGGTGATACGACCCGTCGGTCAGCGCCACCTTGACGTCAACGACTGGGAAGCCGCCGACTACGCCGGATCGCATCGCGTCCTCGACGCCCTTGCGCACCGAGCTGATGTATTGCTGAGGTACGACGCCACCCACTGTCTCGTCTTCGAACTCAAATCCCTGGCCGGGCGTGTTGGGCTCGACTCGCAGAACGACGTGGCCGTACTGGCCCCGACCACCGGTCTGTCGGACGAATCGACCGTCCGCTTCCGATGTTCGGCGAATCGTCTCGCGGTAGGACACCTGCGGTCGACCGATGTTGCACATCACGTTGAACTCTCGGCGCAGTCGGTCGGCAATCACTTCCAGGTGCAGCTCGCCCATCCCGGATATCACGGTTTGAGCGGTCTCATCGTTGTATTCGACCTTGAAGGTCGGATCTTCCTCGGCCAGCTTGCGCAGCGAGGCGCCTAGGCGATCCTGGTCGTCAGCCCTCTTCGCCTCGATCGCGATCGAGACGACCGGTTCGGGGAATGAAATCTGGTCCAACAACACCGGCGCCTTGCGGTCGCACAGCGTGTCGCCGGTGAACGTCTGTTTCGGTCCGACGAAGGCGGCAATATCACCCGCTGTAACATGGTCGATGTCCTCGCGCGAGTCCGCGTGTACCCGGAGAAGCCGGCCCACGCGCTCGGTCTCGTCACGAGATGAGTTGTAAACGCCGTCTCCTGCCTTCAGTGTGCCCGCATAAATGCGCACGTACGCGATCCGGCCGACGTAGGGGTCGGTCACGATCTTGAAAGCCAACGCCGTCAGCGGTTCTTCGCGGTCAGCCCGGCGAATTTCCGGGCCGTTGTGTCCAACGCCCTCGACCGGCGGCACCTCGTCGGGTGCCGGTAGGTAATCGACGATCCCGTCCAACAGACGCTGGACGCCTACGTTTTTCAGCGCCGATCCGCAGAACACCGGCGTGAACGCATTGGAGATCGTGCCACGGCGCACTGCCTTGACGATCTCATCCACGGATAGCTCATGGCCCTCGATGTACGAGATCATTACCTGCTCGTCGAACTCGGCGATGCGCTCAATCATCGTCTCGCGCCAGCGTCCCGCATCGGCGACGTAGTCTTCGGGAATCCGGCCCTCAGTCGGCGGCGCGTCACGGTCCGAACTGAAGAACCAGGCCCGCTCGCGAATCAAATCGATCACGCCCTGGAACTGGTCCTCAGAGCCGATCGGAATCTGCAGCGGCACTGGCATCATGCCCAGCCGGTCGCGAATCATCTCCATGGTGCGCCAGTAGTCGGCACCGATTCGGTCCATCTTGTTGACGAAGCAGATTCGCGGGACGCCGTAGCGGTCGGCCTGTCGCCAGACCGTTTCCGACTGCGGCTCAACGCCGGCGACAGCATCGAATACGACAACGCCGCCGTCCAGGACCCGAAGCGAACGCTCCACCTCAACGGTGAAGTCGACATGGCCCGGCGTATCGATGATGTTGATCCGATGATCGCTCCAATCGCAGGACGTCGCCGCGGCCATGATCGTGATACCGCGCTCGCGCTCTTGCTCCATGAAATCCATCACGGCCGTGCCTTCGTGCACCTCGCCAATTTTGTACGTGCGTCCCGTGAAGTACAGGATGCGTTCGGTCACGGTCGTCTTGCCGGCGTCGATATGGGCAATGACGCCGATGTTCCTGAGCGACGAGATGGGCGGGTCAGCGGGCATGTTGATGGTGTCCTCTGGTCAGCTCTCTGGTCGGTCTCTCGGGTCTCTGCTTCACGCAACGTTGAGCACTGGGGATTCGATGCCGGGAATCAGCTCTCGCTGCTTTTCTTCTATCGATCGTCCGGCGTCGCCCTACCAGCGGTAGTGTGCAAACGCGCGGTTCGCTTCGGCCATGCGGTGCGTCTCTTCACGGCGCCGCACGGCGGCTCCGGTATTGCTGTAAGCGTCGAGCAGCTCGTCGGCCAGAGACAGGTACGCCGGCCGACCCTTGCGGCCCTGCGCCGCGGTCACCAGCCAGCGGATTCCGAGCGAGGTCCGACGGTCGTGGCGAATCTCGACGGGCACCTGGTAGGTCGCTCCACCGACGCGCCTCGGCCGCACCTCCATCTCGGGCGTGATGTTGTTCAGTGCCTGGTCGAAGACCTCAAGTGGGTCTTGACGCACGCGCTCCTCGAGGATGTCCAAGGCCCGATACACGATTCGCTCGGCGGTGCCCTTTTTCCCGTTCTGCATCAGGCGGTTGATCACCATCTGCACCCGCTGCGATCCGTAGACCGCGTCGGGGCGAATCTCATGTCTGTCGGGCCGTCGTCGTCGCGGCACGCTGTCTCTTCCATCCCTAACGCGAACTCGCCTCGTCGGTCACCGAGGCGGCCCGCAACACTAAAACGACCACCCGCTAGTGGGTGGCCGCTGTTGCCAGTCCTGCCGTCTTGCGAGTTCCGTACTTGGAACGGCCCCGCTTTCGATCGGCGACACCAAGCGCATCGAGCGCTCCGCGGACGACCTGATAACGAACGCCGGGCAAGTCACGGACACGTCCACCGCGCACCAGCACGATCGAGTGCTCCTGCAGGGTGTGGCCCTCGCCGGGGATGTAGGCCGTGACCTCGATCCCGTTGGTCAGCCGCACGCGGCAGACCTTACGCAGGGCAGAGTTGGGCTTCTTCGGCGTGACTGTGCGCACCGCCGTGCAGACGCCGCGCTTTTGCGGCGAACCACCGTCCTGGGTCGTGCGGCTGGTCAACGCGTTGTAGCGGAAGCGAAGCGCCGGAGCCTTCGCCTTCTTGCGGGACTTCTTGCGTCCCTTGCGAGCCAGCTGGTTGATCGTCGGCACGGCTGTTGCTCGTTCCTCGTTCGCTCTTGCTTCGTGCCCATACGTTCAAGGCTGCATTGGCACGAATACAGGGTCAAAGCCGCTGGCTGATCGGGCCGGCTGTCCGCCGACGGTCATCAACCTCAGGTCGGCCTCGACCCTTTCCCACGCCGGACCGCCTTTGCGGCAGGCGCGTGAAGATCAACCATATCCCAACTCAAGCCGAGGCTGCAAGAATCCCGCCACACTGACGCCGGTATTGTCTCTGTTGCCTGGCTGTCAGACCCCGGCGTAAGAGTGCAGGCCCGAGATCCACAGGTTGACGCCCAGGTAAGTGAACATCACCGCGAAGAAACCCAACACGACGATCCAGGCGCCGCGCGCCCCGCGCAGTTGACGTAACCCACGGCCATGGATGTAGACCGCAAAGATCAGCCAGGTCACGAGCGCCGCCGTCTCCTTTGGATCCCAACCCCAGTACCGACCCCAGGCGTCATTCGCCCAGAACGCCCCCAGAGCGACCCCGGCAGCCAGCAGCGGGAACCCGACCAGCACCGCACGATAGGTCAGCTCGTCACAACGCCCGGCCGACGGCAACCATTCGTAGCGCCCGCCACCTGCCACCACCCGCGAGGGAAATCCCTGCACCAGGTGCATCGCCGCGCCCCCGAACGCCACCGCCAGCACCGCATACGACAGGATCATCAACGCCACATGGATCGTCAGCAGCGTCGGACTCTGCAGCGCCGGTACCAGTATGTCCTGACCGCCGCTGGGAAACGCCAGCGCCGATCCGTACAACCCACAGGCGACCGGCAGCACGAACGATCCGGCCAGTCGAGTACCCGCCCGTAACTCGAAGATCCCATAGAGCAACACGATGGCAATCCCGAATGACATCGAAAACTCAAACAGGTTGCTGTACGGAGCATGATTCAGCGCCACCGACCGCATCACCAGGCCGGCAATCCCCAGCACCGCTGCCGTCCAGACGCTGAGAGTTGCAACACCGCCCAGCGTCGGCGACCGAACCGGCGACGGCTCTGGTGGAGGCAGAGACGGCTCAGTCGCCGCGACTCTGCGTGCCGACCAGACAAGCCGAAGCCGCGGTTGCAACGCGTACAACACCGAAGCGATCGCCGCGCACCCCGCGGCAACGAAGCTCGCCCAGAGCAGGAACAGCGCCCCGTCAGCCATCCGACGCCTCCGAGCCGTTCGAATCTTCCGCTTCCGTTTTGGCCTTCGCCTCTGCCTTGAGCGCGTCGGAGCGTCGCGGTGCTCCGACTCCGCCGAACGTCAGCCGGCGGAATCCCTCCGACCACGGAATCCGGCCCGCCCGTGCCGCTTGCTGCGAGCGATTGCGCATCCGCTTGACCATCTCCTCACGATTCGGCGCCTGCACCTGCGATGCATGTCGCAGCAGCGCGTCAATCCGACGGTCCAGTTGGTCCGAGACATCGACGAAGTAGTTCGGCTCATTGCTGCCCGCCAACAACACCGTGTTGACGCGTACCGGCTCGACGCCCGTCGCGACCTGCTCCGCATACGAGTTCGCGTTTCTCGACAATGGAAACACCGCGTCCAGCGCCGCGATGCCAACCGTGCGGTGATCGCGGTGGTTGAACCCGCGATAACCGTCCCAGGTGATCATCAATTCCGGCCGCACCTCGCGCAGCACTCGAACCAACTGACCGCGAAACTCCGAACCGTCCTCGACATGCCCATCCGGGACGCGCAGGAAGATACATCGATGGATCCCTAGTTCCGTCGCCGCCGCCGCCTGTTCCGCCTCGCGCAGCGCTCCCAGGTCGGCCGGACCCAGCTTGGGGTCTTTAGTCCCTTTGTCGCCGCTCGTCACCAGGCAGAACGTCACTTCCCAGCCGTCATCCGACAGCTGCGCCACAGTGCCGCCGCAAGTGAATTCGATGTCATCCGGATGCGCCATCACGACCAGCGCTCGACGCGCCTCTGCAGGAGCCTTGGCCTCCGGCATTTCGGCTCCCATCTTCTTCGAAGGGGCGTCGTCGTCTAGCTCGCCGCCACCAACAGGGACTCAACCGAGTCCGGGCAACAGGAACCGCGTTGCGATCTTGCGACCTCGGCCTCATTCAGGAGGTCCTGATACACATCGAGAATACTGCGGGCCACGCTGCTCCAGGAGAACACGGCCATTTCGGCCGCAGCCGCGGCGCCCATTCGTCGGCGCAGCACCTCATCCGAGAGCAGACGCTCGATCGCCGACGCGAACTGTTCCGGTCTACGGTCGCCCGCCAGCAAGCCCGTCTTGCCGTGCGTTATCGTGGTGGCCAGTCCGCCGACTCTGGTCGCGACTGGCGGCGTGCCCGACGCCATCGCCTCGACAGCCACCAGACCGAAGGATTCGTATGCCGATGGCACAGCGCAGACCGCCGCGGCGCGGTAGAGGTCGGGCAGTTGCTCTCTATCGACGGCGTCGACGAATCGCACGCGCTCGGCGACGCCGCACGCTTCGGCCAGGCCTCGCAGCCGCGCTCGCTCACGGTCGTCCCGCTCGTCACCACCGGCGATCCAAAGCAACGCTCTCGGCCGAGCCTCGATCAGCGGCAGCGCCTCGATCAACAGATCCGCGCCTTTAGCCTCCTCGAGCCGGCCCACGAACAGGATGCCCGGACCCTCTTCCACTCCCAGTTGGGGAAATGCGTTGGCCATGCGGCAACGAGACTCTTCGACTCCTGACGGGTGGAAATGCGTCAAATCGATGCCGCAAGGCACGACCCGCACGCGCGACGCATCCGCGCCATACTGCCCGATCAGAAAGGCCCGCTCGTGCGACGTTGCGCCGATGATGACATCGGAGCAGGCCACCACCTGCCGCTCGCCCGCCATCCGGACTGACGGCTCGGGCTGCTGAAACACCTGTTTGACCGCACCCAGCGTGTGGAACATCACGGCGTGCGGACGCTGCCAGCGGCGTGAAAGTTCGATCCCGCTCAATCCCGCCACCCAGTAGTGCGAATGGACAAGGTCATAGTCGTCCTGGCCGGCTGTAATCCTGGCCACGCCCTCCGTAAACTCCGAGACGTGCGCGGCCACCTCGATTGGCGGAAGAACCACCGGCGGGCCGGCATCGACGTGAAACAGCCGTGCTCCGGGCGCGAACTCTTCGACCTCCGGCGCATCCGTGTGGTCGCGCCGCGTGAAAATGTCGACTTCCCAGCCCATCTCGACAAGTTGGCGGGACAACTCGGCAACGTACACGTTCATGCCACCCGCTTTGGTCGTACCCGCCTTGGCCAGTGGCGACGTGTGGGTCGACATCACGGCGAGGCGCCGGCGAGGCCGCATCATCTGGCAACCTCTCTGGCCAGGTGGATGCGTCGCACCACTGCATCGCGGCCGCCCAGTTCATACTTGTATGGCTCATCGCCGCGCAGGAAGTTCACACTCGACATCCCCCGCTCAACCGCATCGCGGATGCACAGCACCTTGGACGCCAGCCCAGCTGACAGGTCGCGGAATCTAGGACTGTAGCCACTGTTGTATAGCAACAGTTGATTCTGGGCTACGAAGCACAACACCATCGCCGCTGCCTCGCCTGAAACCGACATGACATACAGGCGCAACCAACCGGCTTCTGACAGCGACGCGCTCAGACGCCCAAAAAAAGACCTCATTTCGTCCGTCAGAAACACGGCCTTGTCGCCCCGCGAATCGGCCATCATCGACATGAACTCCGGCATCCAGGCCGCCACCTCCCGCGGAGTTTCGACAGATTCGAACTCCACAGCCCCGCGAAGCTGGCGCAGCGGTCGCAGTTTGCGCCGAACCTCGCGCCGGTCGCGCGGTCGCAGATTCGACAAGTAGGCTTCCCAGCCGTCGCCAATTTCGACGATCGGACACACCGCCTCATCCTCGACTCCGATTCGCCAGCCGCGCTCGGTTGCGACCTCGAATGCACTTGCCCAACTCGAACCGGGTTCGATCCCACGGAGCTCTGCCGACTGCGCGTCCGATGCCTCAAGCCGATCCAGCACAGCCGATGCGAGTGCCTGTTCACGTCCAGGCTGGGCAACTGGCCCCAGGTAATCCGAAACCTCATGGTCCCCAGCGAACGTCCAATGCCTCTCACAGCGCTTCAGCGGCGCCAGACCCACGAGTTCACCGGTTCCGTTCTCCAGCCCGATCAGCTCCAGCTCCCCGCAGCCTGATTCGCCGAACACCGACCACCACGCCTCGCCAAACTCGGGCGTCGAAAACGGCGTTCCTTGCGCCGAGCGGCTCAGTGCACTCCAGCGATCGCGCAGGTCGGCATACTGTCCGCTCACGACGATCAAACTCACAGTCGCTGCGTCCCGACCAGCGAGAGGAACTCCGCTCGCGTTGCTTCCTGCTCCCGGAAACTGCCGCGCATCGCCGAGGTCAGCATCCGTGAACCTGGTTTCTTGATCCCTCGCATCTGCATGCAGAGATGCTCTGCCTCTACCGCGACCGCGGCTCCTTGCGGCCGAATGGTATCCATCAGCATGTCCGCAATCTGGGCCGTCAGACGCTCCTGCAACTGCGGCCGCCGAGCCATCGCGTCAACCAACCGCGCCAGTTTTGACAGTCCCACCACCCGCCCATTAGGCACGTAGCCCACGTGAGCGATCCCATGGAACGGCATCAGGTGATGCTCGCAGATCGAAAAAAATGGTACGTCGCGTAGGATGACCATCTCATCATGGCCTTCTTCGAATCCAACTGACAGCAACTCCGGGATGTCGACGTCCGGCCCGCCGAGTGTCTCCTCGTAGGCGGCCACAACCCGTCGCGGTGTGTCGAGCAGGCCTTCGCGATCCGGATCCTCGCCCAGGGCCAGCAACAGATCTCGAACCGCTGCTTCTGCTCTCGCGCGATCGACACGGCCGCTCATTGCAGTCCCTCCTCGATCGCCGCTGCCGCTTCATCGAAATTCGAGCCGATCTCTACCACGTCGGCGCTGATCGACTCTGCCGCCCGCTCAGGATCCTTAAGTCCGTGCCCGGTAATCGTGCAGACTACGCGCCGGCCCGCCAGCGAACCGTTCTCGTGCCAGGCGAGCAGGCCGGCAACCGAAGCCGCCGAGGCCGGTTCGCAGAAGATACCCTCGGCACTCGCCAACAACCGATACGCATCGAGAATCTGTTCGTCGCTCGTCGCAATGATCGATCCACCGGACTCGTCTCGCGCCTCAATCGCACCGTCCCACGATGCCGGCGCGCCGATCCGAATGGCCGTCGCAATCGTTTCCGGATGCTCGACCGGTCGCCCGTGTACGAGAGGCGCCGCCCCCTGCGCCTGGACGCCGAGCATGGCCGGGCGGTGCGACGCTCGCTCCGCCCGGAAGTACTCACAATAACCGCGCCAATAGGCCTTGATATTGCCCGCGTTCCCAACCGGAATGCAATGTAGATCGGGCGCGTCGCCCAGCGCATCGACAATCTCCATCGCAGCCGTCTTCTGTCCTTCGATCCGGTATGGATTGACCGAGTTGACAAGCGCCAGGGACAGCCGTTCGGTCAACTCTTGCGCAAGACGCAAGGCATCGTCGAAGTTGCCGTTCACGGCCAGCACGCGGGCCCCATGGGCTGCAGCCTGCGCGAGCTTGCCCTGTGCGATCCGACCTTCAGGCACCAACACGAACGCCCGCAATCCGCAACGTGATGCGTAGGCCGCCGCCGAGGCGCTGGTGTTGCCGGTCGACGCGCAGAGCACCGCTGTCGCTCCTTGCTCGACCGCCTTGGCCACCGCCACCACCATGCCGCGATCCTTGAACGAACCGGTCGGGTTGCATAGTTCCAGTTTCAGCCAGACTTCGTCGGCGCCGGTCGCCCGTTCCAGGCTTTCCGCCCGGATCAGGGGCGTGCTACCCTCGCCCAGCGTGACGCAAGGCGTCGACTCCGTCAGGGGCAGCCAGTCCGCGTAGCGTTCGAGCACGCCGCCGCCCGCCCAGGAGCCAGTCTTGAGCCCGCTCCTAGCCATCGCTGCGAACTCGCAGGTATGACTTCAGCTCGCGGATTTCCTGCTCCAGTTCCTCAATCTGTCGCCGCCGGACCTGTTCCTGGAGCGCTACGAACCGCTCCTGCTCCTGAGCGGTCAGCGACGACACGCCCTCGATCCGGTCGTCCAGCGACGCGACGGCTCGCTCCCGGCGAGCGTCGCGCGCACGCAACTGTTCGCCCATCCGCTCGACGTTGCCGATCCGCTCTTCCAGCGATTCGAACCCGCGTTGCACCGACGACACGATCGCCTTCGAGGCGTCCAGCGCTTGCAGGGACTCCTCGACCCGAGCACGCAGCGCGTCAACGTTGTTCCTCAAGTCGTCCCATTGCTCTGCCGTCTCTTGGACACGGCGCAGACTCTGGTAGGACAGTTCCAGCCGCTCAGTGAGACTCTCCACCTGACGCTCAAGCGCCTCGAGCCTCCCTTCCAATGCGCTGCTTTCACTCGACGCGCGGCGTAGGCCGTCCGCATTGGCTGATATCCGTGCGCCGAGGGCGATCTGGCTGCTATCGATCTGCGACAGCCGGTGCGCCACTTCCCCACCTTCGGTGTTGACCCGACGGATCGCCTCATCAAACACGGCCAACCGCTCGCGCAGATCGTTCAGTGACTTCTCACTCGCCTGCAGTCGACGTAGCGCCTCGTTGCCGGCCTCACGCTGAACGTCGAGCTCCTGGCGCAACTGACGGATTGATGTCTCTGACAGTTCTCTGCTCTCGTCCAGCTCCACGCTGAAGCGCCCGATTCGCTCGCGCAGCGACTGCACTTCCTCCAACTGCCTGAGCGATGCGGCGATCTCCGCCGCCAGTGTCAAGGCCCTGCCTTCGAGTTCTCGCAAGCGCTGATCAAGGGTGTTCAGCTCTCGTTCGTCGCGGACGTGCGATTGCGCCAACTCGGCCGTCTGATTGCGCAGGCCGGCAATCGATTCTTCCATCCGTAGCCAGCGAGTATCGGCTCCATCCACCGGATCAGTCGTTGTCACAACCATCCTCAATCCGAAGCCGGACGCCCAATTCGATCACCGATTCTGAGCGTTTCAGGCCGCTCAGTACCCGCTCCAATGCTCCGTCTGTGCAGGCGTGAGTCGTCACGATGAGGTCCGCCGACCGACTCCGCTCAGGATGCGGCGTCTGCAGCACCGACGCAATGCTGACGCCCTCAGCAGCGAACACCGCTCCCAGTTCCGCCAGCACGCCCGCCCGATCGGGAACCTCAAGTCGCAAGTACGTCCGCACCCAGAGGTGGTCCAACGACGCGAGTCGAGGCGCAAAGTCGATCGGGCGCAGCCGCCGCGGCGCCTGTCCCGAGGCCAACCGACTGGCGACATCGAGAATGTCGGCGACGACCGCGCTGGATGTCGCGCCCGAACCAGCGCCTGGACCCTCCAACACCACCGAGCCGATCAGATCGCCCGATACCGAAACAGCGTTCAGTACGCCCTCGACCGCGGCCATTGGATCCGAGACCGGCACCAGCGTGGGATGCACTCGCAGGTCCAGTCCGTCCTGAGTCCGCCGAGCCGTGGCCAGCATGCGGATGGCGTAGCCCAGATCACGCGCGTGTCTGAAGTCACGCGCCTCGAGCGAACGGATGCCCTCGCAATGCACATCCTCCGGCCCGACCCGCGTATGGAACGCCAGCGACGCCAGGATCGCCAGCTTGTATGCGGCGTCAATTCCGTCTACGTCATTCGTCGGATCAGCCTCTGCGTACCCCAGGCGCTTTGCATCGGCCAATGCGGCGTCATATCCTAGGCCGTCGCGCGACATCGCCGTGAGCATGTAGTTCGTCGTACCGTTGATGATCGCCCGCACCGACGACACATCATTCGCCTGCAGATCCCGTTGCAGCACGCCGATGATCGGGATCCCGCCCCCCACACTGGCCTCATAGCGAAGCTCGACGTTCCGCTCCTCCGCCAACGCCAGCAGCGCCGGTCCCCGCTTGGCCATCACCTCTTTGTTGGCGGTCACCACCGACTTCCCCGCCGACAGCGCCGCCTCGATACACTGCGCCGCCGGCGACTCCCCACCCATCAACTCCACCACCACGTCAACGTCATCATGCTGGGCGACTGCAAACGGATCGTCCGTCAGCGCGAGCCCGTCCGCCGCCAGGTCCGACCGTGCCGAGACATTCCGCACCGCCGCCGTCCGCACGGCCAACCGTCGTCCGCAACGCGATTCATATGCCTGGGCGCTGCCCTGCAACGCTTCCAGGACGCCGCGCCCGACGACCCCGAGTCCGAGCAAGCCAATCC
This sequence comes from Dehalococcoidia bacterium, assembly GCA_034428415.1. GTDB lineage: Bacteria > Chloroflexota > Dehalococcoidia > Bin125 > Bin125 > Bin125. The sequence goes on from DAOUHS010000193.1 coordinate 11,644, forward strand.
CCAGCGAGTCACGCATCAGGCGCCTGATTCCTCATCTGCCGCAGCCTCGCTTGCAACCGGGGCTGCCGCGTCTGCCGGAGCAGGCTCGACCGGCACTGGATCTGCCTCAGCTTGCGTCGAGACAGTTTCGGCAGGCGTCTGGACAGGTTCGGCAGGCGTCGGGGCAGTCTCGGCAGGCGTCGGGGCAGTCTCGGCAGGCGTCGGGGCAGTTTCGGCGGGCGCTAGGGCAGCCTCGACCGGCGGCGCTTCATTCTCAGCTCCACCCTCCGCCGGCGCCTCAGGCGGAGCATCGTCGAACTCCGCCCGCATCGCACGCTGAGCCATCCTGGTCACCATCCGGAAGCGCGATGTCTGACGCATGTGCTCTGCGGTGTACGGCAACAGCGCCACTTGACGCGCCCGTTTGATCTCACGTGCGATCTTGCGCTGATCTTTGGCAGTCAAGCCGGTCTTGCGGCGCGGCTCAATCCGGCCCCGGTCCGAAATCAGCTTCTTCAGTCGGTCGACATCCTTGTAGTCGATCGTGGCGACCTCCTGCGGCGTGAAGATCGGCGCGCGACGACGACGGCCGCGCCGTCGCGTCCGCTCAATCATCTGCGGCAGTCGATCACCCGACTCGGGTGATGGCGAGATCCGCGGCGTCGGCGCCGGAGCAGGACTCGGCACCACCTCGATCGCTGGTTCTGATTCAGTAGTCATCAATCATTCTCCACAGACTCCGCACCCAGGCGTCTCCTCAGTGCGTGCTCAGCGCTTACTCAAACGGCAGATCGCCCGCGTCGGGCCCGCCACCGAAATCTCCTGGTGCGTCCTGATAGCCGCCACCGCCACCAGATCCGACGTCGCCTCCGCCGCGGCTACCCAGCATTTGCATCTGTTGACCCACGACTTCGGTCATGTATCTGGTCTGACCTTGCTGGTCTTCCCAGGAACGCGTCTGCAGGCGTCCTTCGATATAGACCTGTGATCCCCGTTGCAGATACTGACCGGCGATTTCTGCCAATCGGCGCCATAGAACGACTCGCACCCACTCCGTTTCCTCACGTTGGTCACCTTCGCGAGTTTGAAATCGGCGGTTGCACGCCACGCTGAATGTCGCCATCGCGTCACCGTTCGCCGTGAAACGCATCTCGGGGTCGCGGCCCAGATTGCCAATGATCATCACCTTGTTGAGACTCGCCATTTGTCGTCTCTTCCGCCTCTGATTTCGCTCAGCCAGTCAGCCGCAGACTAATGGTCGCGGCGCACGATCAAGTGCCGCAGCACTTGTTCATCGATCAGCAGCGACTGCTCCAGCTCGTCCCGCCGAGCCTCCGATCCGCCTTCGAAGTGCGCGATCAGGTAGTGCCCCTCGTACGACTGCTTGATCGGATAGGCCAGACGCCGCCGCCCCCAGTCGATCACCTCGGTCACATCATTGCCGTAGTCGGTCAGCGTCCCGCGCAAATGCGCCATCCGCTCTTCGACCAACTCACCCGCAACGTCCGGGTGCAGCACCACCATGATCTCGTACTCCGTCGCTCCATCTGCCATGTATCGCTCCTCCGTCTCGACCGAGCCGGCGCCGGCTCGAACTAGCTGGCCAGATTGTTCAGACTCAAAATGCCAGATCGGAA
>DAOUHS010000194.1:0-13180 GCA_034428415.1 Dehalococcoidia bacterium
GAGGCCTGGGGTCAGGACGCGTTCACCACGCTCGTCCAGCTCGCCGAACGAACCAGCAACGTCCAGGTCGCCACCGGCATCGTCAACATCTACTCGCGAACGCCGGCGGCGCTGGCCCAGCACTTCGCCACGATCGATGAGCTCTCCGAAGGTCGCGTGATCGTCGGTCTCGGCAACTCCGGACCACAGTCATCGAGCACTTCCACGGCGTCCCCTTCCAGCCCGCCTTCAAGCGTATGCGCGAGACCGTCGAGATCATGAAGATCCTCTTCTCCGGTGAGCGCCTCAACTACGACGGGGACCTGTTCAAGCTCCAGCGCGGCTTCACCCTCCGTTTCGACACCTATCGCAAGCAACTGCCGATCTATCTGGCCACGCTCAATCCCAAGTCGGTCAAAATGACCGCCGAAATCTCCGACGGCTGGCTGCCGATCATGATCCCCATGGACCGGCTCAAGGAAGAGATCGACCTGGTCAACGACTGGGTCCGCGCGGCCGGCAAGGATCCTGCCGACTTCACGATCCGAGCGCCCGGCGGCGTCACCGTCGCCAATGCGCCCGAGGACCAGGCCCGCGCCCGCGCCGGACAGGCCGGCACCCTCGCCTTCTACTGCGCCCGGATGGGTGAGTTCTACTACCGCCAGCTCTCACGCCAGGGCTACGAGGACGAAGCCAACGCCGCCCGTCTCGCCTGGAAGGATGGCGGCGGAGGCGCAGCCGCGCAGTCGATCCCCGGCGAGATGCTGGAACAATTCGGCTTCGTCGGAACGACCGAGGAATGCGTCGAGCGCCTGGAACAAGAAGCAGACGCCGGAGCCCTGCTGCACAACGTCAACGTGATGGAGCAGGATCCAAACGAATTCGCCAAGATCCTCGAAACGCTCCGGGGCTAAGTCGGACTCAGGCCGCCCACTCGATCCACCAGCCGTGGGGCGATGACCTGGCCAGCAGTTGGCGGCGGCGCTCTCCGTGGGCGAAGCGCGTGATCGCAAGCGTGGGCATCTCTGGGTCGTCGATGTCTTCGAGCTTCAAATCCAGCGTGACCAGCCAGACCGGGCGCTCTCGGCTCGTCTCGGCCAGCGACTGGTAAATCCGTTCACGACCGGCCGACGCGAACTGGTACAAGGCAACAGTCGAGTACACGGTCAACGCCGCGTCGGACGGCGTGTCGGCGATCATGGCCGGCAACACCTCGACCGCATCGCCGCCGCGCAGATCGACCGGCGAGCGCGCCAACTCAGCTGCTGCGTCGATCAAGCGCTGATGCCGCTCGACGTGCTCCGGCCAGATCAAGGCGCGCAGCCAACGCAGTTCGTCTTCGTCCGACAGGTCGATCGGATTGAGGTCGATCCCGCCTCGGAACCAGACGACGAGGTTGTCCGCCAGCGGGGGCAACGCCCCGTTGCCGCGCAACTCGGCTTCCAACTCGACTCGAGCCTCCGCTCGGCCCCAGGTCGCTTCCTCACGACCCCCGCGCAGGTAGCGGTAGCGATATCGATCAAGGTTCAGGTTGAGACCGGCGCTGGCTCCGAGGTCAATCAGCGCCAATGGCAGCCCCGACTCCCGTTGCACCATCGAGAACGCCGGCAACAGACAGGTGCAACGACGGACCACGTTGGTCTGGGTGCGGCGCGTACGAATCAGGCCCTGGATCTCGTTGCTGCGAGTCAGGCAGAAATCTCTGAACGATGGGAACGCGGGCTGCATCGGACGATCGCGACCCGAGACGATCGGATAGTGCGCCGCCAGCGGATGGTCCGCATACTCGCCTCCGCTGAGCAGCAGGAACTGCACCGCCGCGAAAAGCATGTTGGGCGCGGGCTGCCGACGCCGCTTCTGCGCTGCCAACTGCAGCAACTCGCGATCCAGCGAGACGCCGTAGGCCAGCTCGGCATACATCGGCGAGGCGAGGTCGGGCGTCTCAACGCGAGCGAAGCGATGGAACACGTCGCGATAGTGCGCCATTCCGTCCGAGTGAAAGGGCGCATCGAGACCGCTCCGACCAGGCATGACTCGCTCGCTAGGCGGACAGGAACTCGCCGAGCTTGACCAACACGGCCTCGGGTTCCTCGACCTGTGGCATGTGGCCGGACGCCGAGAACATCGCCACTTCGGAGTTCGGAATCGCCCGGTTGAAGTCGTCAGCGTACTGCGGAGGAATCAGGCCGTCTGAGGCGCCCCAGACGATCAGCGTCGGCGAAGTCACCCGGTGAATCCGCTCGGACAGGCGCTTGTCGGGAATCGGCCACATGAAGCGCGCCGCGGTCTGCAGCATCTTGGCCCGCTCCACCGTGACCGTGCGCAACTCGTCCGGATCCTCGGGCGGAGGCGCGGTCATCATCTTGGCGCCCGGGTGCTCCTGGTCGTGGAACAGCGCCGGCACGAGCTCGTGCGGCATCATCGCGAAGAAATCGGCTACTGGGTAGTCGTCGTTCCAGAGACCGGCCGGCGCGATCAACACCAGCTTCGCCACGCGGTTGGGCTGCATCGCCGCAACTTCGGCCGCGAACCAACCGCCCATCGAGTGACCGACCACAATCACGTCGTCGACGCCCATCGCGTCGAGGAAGTCCCAGTAGAAGTAGAAGACGTCGTGGTGGTCCATCAGCCACTCGACCCCGGTCGAGTTGGCCGTCCCGGGCAGCTTCGGCGCGAGCACGTGGTAGTGCTGGGAGAGCTGCTCAAGGAAGGGATCCCACATCAATCCGCCGGCGCCATGGATGAAGATCAGGTCCGGTCCCGACCCCGCCTCCATATACCCAACCTCGAATCGTCCATTGACGAGCGAAACAGTCTTGTCTTCCATCCGGATACCTCCAGAAGAGTGCATTCAGAAAGCAACCCGCCGCACATACGGGCACACCAAGGCAGGCTATGAGTCAGCCTCAATCAGTGTCAATCAACCCCGTCCCAGGCCGCCTTCCAAGCAGCCCCAGCCTACAGTGATTCCATGTCCGCCCTACCCCTGCCGGCCGAAATCGTCCGCGCCTACGACATACGAGGCACAACGCCCGATCAGATTGACGAGCCTGTCGCCTGGAGGATCGGCAACGCATTCGGACAGTGGCTCAGAGGTCGAGGCGCAACATCTGTGGCACTGGGACGGGACACGCGATCGAGTTCGCCGGCGCTCTACGAGTCGGCGCTTGAAGGTCTGATCGCCGCCGGCCTCCAAGTGCATGCCGTCGGACTCGCGCCGACTCCGGTGGTCGGTTGGACTGTCGATCAACGCCGGCTCGGAGGCGGGCTGGTCATCACAGCCAGTCACAATCCGCCCGAGTACAACGGCTTCAAGTTCGTCGCCCTAGGAGCGCAGCCGCTGATGCCAAACGACATCATGGAAGTGGCAGGGATCAACCCATCGAACGGAACATCTCGCGGCTCACGCATCGAGCTTGACGCCATCTCACCGTATCTGGAGACATTACGACAACGCTTCGGCGATTCAACCGATGCCGCGGTTGCGATCGACCCCGGCAACGGCGCGACGGCGCTCACTGCCCCGGCGGCCTTACGCTCCGCAGACGCCAACGTCCACGCCATTCGCGCCACTCCCCGCCCCGCCGCTGACCTGGCCGCCGACCCGCAGAATCCTGAGACGATGCGAGAGCTGGCACGCGTCGTGCGAACGCTCGGCGCCGACCTGGGGATCGCTTGGGACGGTGACGGCGATCGGATCGGCGTGCTCGATCACCTGGGCCGTCGCTACGAAGCCGATTGGCTCAGCGCTGTGCTGGCCAGACCGCTGCTCGAACGCCGACCGGGAGCCGAAATCCTGATCGATCTCAAGACGAGCAGCTGCGCGATCGAAAATATCGAACGTCGCACTGGACGGCCGGTGCTATCGCGAACTGGATACTCGCACTTCCGCCGCACCATGCGCCAGCGCTCCATCGCCTTCGGCGGCGAGACCAGTGGACACATCATGTTCGGGCCTGAGTATCGACCCGCTGAGCACGCCCCCTGGATTGACGACGGCGTCTACGCCGCCTGCGCACTGCTCAGCTATCTGTCGGAGCGCGGTCGCACGCTTGCCGAGGAAATGGCGGAGATCGAACCGCGCCCGATCTCGCCGGAACTTCGGCTGCCGTGCGCGGATGTCAGCAAGAGCCAAGTCGCCGAACGCATCGGCGATTGGTTTGCCGAGCGCCATCCAGCGGCGCGGGTCGATCGAAGCGATGGGGCGCGAGTCATCCTGGCGGACGGCTGGATACACGCCCGAGCATCCAATACCGCTCCAGCCCTCAGCTTGCGTTTCGAGGCCGTTGACGAGCGCGCCTACCGGCAGATCGCCGAACAACTCCACGAGGTCTTACAACAGCACCCAGAGGTACGCGGTGCCGACCAACTCGATGAACCGCCAACGGTCGGACCTCAACCGCTCATTTGACAAACAGCCCCACACTCAGCAATTTGGCCAGTTCGCTGATCTCAGAGGCCGGACGCTCCTCCAGGACCAGGGTAACCCGTACGAGTCCGTGTTGATTCCCTACTGCCAGCTCCGCTTCACGAACCGCACGCATTTTGACCAGTGTGAACAGCGCCTGTTGGAGTTCGTGGGATTCCGCCCCGCTCGGTCGCACTTCAACGATGAGCGACTCCGATTCGCCGATGAACGCCGCATCCGACTCGTCTCCCGAGGGAAACCACCGCTCCGTCACGCCAACCGAATCGGCCGGGGCGCCGAGCACGTCACCGTTTGCCGCCGCCCACTCCTTGAGCGCACGATGCGCGGAACTCTCGGGTGTCCCCGAACGGGATTTGGTCGGAGGGAGTCCAAATGCGTAGATGCCCACCGTGACCCAGTCGTACAGCTGCATCGCGCTCAAATCCTCGTGCGACGCCCCGCCGAGCAGCCCACGCAGATCCGGCGCGTCCGGGTACATCTGCGCCACTCTCTCCTGCATCCCATCGGCGACAGCCTCGAGGTCGACCACACCGGCGTCAGCAGGAAATCGCTGTACTGCGGCGCTCGAGTCGGCCAACTCGCCCTTGCGAGCCGACTTGGTCAGGAAGCGGAACAGCGTTCGTTGCAGATCGATCTCAGTCAAATCCAGCGGCATGACCGTAGGGTACTGATCGATGAACTCGACACCGATCCCGCGCGAGATCTTCCGCGCCTACGACATCCGCGGTCGAGCGCTTGGCGAGAACGCTCCGCTCACACCAGAACTGTCCCGTCGCGTGGGTCGTGCTTACGCCGAATACCTGGGCCCCGCCATGCACGTCGTCATCGGCGGAGACCAACGACCCACGACGCCGGCGCTGATGGAAGCCGCACTCGAAGGCATACGTGACGGCGGCGTTGACGTGATCACACTGGGCCGCGCCCCGTCGCCGCTCGTCTATTGGGCCTGCGCCCAGCGATCCATCGAGGAGCCAACAGGGGGCGTGGTGCTTACCGCATCGCACAATCCTCCAGAGGACAACGGAATCAAACTGCTGGAACCGGGCGGCATGCCGCTTCGACCCGAGTCCATCCAACACGTCGCCGACCGAGTTGAAGCAGGATCAGCAGCCGTACCTAATCGCGGCACGAAAGACGCCTGGGACCCGAAACCCGACTACCTGCGGTCTCTAGCAGAAGCTCACCCGCTCCAGTATCCGCTGAAGATCGCCGTTGATCCGGGCAACGGAGTGGCCAGCATCACCGCCGAGGACGCGCTCTCGTCAATCGGCGGAACTGTGTGCGCGATCAACGACGACCCCGATGAGTCGCGCCCTCCGCATCCGGCAGACCCGCAACATGCTGACAACGTCGCGCCGCTTGCAGCGTTCGTGTTGGAGTCGGGCGCCGACCTTGGCTTCGCCTTCGATGGCGACGGCGACCGATTGGGGATGGTTGACGGTCGCGGCCGGCGCGCAACGCCCGATCAGGTGCTGGCCTTCCTGGCGCAAGACTGGCTGGAACGGCATCCCGGAGCGCTGATCCATGTCGACGTCAAGACATCACGCGCCGTGGTGGATCACATCGAGCGGCTCGGCGGCCGAGCGGTCTTCGGGCCGGTCGGACATTCGCTCGGCAAGCACGCCATGCGGGAACTGGGCATCGGATTCGGCGGCGAGGCCTCGACTCACTACTTCTATCGCCTCGACGACCCGCCCCACTACAGCGACGACGCGGTCCGAACAGCCTGCCGCATTGCGCAGCTTGCATCGCATATGCCGCTCGAGCCAATCCTCGACGCCATCCCCCGCTATCCGATTTCGCCTGAAATCAAGGTCGCCTGCCCTGACGATCGCAAGCACTCCGTCAGTGACGAGATTGCTCGGGCCGCCCGACGGCGCTGGCCGGTGGACGACACGGATGGCGCCCGGATCGATCTTTCTGGACACGCCCAGGAGGCTTGGTGCCTGATTCGCGCCTCGAACACGACGCCGTTTCTTACGGTCATCGTCGAGGCGCGCAGCGACCACGGGTACGAGTCGGCACGCCGGCTGACAGCCGAACTACTCGCGGAACAGCGCCTTGATCCAACCCCGCTGCTCAGCCAGCCGCCGCTGGAGTGAGTTCCGGTCTCGGCAACTGGAAGACATCGGCGAGCAGTTCGTAGGAACGAACTCGTGCGGCGAAGTCGTAGGTGATCGTCAGTGCGATGAGCTCGTCAACGTCGTACGTCTTCGCCAGTTGCTCCAGTTGATCCCGCACGTGTTGCGGTGAACCGTGGATGCTGCGGTTCTGCATGTAGCCGATGTAGTCGAGCTCGGGCTGGGAGTAGGGGAAGTTCATTGCTTCCTCGACCGAGGGAATGCCGCCGCGTGCGCCGCGATTCCCCTTGATTCGCCAGCACCAACGGCTCCAGCAGAGCTGTTCCGCTTCCTCGTCGGTCTCGGCAACGGTCACCGAAACGCCGAGCGATGCACGGGGCTCCGTACTGACCGGCGAGGGCTGGAAGCGCTCGCGATACTTACGCACAACCTGTTCGCCACCCTCGGGGGAGATGAAGTGGGCGAAGCAGTGCGACCACCCGAGCTCGGCGGCGACGTGTCCGCCGTAATGCGACGAACCGAGCAACCACAGCTCCGGCATCGGCGCGCCCGGTGGCGCGGCGCGGACTTCCCGGTACTGGTGATCGGGTGGCAAGTCGTCGGCCAGCCAGCCGTAGAGGTCGAGCAACTGCTCGGGGAAATGATCGATCCCGAGCGCCCCCGGCCCATGCACTAGCGCTCGGGCCGTACGGCCGTCGGAGCCTGGCGCACGACCGACACCGAGGTCGATCCGACCCGGAAACTGCGTCGTCATCGTGCGGAAGTTCTCGGCCACCTTGAGCGAGCTGTAGTGGGGCAGCATGATCCCGCCCGAGCCGACGCGGATTTGCGAGGTGCGCCAGGCGACCTGCGGAATCAAGACTTCGGGTGAGGCGCAGGCCAATGAGCCGGCGTTGTGATGCTCGGCCAACCAATAGCGCGAGTAGCCCAATCGATCGCAGGTTTCGGCTAGCTCAAAGGTCTCAGATATCGCTGTAGCGGCCGTTCCGCCTTCTCGAATCGGGATCTGATCGAGCACGCCTAACCGAATGTCTTGCACCATGCGGTCAGCCTACAACCGACCCGAAATGCTCGCCTAAGCTGATTGCGTACGCCCGCGGCCAAGGCCGCAGAATCCCAACTCCGCCGGAGTCTCATATGACCACTCGTTCCGACACACCTGGTTCGCCGGTCGCCCCGATCAGCAGTCGCGCCGCGGACGCCGCGCGCGACGCCTGGGACAGCTTCCCGGCGCTGCACACCGCGAACGCGGCGACTCGGTCGATGGAAGCCGGCAACGCGACGGCCTGGGGACTGTCGGAGCGGGCCAGGGCCAGCGCCTCGACGCCGATCTCGCTGGGCGGTGGCATCCCCGACGCCGACACCCAGCCACGGCAAGAACTGTTGGCTGCAATGGCGCGGGTATTGGAGCGGCCGGGAGACGCACCCTTGGTCTACGGCGGACCACAGGGCTACGAGCCACTGCGACACGAGATCGCCAGTTACTTCGCCCGTAATCATCCGGCCCAGCCGGGGACGGACTGGTACCTGATGACCAACGGCGCCGCCGGCGCGATCGAGTCGATCTGCGCCGCGTTCCTCGATCCGGGCGACGTGGTGGTCACCGAAATCCCGACGTTCGCGGGCTCGCTGCGGACGATGCGCGGGAAGCAAGCGTCGGTCGTCGGTGTCGGTATGGATGACGAAGGATTGAGGCTCGACGAAATTGAAACCACCATTGAGCGGCTGGAGTCTGACGGGCGGACGGTAAAGCTGATTTACACGCAGCCCACCTTCCACAACCCGACCGGCCTGACGATGACGCTGCAGCGCCGGCTCGATCTGATCGAACTGGCGGCGCGCAAGCAGGTCCTGCTGATGGAGGACCACGCCTACTCGGAGCTGTACTTCGACGGCCCGCCGCCGCCCACGCTGTCGGAACTGACCGGTGGCTACGGTGTGCTCACGGTCGGCACATTCTCCAAAGTGATCGCGACCGGACTCCGAGTCGGCTGGGTGCAAGCGCGACCGGACTGGATCCAGGCGATGGTGCCGGCTCGGTTCGACATGGGCAACAGCCCGTTGCTGCACCGGATGCTCTACGAGTACATGGTCCGCGGGAACTTCCGCGATCACGTCGACGAGATGCGGAAGCTCTATGCGCTCAAGGCCAAGACGCTGGCCGGGGCGCTTGAGCCGTACGGCGAGCCCTACTTCAATGTGATCGAGCCGGCCGGCGGCTTCTTCCTCTGGCTGAAGCTACGCAACGGCCTGCGCGGCGATGTCGTCCGAGACTTCGCTGCCGAGGACGCGCTGAGTTTCGCCTCGGGCAACCGCTTCTATCCCTCAGGAGATCCGGGCGACGACGGCGAGTCGGTGCGTCTGGCCTACTCCTGGCCGCCCGCGGCGACGTTGGAAGATGCCGCGGAGCGCCTGGGGCGTGCGTTCCATCGGGCGGCGAACGGAGCCTAATCGGAGGCGGCCTCGGCCGGCGTCTGGAGGAACTCCGGGACTTCCTGGCCGGCGTCCTTGAACGCTTTGGCCAGCACGTCGTTGCGGCTGAACGAGACGGCTCCGCCGCCGGAAGCGACCCATTGCTGCGTACCCTCAACCGAAGCCAGTTGACCCTGGAAGCGGGGCGCTACGTAGCGGGCGAACAACTCGAACGAGCGGCGGATGCCGTCGCGGTTTGCCCACTCATGGGCCAACATCATCAGACCGCCGAAGCCGCCTGAGTTCTGCTGCAGGATCTCGATCGCCTTGATCGCGTCGTCCGGGCTGCCGATGATCGCGCCGCCAGTTTCCACCGCACCCTCCGGTGTCTCTGCGGTACCCGGCAACACGGCCTGCAACGTGTCGCGGAAATAGTCGATCTGCCACGCGCGCCAGCCCTCGCGGCACTCGGCGAAGGCCTGCTCGCGGGTTTCGGCGATGTACATCGGGATCACCAACCGCCACTTGTTGCGGTCGACGACCTGGCCCTCACGCTCGGCGATCTCTTCGACTTCCGTCCACTGGCCCTCGAGGTTGGAACGTCCGCCGGGCAGATAGACGCCGATGCTGAGCATGCCCATGCCGTACTTGCCGGCCATCTGGCGGCCGGCCGGTGAGACGGTCGAGGCGACCGCCATCTCGAAGTGCGGCTTGGTGTAGGGCGAGACCTGCAGTCGCGCGTCGGTCAGTTCGAACCAGTCGGTCGACATGTTGACCGGGCCGTCTTGCTTGAGCAAGGCCAGGATCGCTTGTAGCGACTCATCCATGCGTTGCCGCTGATAGAGCGGGTCGATGCCCATCATCCGCGCGTCGGACGAAAGCGCGCCTGGGCCGACGCCCATCATCACGCGGCCGCGGGTCATGTGATCGAGCTGGATCATGCGGTCGACCACCATCAGCGGATGGTGATAGGGCAATGAAACCACGCCCGTGCCCAGACGAATGTTGCTGGTGCGCTCGGCGGCGGCGGCGATGAAGACCTCGGGCGAGGCGATCAGTTCCCAACCGGCGGAGTGGTGCTCGCCGATCCAGGCCTCGTCGTAGCCCAGTTGATCGAGCCATTCGACCAGCTCAAGGTCTCGGTGAATCGCCAGCGAAGGATTCTCGCCCACGCGGTGAAACGGCGCCATGAAGATGCCGAAGTCCATTCGTCCGTCGCTGGCCATGTCATCCCTCAATTCGTCATCTGCTGAGTCGGCGTTACCTTGATCGCGAGTCTAACTACCCCGCGGAAGCAGCAGGACTTGTCATGACCACGTCTCCCTACGTTCAACGGCGCAGTTCACGCTTCGACCCGACAATCAACTGGCGCGACGTCTACGCCGAGCGGCTCGCCACCCCCGAGATGGCAGCCGCACTGTTCAACTCGGGCGACCACCTCTGGATCCCACCCGGCCATGCCTCGCTTCCGATCCTCGAAGCGCTCGTCGCCCGCAGTGACCAGTTGGAGGGCGTCGAGGTGCGCGGCATCGTCGTGCCGGATGCAGGCTGGTTCACCGAGGAGATGATGAGTGCGTTCAGCGTCGCGCCGCAGTTCGGCACGCTGTTCGACCGCGACGCCGTCAATGCCGGAATCGCCGACTATCACCCCTACTGGTTGGTCGGCATTCACAAGGCCTGGGACGCCGGACGCGAGGACGAAGCCTGGCCAATCGACGTGCTGCAGATCCGCTGTACGCCGCCGAACGAAGCGGGATTCGTCTCGCTCGGCAGCTCGGTCTGGGACGGGGTGACCTCGGCCAAGCGGGCGAAGACGGTGATCGCAGAGGTCAACGACAACGTGGTCGAGACCTTTGGCGACTCCTGGCTTCACGTCTCCGAGATTGATTGTTTCGTCCCGGCCGACACCCCGTTCATGGTCAACCTCGAGTTCCCCGAGCCGAACCAGGTCGACCTCGGTCTGACTCACTACGTGTCGCAACTCGTCCAGGACGGCGACACGATCCAGGTCGGCGTCGGCTCGCACTCGGGCGCGCTGGCGCGTCTGGGCGCATTCGACGAGCGCGAGAATCTCTCCTACTTCGCCGAACTGACGACGGAAGGACTAGTCCCGCTGGTCGAGCGAGGGATCATCACGGGCAAGTACTCGAAGACCCATCCCGACAAGTTCGTCGCCACCGTGATCGGCAACACACCCGACGAGATCGCCACGGTCCACCGCAATCCCGCCTTCGAGACCCACAGCATCGAATACCTGCTCGATCCGAGACAGATCGCCCGCAACGAGAACATTGTCGCGATCAACGGCGCGCTGACGGCCGACCTGACCGGTCAGCTCGGCGTGCACACGATTGGCCCGCGGGTGTACGCCGGTGTCGGCGGTCACCTGGCCTTCGCCCTGGGCGCCTACCTCGCGCCCAAGGGCCGCTCCGTTACGGTGCTGCCGTCGACCAGCCGCGATGGCGCAATCTCGACGATCATGGCCCAGTTCGATCCGGGTCAGATTGTGACGGTGCCACGGGATATCGCGGACACGGTCGTGACGGAGTACGGCATTGCGCGACTGTTGGGAAAGACGGTGCGCGCGCGGGCCGAGGAGTTGATCGCGGTGGCGCATCCGGACTTCCGCGGGGAGTTGCGCAAGGCGGCGCAGAAGCTGTTCTACCCGCGGCCGAGTTGAACACAAATGTCGCCCCAGCAACGACGACTGGTGATTCTCGCCAACTCACGCAAAGGCGGTTCCAGGTGCGTTGCCGGATTCGAGATTCGCAATCGTCGTGCCCACGACTGGATTCGGCCTGTCGACAGTGCTCATGGCACGGTTGCCAACTACTTCCGGCAGTACGAGGACGGTGGCGAGCCAGCGTTGGGCGATGTACTGACAATGTCTCTGCACGGACCTGAGGAACGAAGTGACCATCAACATGAGAACTGGTGGCTAGACACATCGTTTCGCTGGCGAAAGGACGGGAAGTTGACCTGGCCGCAGCTCTGCACGCTCCCGATGTCCGACGATCGCCTTTGGCCAGACGAGCAAGCGGGCGATAGCGGTTTTGGGCTGGACAACCGGGTCCGTTTCTCTCGGGCGCAGGCATTGACGACATCACTGAGACTGATCAGGGTTGAGGAGCTGCAAATCGAAGTGGTTCGCGGTGATCGGGAGCGCCTCGACGGAGCCTTCAGCTTGGCCGGCAGGCGTTATCGCCTGAGCATTACCGACCCGGTCTACGAACAGAAGTATCACAACAAATCCCCTGGAAGCTACCCGCTTGGCGAGTGTCTGTTGACCATCAGTCTCGGAGCGCCGTTTGCCGGATTCTGCTACAAGTTGATCGCAGGCATCATCGAACGAGGCAGGTATGCCGATGACTGAGTTGGGTGTCTTCACGGTCGGCCACTCAGATCAGGACGCTGAGGCATTCGTTGCATTGCTGAAGCGACATGCCATCAGTGCTGTGGTTGATGTGCGTTCTCAGCCAAGCTCCGCTTGGGTTCCACAGTTCAACCGGGTGCCGCTCAAGAGCCTGCTCAAGGACAACGGCATCCGCTATGCCTTCATGGGCAAGGAGCTCGGCGTTAGGTCAACGGACCCATCTCACTACGAAGCTGGCAAAGTCGTGTACGGCAAGCTCGCGGCTTCCGCTCACTTTCGAGACGGACTGGACCGGGTGAAGCGTGCGAGCGCCAGTGAACGGCTCGCAATCATGTGCTCAGAGCAAGATCCGCTCGCGTGTCATCGCAGCGTGTTGATCGCGACAGCGCTTGAGGAGGCGGATGTCGACGTAACTCACATTCTTCGTTCGGGTGAGCTAATGCCTCAGGCCGATTTGCTCGAACGCCTGCTAAGAGAAGAGAAACTGGCACAGCCCAATCTCTTTATGCCTCACGAGGAAAGGATCAAGGAAGCGCTTGCGAAGCGAGAAGAAGCGATCGCCTGGCGGGAACCGCTGGCCGCTGGTTCTCGAAGGTCAGGATGACCCTCTACACCATCGGTTTCACGAAGAAGTCCGCCAAGGAGTTCTTCGACGACCTGCTTGGGCCGAGCGGCGCGAAGCGCGTCCTCGATGTTCGCGCGCGGCCCTCCTCCCAACTCTCTGGCTTTGCGAAGGTTGGCAAGACTGGCGGTGATCTCCAGTTTCTGCTCCGGCGGCTGTGCGACATGGACTATGTCCACCTCCTGGAACTGGCGCCGAGCAGCGAGTTGCTGGGCGATTACCGGGCGGGCGATCTGACGTGGGATGACTACGCCGACGGCTATCGCGCCCTGCTCCAGAACAGG
>DAOUHS010000195.1:0-5282 GCA_034428415.1 Dehalococcoidia bacterium
CAGTTCTGGGTCGCCGAGGGCGAGTCGCACATCCTCTTCCCACCCGGCGACGATCGAGCCCAGGTGCAGATCATCGTCGATGACGCGGTCGCCCGCTTCGCCGACGACGGGCAAGCCCTCGACTTCCGCAGCTTCGTCCGCGTCGCCGAAGGAGGACACGAGGTCGGCGGCGGCGAGGTCACCGTCAACGGACCGGTCCACGCTGCCGGCTACCGAGTCCACCAGGCCGCCTACTGGGAGCACGGCGCCGAGTTGCGCGTCTTCGACCACTCGTCTGGCCAGTTGCTCTACTCCGAGACCCACTTCCTCGACCAACAGATCGTCGGACCCCGCATCAGGGTCGAGCGAAGCGGCGCAGTCGTCTCCGAGGAGGTAATCTCACTCGAGCATCAGGTCGCCGACGTCGTCATCGATGAAGAATCCGAGGATCCACGCGTCGCCGGATACACTCTGATCCCACTCGACGGCCTCCGATCGCTGGCCGTCACCCTGGTTCCCACAACCGACAGTTTCGAGTTCTGGTATCGAGTGATCCCGACACCTGAGCGTCCTGGCGGCTTGACGTTCGCAGATCTCGGAGTGGGCGTCGATCCGCCATCTGCTCCAAGATTGAAAATCTCGCTCGATGGCGAAGTGGTCTTCGACGGCCCCGTCTCCCTCGAGCAATCCCAGAACGAGGCCCGCTTGGCCGCGCTACCCATCCGCGAGAGCGAAGTGCTCTGGATCGGCTTCCGAGACGGCACCGCCGGAGAAGGGTTCTTCTACTACTCGCCCGAACGCGAAGAGGAACGCGGAGGGCTCGCGATCGGAGAGTCGGCAGATCTGAGCGGCGGCCTCAGCCTGACCTACATCGGCCCCGAGCCTGACAGCGCGCTACAGGGATCACTGGAGGTCGACGAGACCCGTTCGGTCGGTTCAATCGAGCTGACCTGGCTCGGAGCCGAGTCGGTCTTCTACGAGGTCGCGAGCGAGATTCCCGGAGCCAGCGGCGACGCGCTCATCGCATTGGAGCGATTCGGTCTCGCCCGAACTGCCGAGCAGTTTGACGCCCTGGGCGGCGAAAGCGTGCAGTTAGCGGTCGGATCGACCAACGAATCCTCGGCCGGCGGACAGGTAGGTCGGCCATCGCGCATGATCCTCGGTTTGGGCGGCACGGCGGGACGGATCGAGCTGGACGAGGGTCAAGAGATCGTCCAGTCGGGAATGCGCTACCAGTTTGCCGGACCACGTGAATTCACCGGATTGAACGTCCGCCGCGACCCGGGCGGGCTCGCGTTCTGGGTCGGAATCGGACTCGGGATCGTAGGCATGACCACGACCTTCTTCATGCCCCGACGCCGAATCTGGGCACGGGTCACGGACGATCAGGTGCAGCTCGCCGGACAGGCCGGACACGGCATCGACATGACCTCAGAACTGCAACAGCTCGCCAGCGGCGACGTTGCTCAGAAGCGCAAGCTGAGGCTCGGTCCCCGCCGCGGATTGTTTGGAGGCGACTACGCTCAACCTGAGGACGGGAGGCGGGACGATGGCTGAGCTGGTCGCGATCATCAACATCAACATCAACCCGGTGTTGATCGACACCGGCGGATTCGAACTCACCTGGCACGGTCTGTTCACGGCCGTCGGGATCGCACTCGGTGTCTGGTTGGCCGTCCGGCTCGCCCGCCGAGCGAGAATCTCCGAAGACGACGCCATGTCGATCGCCGTCGTCTCCGTGCTCTCCGGAATCATCGGCGCCAGACTCCTCTGGGTCCTGGAACACACCGACCAGATTGGCAAGGTCGGCGACATCTTCGCACTGACCGACGGCGGCATCTCGATTTACGGAGCAATGATCGGCGGCGTGCTGGGTGGATTCCTCTACGTCACCTTCTTCAAGCCCAACTTCCCCAAGTGGGTAGCGCTCGACGTTGCCGCCCCCGGGATGATCCTCGGACAGGCCATCGGTAGATTCGGCGACTTCGTCAACGGCGAGCATTTCGCCAACGCGTCGGAGCTGCCCTGGGCCTTCCGCTACACGCACCCATTCACCGACGGCCCCTGGTCGGCGCCAGGCATCGACGGCTGGTTCCGAGGCTCTCGTGGACTCGACGGTGAAGCGCCGGTCGCCATACACCCGGTCGCCGGCGGCTACGAGCCAATCCTCGACTTCATGATCCTCGGCGGCCTCTTCCTCCTGCGCCGAATGGGTGTCGGAGCCGGCTGGGGATTCACCTTCTACGTCTTCGCATACGCCGTCGTCCGCGGCTCGCTGTCGCTGCTCAGGACCGATGAAGCGGCCATCGCCGGAGCGCTATCCGTCCCTCAGTTACTGGCCATCGTGACGGGCGTCGCGGCTGTCTGGATGGCGCTGCACCTGCGTCGACACCTCCAGCCGCCGGTACCGACCGATGTGACGATCGGTCGACACACACATCGCGGCAGCCGCCGTGGAGGACTCGGTCGTGGCTGATGCTCTCGAACTCGTGCTCTGGGTCAAGGCCGACTGCAGCGCCTGCGAACAGGCCCGCGAGCTGATGGCCTCACTCGCCGCAGCGATGCAGTTCGATTGGTCGGTTCAAGAGGGTGAGTACGGCGACTCAGTGCCGGTCGTCGCAACGAAGGATGGACAGCTACTGGCGGAAGCGCCAATCGCAGCGGGCGAACTGGTTGACGCGATCCTGGTCGCTACTGCTGCGGTCCATCCAGATTGATGGCGTGCAGGCCGCACTCCTTCTGCGTCGCCTCTTCCCACCACCACCGGCCGGCGCGCTCGTGCTCCCCCGGATGCGTCGCGCGAGTGCAAGGCGCACAGCCGATCGACTTGAACCCCTGGTCATGCAGCGGGTTGTACGGCACGCCGTAGGCCATGATGTGCTGCCAGACCTGCCCGGAGGTCCAGTTGGCCAGCGGATTGAACTTGACCAGCGGACTGTCCTCGCGCCCAAATCCAGGATCGAGCTGAACGACCGGAATCTCCGCCCGCGTGCCGGGTGACTGATCTTTGCGCTGGCCCGTGACGTAAGCGTCGACCGACGCGAGCGCCCGACCCAGCGGTTCAACCTTGCGGATCCCGCAGCACTCCCCGTGACCATCGTTCCGGAAACTGATCAGCCCCTTCTCTCGGACCAGCGCCTCGACCGACTCAACCTGCGGGTAGTACGCCTCAATCGGGACGCCGTAGTGCTCTCTGACGCGCTCGATGAACTCAAGCGTCTCCGGATGCAGCCGTCCGGTATCCAGGCTGAACACACTGAACGACCGATTCAGCTTCCTCGCCTCGCTCGCCGCTAAATCGACGAGCACCACATCTTCAGCGCCGCTGAAGGAGATCGTCAGGTTGTCAAAGTTGGAGAGCGCCGCTGCGACAATGTCGGCAGGGTGCGCGTTGGCCAGTTTGACCGCCGTCGCCTCAATCTCTGTCGCCTCGAATGCACTGGCGGTCGTCGTCATTCGCTCGCTCCGATTGCGCTCTTCGCGACCACGTTGGCTGGTCGAGGGGAAATGTTACTATTTCAGTCAAGATTATCCGCATCGCTCCCGGGGCGAAACGGCGGGGATGTTTTCCAGATGATGAAGCTGTCGTCCACCAGCGATTACGGGATTCGCGCCCTGGTCGATCTGGCCCAGCACGACGACGGCGCACCGATTCCCTCATCAGAAATCGCGGAGCGTCAGGGCATCCCTCCTTCGCTCGCCGGCCAGGTGCTCGGACGACTGCGGGCAGCGGGATTCATCTCTTCGGCGCGCGGCGCTCAGGGCGGACATCAACTGGCGACGGCGCCGGATGCCATTCGACTAGACCGAGTCGTCGAAGCCCTCGAGGGTCCCTTGACGCTCGCCGCCTGTCTCGAGCGCGGCGCGCAAAACGGCCGAGCCTCCGAGCGCTGTACCGGGGCGGCCGCGCAAGTCCGCCTCTGGGACGACGTGCGCGCCGCCATTTTGGACACCTTGGCCGACCGCACCATCGCCGACCTGGCCGCGGAATCGGCCCTGATGGGATCGCCAACCGGCGGTCGATACCACATCTAGACCAACCACTTGACCACCCACCTGGACGAGGCGAACGCCACCTTGAGCCTGACTCGACCGCTGCTGGCAGATTCCGTGCTTGATCTCATCGGCGCCACCCCGATGGTCACGCTGAAACGAGTCGTGTCCGACGATGGTGCCGAGGTCGTGGCCAAACTGGAATCGCTCAATCCCGGCGGATCGGTCAAAGACCGAATCGCGAAGTCCATGGTCGACGACGCGGAATGCAGCGGCGCACTGCGACCCGGTGACGTCATCGTCGAGCCAACCTCAGGCAACACAGGAGTCGGCCTGGCATTGGTCGCAGCCGTCAAGGGCTACAGGCTAATCCTGACCATGCCCGAAGACATGTCGCACGAACGCCGGCGATTGCTGGAACGATTCGGTGCGGAAGTAGTGCTGACGCCCGCGATCGAGGGGATGACGGGCGCGGTCTACGCGGCGGAGGAGCTGGCCTCGGAAGACGGCTACTTCATGCCTCAACAGTTTCAAAATCTCTCCAATCCCGAAATCCACCGCCGCACCACGGCGCTGGAAATCTGGTCGGCCCTCGAAGGCCGGGAAATGGCTGACGGCGAGCGCCTGCACGCATTCGTCACCGGCGTCGGCACCGGCGGCACGATCACCGGCGTCGGCGAAGTGCTCCGCGATCGCAAGCCCGGACTGTCCGTCACCGCGGTCGAGCCTGAGCGCTCCCCGGTGTTGCAGGGCGGCCGATTCTCGGTCCACGCGATCCAGGGCATCGGCGCATCATTTGTCCCCGGTGTGCTGAACCGTGAGGTGTACGACGAAGTAATCGGAGTCTCCGATCGGGACGCCGAACAGATGATGCTTCGGTTAACGCGTGAAGAGGGCATCTTGTGTGGGATTTCATCGGGAGCGAACGTGCATGCGGCGAATATCGTCGCCAGGCGTCTCGGTCCCGATTGTCGTGTCGTGACCACGATCTGCGATACGGGAGAGCGGTACCTCTCAATGCCGCTCTCGGAGAGCTGAATGCAGTCAACGAGTAAGTCGAGAGGCTGAGAGGACAAGTCCATGAGCGTGAAGGTCTACATTCCGACGCCGTTCCGGAAGATCACCGGCAACCGCACCTTCGTCGATGCCGACGGGATTGACGTCAACGGCGTGTTGCGCGATCTCGATCAACGCTTCCCCGGCTTCGGCGAGATGGTCTTCGACGGCGAACAGGAACTGCTCGAACACGTCAACGTCTACGTCAACAATCACGAGATCGCCTCGCTCGAGGGCCCGGAAACACCGGTCGC